>NZ_CP049249.1:600000-897500 GCF_011046895.1 Rhizobium rhizoryzae | reverse complement strand
CCCCGACAAGGGGAGTGAAATAGAACCTGAAACCGGATGCCTACAAGCAGTCGGAGGCGGAAACGCTGACGGCGTACCTTTTGTATAATGGGTCAACGACTTAGTGTAACTAGCAAGCTTAAGCCGGTAGGTGTAGGCGCAGCGAAAGCGAGTCTGAATAGGGCGATTTTAGTTAGTTGCATTAGACCCGAAACCGAGTGATCTAGCCATGAGCAGGTTGAAGGTTGGGTAACACCAACTGGAGGACCGAACCCGCATCTGTTGCAATAGATTGGGATGACTTGTGGCTAGGGGTGAAAGGCCAATCAAACTCGGAGATAGCTGGTTCTCCGCGAAATCTATTTAGGTAGAGCGTCGACCGAATACCCTCGGGGGTAGAGCACTGGATGGGCTATGGGGACTCACCGTCTTACTGATCCTAACCAAACTCCGAATACCGAGGAGTACTAGTCGGCAGACACACGGCGGGTGCTAACGTCCGTCGTGAAGAGGGCAACAACCCTGACCTCCAGCTAAGGTCCCCAAGTCATGGCTAAGTGGGAAAGGATGTGAGGATCCCAAAACAACCAGGATGTTGGCTTAGAAGCAGCCATCATTTAAAGAAAGCGTAACAGCTCACTGGTCTAAATAAGGGTCTTTGCGCCGAAAATGTAACGGGGCTAAAGCCATGCACCGAAGCTGAGGATACATCGTAAGATGTGTGGTAGCGGAGCGTTCCGTAAGCCAGTGAAGGAGGACCCGTGAGGGCCTCTGGAGGTATCGGAAGTGCGAATGTTGACATGAGTAACGATAAAGGGGGTGAGAGACCCCCTCGCCGAAAGACCAAGGGTTCCTGCTTAAAGTTAATCTGAGCAGGGTTAGCCGGCCCCTAAGACGAGGCGGACACGCGTAGTCGATGGGAACCACGTTAATATTCGTGGGCCTGGTGGTAGTGACGGATTGCGTAACTTGTTCATTCTTATTGGATTGGATGGGCAGGGAAGCGGTTCCAGGAAATAGCTCCATCATTATAGACCGTACCCGAAACCGACACAGGTGGTCAGGTAGAGTATACCAAGGCGCTTGAGAGAACTATGTTGAAGGAACTCGGCAAATTGCACGCGTAACTTCGGAAGAAGCGTGACCCCATTATACGCAAGTGTATTGGGGTGGCACAGACCAGGGGGTAGCGACTGTTTATCAAAAACACAGGGCTCTGCGAAGTCGATAAGACGACGTATAGGGTCTGACGCCTGCCCGGTGCTGGAAGGTTAAGAGGAGAGGTGCAAGCTTTGAATCGAAGCCCCAGTAAACGGCGGCCGTAACTATAACGGTCCTAAGGTAGCGAAATTCCTTGTCGGGTAAGTTCCGACCTGCACGAATGGCGTAACGACTTCCCCGCTGTCTCCAACATAGACTCAGTGAAATTGAATTCCCCGTGAAGATGCGGGGTTCCTGCGGTCAGACGGAAAGACCCCGTGCACCTTTACTATAGCTTTACACTGGCATTCGTGTCGGCATGTGTAGGATAGGTGGTAGGCTTTGAAGCGGGGACGCCAGTTCTCGTGGAGCCATCCTTGAAATACCACCCTTATCGTCATGGATGTCTAACCGCGGTCCGTTATCCGGATCCGGGACAGTGTATGGTGGGTAGTTTGACTGGGGCGGTCGCCTCCGAAAGAGTAACGGAGGCGCGCGATGGTGGGCTCAGACCGGTCGGAAATCGGTCGTCGAGTGCAATGGCATAAGCCCGCCTGACTGCGAGACTGACAAGTCGAGCAGAGACGAAAGTCGGTCATAGTGATCCGGTGGTCCCGCGTGGAAGGGCCATCGCTCAACGGATAAAAGGTACGCCGGGGATAACAGGCTGATGACCCCCAAGAGTCCATATCGACGGGGTTGTTTGGCACCTCGATGTCGGCTCATCGCATCCTGGGGCTGGAGCAGGTCCCAAGGGTTTGGCTGTTCGCCAATTAAAGCGGTACGTGAGCTGGGTTCAGAACGTCGTGAGACAGTTCGGTCCCTATCTGCCGTGGGTGTAGGAATATTGACAGGATCTGTCCCTAGTACGAGAGGACCGGGATGGACATATCTCTGGTGGACCTGTTGTCGTGCCAACGGCATAGCAGGGTAGCTATATATGGAAGGGATAACCGCTGAAGGCATCTAAGCGGGAAACCCACCTGAAAACGAGTATTCCCTATCAGGGCCGTGGAAGACGACCACGTTGATAGGAGGCGTGTGGACGTGCGGTAACGCATGAAGCTTAGCCTTACTAATAGCCCGATTGGCTTGATCGTTCTCATTGAAAATGCTCATCCGTGCTGCCCTGCAGCACAGATGATGCCATCTGTTTTGTCCTCACGCTGTCGCAAGCAAAGCTTGCTGCGGCTTAAGGACGGCGCGCCAAACGATTGGCGACGGCCGCTGGCCTGTAGGGGTGGCACACTCAAACAGGTCAAAGACAAAAAGAGACAAAACAAATAACGTGTTCAAATCAAAAACGAAGGCTCATACCTTCACCAGCTTCTCAATCACATTGCCCTTAGCCGACCTGGTGGTTATGGCGGGGCGGCCGCACCCGTTCCCATTCCGAACACGGCCGTGAAACGCCCCAGCGCCAATGGTACTTCGTCTTAAGACGCGGGAGAGTAGGTCGCTGCCAGGTCTGCTAAAGGCAATCAAAATCTTCTCAACACAAACTTCGGCCCAAGCCGACAGACAAGGGCCGCTGACAACGCGGCCTTTTTGCTGCAAAATAATCTAGAAGCGTCATACCAAAAATGCGACGCACAGGCCAAGAGCAGCCCTGTCCACCAAAGGACACCAAAAGTGGCCAAAGGCAGGACAAAACAATAAACAACCGGGCATGCGCCACGGACACAGAAACAACATAGTCTGGCAAATAACCAGACAATGCTCAAACATAACGCGGGGTGGAGCAGCCCGGTAGCTCGTCAGGCTCATAACCTGAAGGCCGCAGGTTCAAATCCTGCCCCCGCAACCAACAATCCCTGTGATACCAGAGAGCCCCCATTGTGGGGCTTTTTGCGTTTCCAAACCAACGCTACACAAAGACGATCCCAAACACCCGCATCAACACGGGGATCGCAAAACTGAGCAGTCCGCATGGATGCGTTCGACATACTGTCCGTCAGTCGTGAGACGACATCTCGAGGCAATCGACGTCGGCCCAAGGGGCGCACGAAACGCCACAAAACCCCATACGACACGATAAGGGCTCCGTTTGCTCGCTCTTGCAAAAGTTGAAAACTCCCATCTGACAGCGCGGCTGCTGCTCTGATCCCCAAAAACTGGACCGTTCATAATTGGAGTTTTCCGCTGTAATTTCCCGGCTGGGAAAAGGAGCGGAAGCATGAAGGCATCGAAGTTCTCGGACGCCCAGAAGGCGTTCATTTTGAAGCAGGGCGACGACGGCGTGCCGGTGGCAGAGATTTGCCGGAAGGCGGGGATCAGCCAGGCGACCTATTTCAATTGGCGCAAGAAGTATGGGGGTCTGCTGCCCGATGAGATGCGCCGATTGAAGGCTCTGGAAGATGAGAACTCCAGGCTCAAGAAGATCGTTGCCGATCTGACGCTGGACCGCGAGATGCTGCAGGACGTGATCCGCCGAAATGTATGGTCCGCCCTGTCATTGCAAGGATCTTTAGCTGCTGACGAATGCAGTTTGCGTAAATGTATCCGGCCTCTCGCGAGTGGACTGCGGTTGCAGTCAGGCCCTGATGAGATCCGCACATCCTGTTTCCAAATAGCTTCTTCGGGCACGAAGCCCTCTTTCAGCCAGGACTTACAGAATGCCGATCAACTGTCTCGTCATCACCTTCGAACCTCGCAATCTGTCTGGCCTTCAGGAGCCAGAATGGCGATGGGCTATGCAGCTGGCTGGCGCATGTAAGTGGCGCCGGGCTTCGTGAGTATCACCCAAACGATACGCGCCAGCTTAGCAGCCAAAGCCACGGTCACCTTGTTCACGTGCATTCTGAGTCGCAATTCATCGATCCAATGGCCAAGCCGATCCTTGTCTCGGTTGAGGTGCATCAAACAGGAGCGGGCACCATGGATGAGCAATCGTCGAATATAATTGTTGCCCCGCTTGCTGATGCCGAGGAGCGTTTGCTTTCCGCCGGTCGAGTACTGACGAGGGACCAGGCCTAACCAGGCTGCAACGTCTCGCGCCTTGGCAAACCGTGAGGGATTGCCGACGGCTGACAGAATAGCTGTAGCTCCAAGTGGGCCGATGCCTGGAATTGTCATGAGGCGCCTCGCGCGCTCGTCGCTGTCTGCAATCTTCTCAATGTCGTCCGATACTTGCCGGATACGTGCCTCCAGCCTGCGGAGATCGTCATGTAGATCGCGAAGAACAGAACGGGCCATTGGCGTCAGATCATTGTCCAGATCTTCAATAACTCGGCAAATATCGAGTTTGAATACGCCAGCCCCTTGTCGCATCGCGACACCATGCTCAAGGCAGTAGGCACGCATCTGACAGATGAGGTTTGTCCGGGCTGACACCAACCGACTCCGAACGCGGTGCATCATCTGCAAATCAACTTGGTCCGGCTGTTTAATACCCACAAACCGCATTGTCGGCCTCGTTGCTGCTTCGGCGATAGCTGCGGCATCAATGGTGTCGTTCTTGTTCGACTTCACATAAGGCTTCACAAACTGCGCGGGAATAATCCGGACTTCGTGTCCCATTGTCTGCAGCTTGCGCGCCAGCCACTGAGACCCGGGACAGGCTTCCATTCCCACGAGCGTACGCGCCGCACGCTCGAAGAATTGCAGCAATGTCTCTCGTCGGAACTTAACTCGCTGAACAATCGCACCTGAACCATCCAGGCCGACGACGTGGAACACGTTCTTCCCAATATCTACTCCAAAAACAGTGCAGTCACGCGGTTGATTGCGATCCATCACTGAGGCCCTCCTTTTTGCCTGCTTCCATTATGCTCTCGGGAGACAGGGCGGACCATCCCATTAGCTCTGAGGCCTGTCCGGAAGCGCAAGCTGATCGACGGGATGCTGGTGGACTGGGCATATCGATTCGACGGGCCTGCAAGGTCCTGAAGTTCGATACATCGACCTACCACTACAAATCCCGCCGCACCGGACAGGCCCCACTCGAACGACGCATCAAGGAGATTTGCGAGACACGTGTGCGGTATGGCTACCGCCGCGTCCATGTGCATTTGCGCCGCGACGGCTGGAAGATCAATATGAAGAAGACACGCAGAATTTACAGCGAGTTAGGGCTTCAGCTGCGCAACAAGCATCCCAAGCGGCGTGTGAAGGCAAAGCTCCGAGATGATCGTCAGGAAGCTGTCGGGCCGAACGATGTCTGGGCGATGGACTTCGTTCATGACCAGCTCGCAACCGGCAAGAAGCTGCGTATCCTGACCGTGGTCGACACGCACTCGCGCTACTGCCCGGCCGCCGACGCTCGCTTCACCTATCGCGGCGAGGATGTCGTCCAGACCCTCGAAGGCATCTGCCGAAAGACCGGCTATCCGAAGACGATCAGGGTGGATAATGGCAGCGAGTTCATCTCCCGTGATCTTGACCTCTGGGCCTATGCCAACAACGTCACCCTGGACTTCTCACGCCCGGGCAAACCGACTGATAACGGCTTCATCGAGGCCTTCAACAGCAAGCTGCGATCGGAATGCCTGAATGCTCATTGGTTCCTGACCCTTGCAGATTCCCGCGAAAAGTTGGAGACTTGGCGTCGATATTACAACGAGGAACGTCCTCACTCGGCGATCGGTTATAACGTCCCGATCGCACTGCATAATCCCGGTGGCGCTACCAGCCAGCCATCGTGATCAGAGCCGGAAACTCTAATTCCCGGCGGTCCAAGGTTTGGTCCCAGAGCAGAAAACCCAAGACTCTCCCAAAAAATGGAGGGAAGTCGGGTCTCAGGTCACGATGATGTGGCGTTTTACAACGGGGTGACAAGAGCACCGCGTGGCTTCTTCATGGTCAGACAGTTGCAATGTTGTGGCGCAACAGCTGCGTCAGCCGGCCGGTTTGTTCGGAGTCGTAGTCTTCCCACTCGTGAAGCGCCATCACAGTAATTTCGCGTCAGAAAGCCGGTGTGCAGCGGGCGCTTGTCAGATGTGAAATCGTTGCTTTCGCACAAATCTCGCAAAACTCAAATTGGCGGTGGTTTACCGATTTGAGCCGGGCGCTGGAAACTCGCATGACACCACCCGGCTTCTTCTGTCGGGCCACTTGCTCAAGAACTATTCGGGAGGGTCCCTTGGCGCCGATAACACGTGCGATCGATTTTAATAATCCTGCCGGCAGAATGTCTTCGGGCGCTGGTTCTGAACGGTTTCAGTCACGGATGCTTCCCGATCAAAAAACGGCGAGGTCGCTCCGTCAACTGGAACGCCTCGCGAGATAATATGGGATCAGCGGGATGGTTCGTGGAACGGGCAGCCATTGAACCGGGCACGGAATTCTGCCGAATGTCGGTAGGTATCTTTACGTGCCCGATTAATGTTGCCGAGGGGCTGGTGGGCCTCTAGGCCTGTCCATACGCTGAACCGCATCTCTTCGTCGACCTTCTGGACGTTCGCATCGCTCCAGCTATCCTGTGGCATCGCAGTGACCGTCGCAACTGTGACGAAAGGAGCGTCTTCCTCTTTCCACTCTACCGTCGGATCCTCGATAGGCTGTTGCTCCAAATTACGACAAAGCTGGACCTGGAATTCCCATACTCCGTGGGTTTCCTGCATTTCTGCCTGAACAGTCTCGCGAATGGCATTTTCTTGGACGCTTGCGTCGATCAGGGTATCCGTCCGTTTAGTCAGGTCAGGCGAGATCGGCTTCAATTTGAACTTGGCAACATAGTCGCCGTAGCGGAACGGTGTAACGCTAAAATAAGTCTCGCCGAGTGGATCGGAGTTCGGCGCGCCGCCAAGCGATTGAATGGTCGGGCTCGCGACACCGACAGCCTCAAGGCCCTTGTTCACCGTCTGAAGCACGCTTGACATCACAGTCTTGGTGCCTTCCATCCGGTTTGTCGTTTTGGCGAGGAGCTTCAGACCTGACAGGAATTTCTTCGCGTTTGGTGCCTGGAATACGGGTCCATTGACCATGATGAAGTCTTGGGTGGAACCTTCGGCATCGGGAAGGCGCGGCCCTTCAGCATCCAGCACTTTCATGGCCAAACCTCGCGGCAGAGAGACGGCATCGGGGAGAATGTCGCCCGCATTCGTCGATAGGCGCAAGAAAACCTTATGAACTCCGGGCGTCGCGAACATACCCTGGGCCAATTCAGGCGGCAGGCCGTCTGCGATCGTCATTTCCGCTTCGATGATGCCATGTGATTTTGCATGCACAGACCGCACGGCATGACCATAGTCTTCTGCGGTCTTTTGCATGATGACATCGAATTGTTGATTGAGGCCAGCAATTGTCTCTTGCTCATCGTCGTTGATGGTCTCGAGATCAGATGAAAAGTGGATGGGTGGCGATATCGACATGAGGCGCTTCCTGTAAAAAGGCAAAACGCGACGCGTGGATTTAAGGTTCCGCCTTTTCCCCAAGCCTCGGCACTTTGAAAGGGCCTCTTAGGGTTGGGCAAGACTCTCTGCCCAATCGGTTGCACCGCAATGTTTGCCTCTGCGGGACCTTGAGAAACGAACGCTTGCTCCATTCGGTGTCGACGATCCAACACGCTTCTCGATTACCGGCAGCAGGCCAATTCCGACTACCTTCATTCTTATCGAAGCGATGCACCTCCTCCCGCAAAGCTTCGGTTTCAGACGGCCCACTCCTCCTGCCAAGGATCGTCTGTCGGAACACCGGCACTCCTCCTCCCGCGGCAGGCTTTTTCGTTTTGGGGTTAAGTTGCCAACGCTGAGGTCAATGCCCATCACTGCTGGGATGAAGGCGTAGCTTCCGAGCAGTTCGAGTTGGCGCCGTGACGATTCGTATCAGCGAACTTGGCCAAATATGGCTAAGCTTTCGTGCTGCCACGGACCGCCGAGATACCGCCAAAGATCAAGGCCGATAATCTCGATCGTATGCGGCTGAAACTCTCTCGTTAGCGCTGCATGAAGGGAATCCGCTGCCAGTTTCGAGACCTTGTTCTGGATTGTGATGTGGGGCTGCCATTTTTGCATGTCCTGCCCACCCAGCCATGGCATGAAGGCTCGCCTCAGTATGGCGTGGATGGCCTGAAGCTCTGGACTGACAATCGAAAACGCGACACCCGCACCGAGATGACGAAGGCCACTGACGACAGCCGTGATTGGAGCATGCCCTGCCGCAACATCTATCAGATGCTGGACAACCTGTTCCTTGTATTCGCCGGGAATACGGTGAAACATTGTCAGGTGGGCGCGAAGAAAGTTTCGGTCTCGCGGAAAGTTCGCCTGACGAAGACGGTCAAACGGCTCAAGGTCGCTGCCGCAAATGTGTGCTGTCAGGATCAGCGGCTTAAGCGTTTTCAAAGTACCAGACCGTCCTTGCGCGTGTCAGAAATTGAGATCGAGCTGCGGTTGTTCCGCAGCAGCCGCACCGACCGTTTGAATGAATATTCGGTTGCAAGCTGCGTCAATGCGATATCGATAATCTTCGCAACATCTGCCACGGGTTGCGCTATTGCCCAAGATTTGGCCGCTGCAACAAAACTGTCCCATAGCGCCGACGCCCGAAGCCCGGGCGTTGCCATCGTCTTTGTCAATGAGGCATTCCTGAAGCTAACAGGCTATGATCGCTTAGAGGTCATAGGCAGAAATTGCCGCTTCTTGCAGGGGCCGGCAACGAATGGCGACGACATCGCCCAGATACGCCTTGCTCTTGCTTCCGCGTCACCATTGAAATTGATCTCCTCAACTACAAAAAGGATGGCACCCCCCTTTTGGAACCGCCTGTTCATCAAGCCCGTATTCCATAACGCCAGATCCCACATTTTGCTCGACAGCCCGTTAAGTTTACGATGCCTTGCAACCACTTGACGCCAGTGACCACTTTGCATGCCGATTGGCGGCCGCTTTTGTCGGCTAGTGACGGTCAATGCGCTCGGTGTTACGCCGACGGGCTTTCAGACAGGTGGCTTAAACTCAGAAATCGTTGAGAATGCAGTGCAGGCAGGTGGCCAAACGAGTGCTTTCGAAGAAAGAACCCGCTCGGCTGGCCGAGCGGATTAGACGTCAGGAAGGCGGATGCCGTCACCAGGCGGTGAAGCCGCCGTCAAGAACCAGGTTGGCGCCGGTCATGTAAGTGGAGGCGTCGGAGCCGAGAAAATGCACGATCGGGCCAAACTCTTCGATCTCTGCCTGGCGGCCCATGGGGACCCGCTCAAGGAATGCATCGATGAACTCCTTGTCGAAAGAGCCGGTTCTGACGCCGCCGAAGGTTACGAGATTGACTCGTACGCCCTTCTTCGCCCAATAGGTGGCGAGATAGCGAGTCATGTTCACCAGGCCGGATTTCGAGGCGGCGTAGGAGATCGCCTTGATGAACGGCTTTCCGTCGCGGGCTTCGCGATAGGCATAGAGCGCTTGGTTAGGCGACACAAGACCATACATTGAGCCGACCATGATGATGGAGCCGCGACCGGGCTCGGCCATTTTGCTGCCGATCACCTGGGTGGTCAGCATCACGCCCGTGAGGTTGGTGTCGATCACTTCGTCCCAGTATTTTTGCGGATAGTCCTCGAATGGGGCATTCTGGTCTGCATCGCCATTCGGCTTGCTGTCGATGCCGGCATTGTTGATGAGGATGTGCGGCACGCCCCATTCAGCGATCAGTTGGTCGGTTGCAACAGGAATACCCGTGTCTTCCTAGTTCGAGTTTATAATTGCCTGCATAAATCCTGCGTCACGCCCAGGCGGAGCACCAAAGAGGTGTTTGTACCAGCGACTGACATGTGAAGCGCCTTTGTAACGCAATTTATGCGAGACATTGCCTGCGTCCGCCTGGCGGGAAACCATGAGACGACGCGCGCCATGTGTGGACGGCTCCAGATTTGCAAGAGTTTTGTTCTGCACCTCGCTGGTCGGAGCGGCCATCTGTCCGGGCTTTGGATCCGGCACAGAAACAGGCCGCTGGCCATAATTGCTTCAGTGCGATGCCGCCAAACGTTCCAGTTTGGTCAGTGTTTGCTGCCCTAGTTCTTCCGCTCCGAAGCCCTTGGCCGTCTGGTATTCGGCAGCCGTGCTGAAGATCATCGTCAGCGTTACCTTGGTTGTGCCATCCTCTTCCTCCATCGCCACGATGGCGTCAGCATGCTTGGGTCCGTTCTCGCCCCAAAGCAGCGCATATCGTATTCGCTCCTCAGGCTGAACTTCGTGGTAAAGGTGGTGGTTCGGGAAAGCCGTTCCCTCCGGCGCTATCATGTCGAAGACCCATTCGCCGCCGCTGCGCAACTCGATCCTCCTTGTTCGGCAGGAAAAGCCTTCCGGCCCCCACCACAAAGGTAGCGTTTCCGGGTTCATCCACACGCTCCAAACAACGGATCGCGGCGCCCTGATGATCCGCTGCAGCACCATGGTCCGGTCGGCAGTACTCTCGATATCGTCCATCATTTCTCACACCCTTTCATTGTCTTCATCACAAAGGAGTCCAGCCCTTCCAGCCGAGCGTCCCAAAGCGCTTCTTGCTGCTTGAGCCATGTTCGGGTGGGATCAAATGCCTCAGGCACGATGGCGCAGGTCCGAACCCGTCCATCCTTCGCCGTGGTTATCAGCCCCGCTTCCTCCAGCACCGAGAGATGCCGCATCACAGTTGGCAGTTGCAGTCTCGTCGGTTCCGCGAGATCAGTCACGCTGACCGGCCCCTCGGCGAGCTTGGTCAACATTGATCGACGCGTCGGGTCCGCAAGCGCGTGGAACAAGAGCGAGAGAGTGGGATCATGCTTAGCCATAATGCAATGTTATCGTGATCGACGCCGCATGCGACAAAAACTTTGCTGACTAGCTAAGTGTTCGGAAAATCGACAGCGTTCAGGATTGCGGCGGCTTGTCAGGATGGCTAGGTATGAGCTTATAACGGGCCGACTATACTCGTCCCGATGACCCGTTTCCCGCATTCCAAATGCCACTATCATGATCTGCCTGATTTATCTGCCGGCTTGGATCCAGCGTAGAAGTGGGGCACTTCTGATCACGGAAGCAAGGTGGCGGTCCTGAAATCTGAGAAGCAGCCCCGCGCGCCGGGGGCTGTCGGTCCCGGGTCCCGGCGTTGCCGGTGCTATGCTGACCCTCCTGCGGCAACCCTTTTAGCCGGTCTTGCGGGAGGCGAACGGCTTTCGCGGTCTCCGCTTCATCTGGTATGCCCATTCCTGTTTCGAGCGTTCTTGCGCGCCAGACAACCGTCACTACACGATGAGTGCCAGCAGTGACGTCTTGCTGCCATCGCTTGATATGCGAACGCTCGCATGTTTTGTCGTTGCCGACAGATGACAGGGATAAGAAGCACCGAATAGCAGAGCAGTTCGACATGTTTTCGAAAGGGTGCCGGCTTGTCGGTGTTCGCCTGCCCATCCTCCCCACGTCTTGCCAATTCGGTTTGGGCGTCGAAGCGAAGGTCTGCGTTCCGGTCGCGAAGATAGTCCTGCAGCGCATCCATGCGGAGCCGATCCCAACTCTCGCCGCGATCCGGCCGGAACGGAACGCGCCGGAGAAGGCCGGGTTCAGTGCTCGACTGCAAAAACCGCTCGATCGATGCACTATTCGACAGCTCGCGCAGGTGATGCGCTGTGACGTAGGCATCTTGCCTGGCGCGATGCGCCGGCAGCCCGAGTTCGTGGACCAAGCCTTCGGGTCTGCGTTGATACCGTAGCATCTGGTTGGAAAACCGTGTCAGGTCTGGCCAGACGCACAGCTCGCATTGCCAGGTACAGATCCACGGTGCGCCTCCGCTGAGGCGCGGCGCTGGATGGCTGGAGCGACGTCTTTCCAAACGGGCGCTTAGGCGATTTACTCGTCGAGAAATGTGATGGATTGCCATCGTCTCGGCGGAGATTGGCCACCCCGGATTAACGAGGTGCGCGCCCCGTTACCGGGTCAAATTCGACCGGCCATCGTTAGTGAGGACCGCATCCTGCCAGCCGATACGGACGCAGATTTTCGAAATTGTAAGTGATTCTCTCTCTTGTTCCAACGATCGTAAATCGAAACCGAGCTGTAGGAGTTCCGCGTCGCCGCCAAAGCGGAAACCAACACAAGTTGATTGTCGACGGAATAGAGCCTCTTCGCCGGAGAAGCCGCGTTCCACATCATTTGCCGAAACGGCAACGGATTGCGCGCAAAATTATTCTTTATGCGAACGCATGCTTCGGCAATGATCCCTTTAATGAGAATCTCTTAAACAACAGAGAGAGGGGAACGACATGTCGGAATTCGCAGTCAGCAGAAGAGGTTTCATCCAATCCGCCATGGCGATCGGTGGCATTGCCGCAGCCCAGACGCTTCTTACCATAGAGCCTGCTTCGGCGGCCTCGCCCGCAAAAATTCGCATGCAACTCGGTTGGCTTGCGTCGAACGGTTTGCTTGGCGAAGTCGTTGCGATGAAGAAGGGGTACTACGCCGAGCAAGGTCTCCAGTTGGAGATTGTTCCCGGTGGCCCGAACGTTGATGGTGTTGCCGGGGTGGCATCGGGTCAGGCTTCAATTGGTCAGATTTCGTCCAGTCCATCGGTGATGCTCGCCAGAGGCGCGGGTGTGCCGATCAAGGCTATAGCGGCAGGATATCAAAAGCACCCTTATGCCTATTTCTCCCGCAAGAGTAAGCCGATCCGCACGGCGCAGGACATGATCGGCAAGACGGTCGCCATTCAGCCAACCGGCGCTATCCTGCTGCGTGCGCTTCTCGCGAAGAACAATGTGCCCGAAGACAAGGTCAAGATCGTCAACATGGGCGCAGATATGAACCAGTTGGTCACTGGCCAGGCAGACGCCGTTGTTGGCTGGATCACTAACACCAACGCTCTCAAAGTGCTGGGCGAGGATAGGGTAGACCTGATGCTCTGGGATACAGGGATCCAGCTTTACGCAAACGTATATTATACCACGGACAAGGAGTTGGCAGAGCATCCGAAGGAACTTGCCGGATGGATGGCAGCAACCGCCCGTGGATGGGGCTATGCCCGCGCCCACCAGGAAGAGGCCGTGAACCTTCTGGTCGAAGCCTTCCCCAATCTCGATAAGGCCAGCGAGATGGAGGCAATCGGTCCTTTGATGAAGTTCGCCTTCAATGAAACCACCAAGACGGGCGGCTGGGGAGCAATGACCAAGGAGAACTGGTCTGCCCAGATCAAGTCCTATGCGGATCTCGGACAGTTCAAGGAAAAAGTGCCAACAGTGGACGATGTCATGACCCTGTCTGTGCTCGAGGCGACAGCCGATATCCGCAAACAGGTGGGATAACGCTCATGGCTTTGGCTCAGCAAAAAATCGACATGCAAGCGCCGGATCCCGTTTCTTCGGCAGTGTCGGTGGATCATCTCGACGTCCGCTTCGGGAGCGGGCAATCGGAGTTCACGGCTCTGAAGGATGTCAGCCTGACAATCCCGAGGGGAGCGCTGGTGACGTTGATCGGACCGTCGGGTTGTGGAAAGTCCACGCTTTTGCGCTGCATCGCCGATCTCGTCCACATCAGCGAAGGGTCGATTTCCGTGCTGGGCCGCACGCCGCAGCAGGCACGCGAGGGACGCGATTTTGCCTTTGTGTTTCAGGAAGCAACGCTCCTTCCGTGGCGTACAGCAATTGAAAATGTCCGGCTGCCGCTCGAAGTTGGCAAGCGCGAGGATGCGTCAGGCTATGCCGATCCTGGGAAGCTTCTGGCACTCGTCGGACTAAAAGGTCGCGAGAACGCGCTGCCGCACGAACTCTCAGGGGGCCAGAGGCAACGCGTCGCCATCGCCCGCGCATTGGTCACACGCCCGCGCATCCTTTTGATGGACGAGCCGTTCGGAGCGCTGGATGAAATCACGCGCGACAAGCTGAACGAGGAACTGCTCCGGCTATGGAAGGAAACGGGCACCACCATCGTCTTCGTCACGCATTCGATCCCGGAAGCCGTGTTCCTTGGCGAATATGTGCTGATGCTGGCCGCCCATCCGGGCAGGGTAAAGGAATTCATGAAGGTGGAGCTGCCCTCCGAACGTGGCCTTGCGATGCGTGACACAGTCGAATTCATCCGCATCACTGCGCATCTTCGTCGTCTTCTGGAGGAATGCTGATGGCCGACTCTATCCATTCCATTGCACCCGCAAATGCTCGGCCAGGGGAAGGCGCAATGCGGCGGGCCATGCGGACAAACCGATTGCTGGCACCAGTCGTCGATAACCTTCCCGCAGTTCTTGCCATTGCCGGATGTGTTCTGCTCTGGCAGCTCATTGTCTGGGGCTTTTCGGTGCCGACATTCATGGCACCAAGTCCGGTCGCGGTTCTGTATGCCTTCAAGGAAAACGGCGCGATACTGTGGAGCAATCTGCTACCGACCCTTCTGGAGGCGGCCCTTGGTCTCGTATTCGGAAACCTGGTAGCGGTTCTGCTGGCGGTCTGGTTCGTCTATAGTCCGCTGGCGGAAAAGGCTTTTTATCCAATCGCCGTCATCATCAAGTCAATCCCCATCATAGCCCTGGCGCCAATCCTCGTATTGTTGGTAGGCAATGGCATTGCGCCGAAGATCATCATTGCCGGGTTGATCTGCTTCTTCCCGACTTTGGTCAACATGGTACAAGGGCTGAAATCGGCGAGCCCGGCCATGCTCGATCTGATGCGGGTTCTGTCAGCCAGCAATAGCGAGATTTTCTGGAAGGTCCGTCTTCCAGCCTCTCTGCCATTCCTGTTTGCGGCCCTGAAAATCGCGGCGACCAGCAGCGTCATGGGTGCAATCGTGGCAGAATGGATTGGCTCAAGTTATGGGCTCGGCGCGCTGATCATCGAAGCAACCTATAACTTCCGCTCGCCATTGCTCTACGCAACGGTGGTTATCGCCGCGACGCTGGCCGTGGTGCTGTTCTTCGTCGTGTCCATTGCGGAGAAGAAGGTCATCCGCTGGAAGCCCTCCAGCCACGAATAGACCTCCACCAACCTGAAACCAGAATAATCGCGCGTCCTGCAGACTGCGCAACCCTTCACCGTGCCGGCATGACCGGGAGGAACGACCATGCACGCTACCATTCACATCCCTCAGCGCCCCGCGACTATTGTCGATAGATCCGATGTCGTTGTCGTCGGCGGTGGACCCGCCGGAATATCGGCCGCTATTTCTGCTGCCCGAAATGGCGCGTCAGTCACGCTCATCGAGCGCTATCCTTATCTCGGCGGCCTGGCTGCTGGCGGCATGGTGCTTGTGCTGGATGATATGGTGAATGGTCTGGAGATCACCGTTCAGGGCATCTGCACCGAGATGATCGAGCGCATGCGCTCCAAAAACCTCTGCGTCGTGCCGGATGAGAACGACCGACAGATCGATCAACGCGACTTGCCGGAGAGCTGGCGTCGCTGGGCACGCTGGGGTCTCTTCGATTTCCACACGCCGACCGCGCCACATCCCATCTGCTATGCCGCCGCCTTCGATCCTGATGGTTTCAAACAAGTGGCCTACGACATTTTCTCCGAATGCCGTATCAAGCTTCGCACCCATAGCTGGTTCTCCTCGGCAATCGTTGAAGACGGGGTCATCAAGGGCGTGGTGTGCCAGACCAAGTCCGGTCTCGAAGCCATCATGGCGGGCGTCGTGATCGATGCGACCGGGGATCTGGATGTGGCTGCCAATGCCGGTGCCTCGCATATTGAGGATACGTTTATCCTTACCACCGTCTCGCGCTGGGGCGGCGTCGATACGGAAGCTGCGGAACGTTTTGAGTTTGAGGAGCCGGAAGCCTTCAAGGCGCTCGATCATGAAGCCAAGCGTCTCATCGGCGGTTGCTGGTCTTATTGGTGGCTGAAGACGCCGCTGCCGGGCGTGATCTGGCTCAACTGCCCGCATATGCCGAAACTCTCCGGCCTCAAGGTTGAGGATCTGGCGGCGGCGGAAGTGGAGGGCAGGGCGCGGATGGGTCGCTTGATGGAGTTCGCCCGTGCCAAGCTTCCAGGGTTTGAGGACGCCTATGTGGTGGATTTTGCACCACAGACGGGGGTGCGCCAGACGCGCATGTTGCAGGGTGAATATGTGGTGACCAAGGATGACGTGATGAGCCGTAGGCATTTTGCGGATACCATCTGCCGCGGCCGCGACTACTACACACCCTACCGCGCCATGCTGCCCAAGGAAGTGGATCAGTTGCTGGTGGCCGGTCGCCATTATTCGGCAACGCCACAGGCGCAAAAATCCAGCCGTGAGATACCACCCTGCATGGCTATGGGCGAGGCGGCAGGCATCGCTGCCACTGTGGCCCTCAATGCCGGAACGACTGTGCGTAAAGCCGATATCAAATCCATACAAAAACAGATGCGCGCGCAAGGGGCCGATCCGGGCGACACCCCTTCCGCAAATGCCAGCTACCTGGAGGCAGCAGAATGAACACTCTTCCCCTTTCCGGCATTCGTGTCGTGGATTTCACGCAAGTGATGCTTGGTCCCTGCTGCACGCAGATGCTGGGTGACTACGGCGCCGATGTCATCAAGATAGAGAAGGAGAAGATCGGCGATCTCTCCCGTTGGTCGCTGGGCTCGGATCCAGACGGTCTGAACAACCCGGTCTTCTGCTCGCTCAATCGCAACAAGCGCAGTCTGGCGCTGGATCTGAAACGGGAAGATGCGCGCGCAAGCGTGCTGGCGCTGATCGATCAGGCGGATGTCGTCGTCAACAATTTCCGCCCCGGTGTGATGGAGCGGATGGGGTTTGGCTATGAGGCGCTGAAAAAGCGCAACCCCAAGCTCATCTATGCTGTCGGCACCGGCTACGGTCTGACGGGTCCCTACGAGCACAAGGGCGGACAGGATGTGCTTGCTCAGGCGGTATCCGGCGTCATGCGGCGCAAGTCCGATCAGAGCCATCCGCTTTCCATCTACGCCACGCCGCTCGCGGATTTCTCAGCAGGCATGCATCTCGTACAGGGAATTCTGCTGGCGCTTCTTCATCGCGGAAAAACCGGGGAGGGCCAGCAGGTGGCTGTCAGCCTCTATTCCTCCATGCTTGCCATGCAGATGCAGGAAGGCACAGTGCATATGATGCGCAACAAGGAGCTGAACTGGGGCGCCTTTCCGCTGACCGGCGTCTTCGAGACGACCGACAGTGCAATCGTCATGGTCGGCGCCTTCAAGCAGAACCCGCTGCAGGATATCTGCAAGGCGCTGGAGATCGAGGATCTGTCAGCCAATCCGCGCTATGCCAATTTCGACGTTCAGATGCAGCATCGCCCGGAATTGCAGACCGTCTTCCGCGAGGAGTTCAAGAAGAATTCAACCGCCCATTGGGTCAAGCGCCTCGAGGAGGTGGATATACTCTGTGCGCCGGTTCGCACCATTGCCGAAGCGCTCGAAGACGAGCAGACGCTGATCAACCGCATGATCCTGGAGGCCGGGGAAACTGCGGCAGGGCCAATCCGGTTGATCGGCTCGCCCATCGATATGTCCGCCGCGCCGGTCAGCGTTCGTATTCCGCCGCCGCGCCTTGGTGAGCACAACGGTGAAATCCTCGCATCCATTGGCCCGGATGGCCGTGAGGATGCGGCATGAGCGTACAGTTCGTGGTGATTGATCGGGTCGCGCGGGTCACGCTTGAACGGCCCGAGCGAATGAATGCTGTCGATGCCGCGACGGAAGCTGCACTCGAAGCAATCTGGCAGGAAATCGAGGGCCGCGACGACATCAGCTGCGTGGTGCTGACTGGGTCCGGCGCAAAAGCCTTCTGTGCCGGTGCGGATATGAAGGGAGTCGATAAATCCGGCATCGAATATTGGGCGGAAGATCGGCCCAATGGCTTCGGCGGGCTTTCCTTCCGCCGCAGTCTTGATGTTCCGGTGATTGCACGCGTCAATGGCTTTGCGCTCGGCGGCGGGTTCGAGATGGTGCTCGGCTGCGATATCGTGATTGCCGCATCGAATGCTCGTTTCGGCCTGCCAGAGGCGCGGGTGGGGCGCATGCCGCTCGATGGCGGCATGGTGCTGCTGCAACGGAAAATTCCACATAATCGCGCCATGGCCGTTCTGATGACCGGCCGGCAATTCAGCGCCGCCGAGATGTACGAATTAGGGATTGTCAATGAAGTTGTGCAACCCGAGTATCTGGACGAAGCGGTCGAGCGCTGGGTCAGTGAAATTGTTGCCTGTGCGCCGCTGTCGCTGAAGGCCATCAAGCATACGGTCAATCGGACGGGGCATCTTTCGCCTGCCGAGGCGCAGGCCTTGCGCACCAAGCCGCTTGTCCGTGCTCTGCAAAGCGAAGACGCGCAGGAAGGCGTGACAGCTTTTCTCGAGAAGCGAAAGCCGGTCTGGAAGGGACGCTGAGCTTGCGGTAAAACTATGGATGTGAACCGCCGGAGACGCCATGCACGCCAGCATCCTCAAGTATTTTGCGGCCGTTGCCCGCTCCGGCTCCATTCGCAAGGCCTCCGAAGAGTTGCATGTGGCGACCTCCGCGCTCAGTCGCCAGATCAAAAAGCTGGAGGATGAGCTCGGCATCCCATTGTTCGAGCGGCTGCCGGACGGGTTGCGGCTGACGGGGGCAGGAAGGATCGTGCTTCGCCATGCTAAGGCCACGCTGCAGGATTACGAGGTCATGCGAGGCGAGCTTGGTGATCTCGCCGGGAAAATCACCGGTCGAATTCCGATTGCGTGTCTGGACAGTCTGGCGATCACTTTCATGCCTCAGTGCCTGACGGATTTCATGCGCAGCCATCCGGCAGTCGACTTTCGCATTCGCACGGAAAATTATGCCCGGATATTTCGCTTGCTGACGGATGACGATGTGGATGTGGGCATCACATTCGATATCGCCCGGCCCGGTGATGTGCGCCTGCTTTCGTCGGTGCCTATGCCCATCATGGCAATTGTTGCGAAGGGGCACCCGCTGGCCAAGATGAAAACAGTCTCCGTCGAGCAATGCGCCCAGTTCAAGCTCCTGCTGCAACTCGATAATGACGTGACAAGCTGGATGTTTTCGCTGGAACTCGGCGCGCTGGAGCGGCATGCTCGTGCATTGGTTTCCAGCAACAATCAGATGATGCTGAAGCCACTGATCCTTTCCGGCGCGGGTGTCGCCTTCTATACGCCCATGGGCTTTTACGAGGAATTGAAGTCGGGTGAAGTGCTGGCGCTGCCGATTTCCGGCGTCAGAAACGAAGCCGCGCAATTGGGCGTGATCATTCCCAGAACCCGCAAGTTGCCCTATGCATCGGAGGTCATGGCCGGATATCTCTCTGACCGCCTCGCAAAGTTTGCGGCGACGATCGAGGAGATCGTCGCCCGTTGAGGTTCAGGCGGCCTTTTCACGGGCCTCAACCAGATCCGCCAGAGACGATTGTGCAGCCGGATCGGTCAGCGGCATATTGGGCGGCATGACATTCGACCAGACCTGATTTCCGCTGCGGCGACCTACCAGATGCTTGACGGCTGCGACCAGCGGATAGGCGGCAATGCCGGTTCTGAGCTCTCGAACGTGTGTCTGAAGTTCAGCGTTTTCTTGATCCCGCCACAGGAGATCGGAGCAGCGAGGATCGACATTGACGGAGGCTGAGATGCAGCCGGCAAAGCCTGACTGATCCGCTTGCGCCAATGATGTTTCGCTGCTGGGGAAGACCGCGAAATCTGCGATCGCCGTGAGTTCGCGAGCGTAATCCAGATTGCCGGAACTGTCCTTCGCACCCTTGAGACGCTCGGGAAAAGCTGCCTTGAGGCGCGCGGCAAAGGACGGGCTGAATGCGATGCCGGTAAGCTGCGGGAAGTTATAGAGGTAGATGTCGATGGGGCGATCCGCCGTCGCCTCGATGATCCGGCTGAACCAGGCAAACAGCCCATCTTCCGCTACGGGCTTGTAATAGAAGGGCGGCAAGACGAGAGCTGCCGCAAATCCGAGTTCAGCGGCAAGTTTCGTCAATTCGATCGTGGTGGCCAGGTCTGGCACTGCCGTTCCCACCATCAGGCGAGAACGGTCAAGTTGCGTCGCCGCAGCTGTCATGACCTGCTTGCGCTGAGCAACGGAAAGCGAATTGGCTTCGCCCGTCGTGCCAAGCACGTTGAGAGCGGAAGCACCATTGTTCAGGCACCATTGGCAATGTTCGATGAAGGCATCGATGGCGATTTCGCCGTTTGCTGTAAACGGCGTCGGTACGGCGGGGATCACCCCCTTGATATTGGACATGCTGCAATCTTCTCCCCAGGGAATTGTTTAAGCGGATAGCTTCTCGAATGATGCGATGGCGGGATGATCGACGGGCAGCATTACCTTTTCCCAGCCGCCCGGAGAGCCGAGGCCGCTGACGCTCGCCGAGAAGAATTCCCTGTTGATCTCGATGAAGTCTCGGGCATCGGCTTTGATCTCCTCATCCCAGGCAATTGCATCAACGGGACAGATCGACAGGCAAAGGCCGCAATTGATGCATTCATCCGGGTGAATGTAGAACATTCGCCCGCCCTCGTAGATACAATCGACTGGACAGGCCGCGGTGCAGGCTCCGTCCTTCACATCGATGCAGGGACTGGTGATGACATAGGCCATGCGCAACGCTCCTCGTCTGCGCCACTTGATGCAGGACGCGATCAGCGCATGGTTTCAGAACGAGGCGTTGCTGGGAAGTTGAGAGTTGAGAATTGTTCGTTGCCGTAAAAGCAACGGAGGTTTCCGGGCAGCAAAAAACATGATCGCCCCGACATGAATGACCGACCGTATGTGAATGACCAAGGGGGCCATCACGAAGCTCGCGGATAGCCTTACCGCGCGCGGATATCTCATCCGGCTCACCGACCCGACTGACCGGCGAACCCAAATCCTGAACATCACGCAGAAGGCTTTTGACATCCTGCCGGCCCTGGCTGCGCTGGCTGACGAAAATTCTGAAGAATCGTTTGGGGATCTGCACCAGACTGAGCGGGAAATGCTCGCGCAACTGCAAAAAAAAGATCGTCGAGGGATATGGAATAACCACCCGACCTTGCCCCCAAGTTTTATTCAGTTTTGAGTTCGCTCCAACGGTTGTTGAAGTGCACCCCGATTTTGGGCCAGCGGGAGCTGGAATTTTCCGGGGTTAAGGCTCAATTCGGCGGGGGTGCCGATGAACCGTTTCCTCTATGAACCACGCTTGATCACCAAAAACTGGCGTTGCGTGCTTATCATCCATGGTTTAGCCTCAGAAGGCATCTTTGCCAAAAATTGAGCCAGCGAGAATGCTCTGGCATGAGTAAGGATCAGCCGGGTTTCTCCATAAACTGCTCTTTTAGCTTTTTATCATATGCTCGCGTCAGAAGTTGGCGTGAGAGCATTTCGCTTGGGCGGTTGTGACTATGCGCGAACAGGTGGCTCCAGTTCACTCTGAATGAAACCACCAGTATAACCGATGGTCCTACCGAATGACGGATGCCTGGAAAGTCCTTGTTGGTAACCTTGCCGCAGTTGCATTCATAGTATCGTTATGGGCCCATCTGTCATATCGGCTTCATCGCCTAACTCGAATACAGCGAGCAGTGGGGCTTGGCGTCACGTTCGGTCTCGCAGCACTTGCTTCAATGACCCTTGCCGTACGGTTTGACGTCGGGGTGATTTTTGATCTTCGCCTCGCGATCATTGAATCGGCTGCTGTCTTCGGTGGGCCCGGACCCGCATTTATCGCCGCTCTCATAGCCGCTGCTTTTAGAGTTTATCTTGGGGGCGCGGGAGCTCTTCCTGGATTGATCGCGATCGGTATCGTCTTCACGTGTGGTGTTTTGCTGTGGTTCATCGCCAGATCGAAACCGATGAGTGATTCGCCTTCAATCCTCAGTGCAGCAGTTCTTGCAGGTGCACTGTCAATCTCTGTTCTTGCAATATTGCCTCAGTATGACTTCGAGCGAGCTGTCAAACAGATGGGGGTTCCAATTGTCCTTTTAAATTTCGCGGCAACGGCAGCGATCGGCTTCTTTCTATCCCATTTTCGAAAGTTCACGCTTGAGCGCGATATCTTGCATGCGGCTTTGACCCAGGCTCCCGACTATCACTATGTCAAGGATCTTCATCACCGGTTTGTGGTGGTCAACCAGAACGTGGCTCACCATAATGGTCGAGCAAGCCCGTCCGAAATGGTAGGGCTAACCGATAGAGACCTGGCCCCGAGTGAACGTGCAGACCAGCTAATGGCCGACGAGGCAAACGTACTAAGAACAGGTAGACCCCTTGACCATTTTGAAGAATACCTGATCGAGGAGGGTAAGCCACCTCGCTGGTATTCGACGTCAAAGGTTCCGTTGCGCAATCGGGATGGAGAACTTGTCGGGCTAGCGGGGGCAACGGTGGATATTACCGAGAAGAAGCTTCTGGAGCAGGAGCTTTCCGCGAGCCGAAACATGATGGCAACTGCGATGGCAGAAATGTCAGACGGGTTTGCAATGTTCGGGCCAAACGGGCGAATTGTCTTTTGCAATGAGAGGTACAAGGCACTGTTCCCGAAATCCGGATATGCTCGCAAACCAGGTGCGCATATCCTCGATATTCTCAAAGTCACCGCTCGTAGTGGCGAACGAAACGATCTGCCATCGGATGTGGACGATCACCAGATAAAAATAACGGCGGAGAAGTTGTTCACAGACAAGGATGAAATCTTCCAGCTTGCAGATGGACGCTGGCTTTCCCTCAGAACCAGAGCAACAGACGAAAATTACGTGTTGGCACTCGTGTCCGACATCACCTCAGTCAAAGAATCTGAGCTGTCGTTTAAAAGTTTTGCCGAGCAGATGAAAGGATTGGCAGAAACCGATGCATTGACGGGGCTGGCCAATCGTCGATCTTTCGATGAAAGCTTGTTGCGAGAGTTTGAAACAGCAGCAATCTCAGGTCGACCATTGTCAACGATCCTGATTGATGTCGACAGGTTCAAGGCCTTCAACGACCGATATGGCCATATGGCGGGAGACGCCTGCCTAAAGTCTGTGTCTGCAGCGCTTGCTAGCGTAGCGCGACGGTCTGGTGACCTTGTCTGCCGGTTTGGCGGCGAAGAGTTTGCAATTCTTCTGCCGGATACTGATCTTAAAACTGCGCTAATCTTGGCTGAAAAGGTGCGCACATCAATTGCTCGACTCGGCATTCCGCATGAAGAAAGCGAACACGCTGTGGTCACCGCAAGCTTTGGTGTCGCAGTTTTTACGAAAGGGTCAACCGTAAGTCACCCGACTGAGCTGGTGGCGCGGGCTGATCTCGCGCTTTACCAGGCGAAGGATCAAGGGCGGGATCGAGTGACGTTCATTAAGGAGGGTGAGGATATCCTAATGCGTCAGTTCTCCGCGTTCAATGACCATGCCCAATGAGGCGAAGCGGCAGCTGCTTTCGCCTAAGCAGGATTGTTCGCGCGAAGCGTCGTATGCTTGATGGAGCAGCAGATCCTTCAGATAGGCAAAATTGTGAATGCTGCGTTTGCATAACAATGAACGTTCTTAACGCTGACCAAGCACGACACTGCGTGTGTGCTGACGCAAGGAGCTTTCTCTCAACCCCGTTGATCCGCAATGTCGTAGTCAGCGCGCCCTCGCAAAACCGGCAGCGCGGGCGTCGGCTTCATTGCAGAACCATCGTTCTGTTAGCGACGAACTTTCGATGAACCAATGGCGTAGAAACTGATTGGTGTGATAGGATCGCGATCCGTCGTGAGCAATGACCCCAAGGATACTACAACGGGGGTCCAATGTCTTGCGCAGGTCCTTCCAGTCGGAGCTTGTCGCGCCAAACGTGGAGGACATAACAACAAACCACGCGCAAGCCGTAGCAAAAAAAGGCTAGTGCGCTTAAACAAACCAGCTTTAGCAGGTGCAGTGGCTTATCGTCATCATGAGTATGATCGGAACCGGTGCGGAGTCTCAGAGCTTTTGCAGACATGTAGTAATTCTACAATCCAGAAATCGCCGGGCAATTAACCGAGAACAAGAAAAATTTAAATATTCTAATATACAAATCAGGGGTGATTTTTCGCATTACATAAGCAAATGTCACAATAGCGGAAATTGCTCTTGCAGGCAGTGGGCAGCCCACAAGAGCAGTTAGGTCCGCGCAAAGCTGAACCTAGATCGCATTCCGAAACAATCAACGTCGTGAATCTGTTTTGTTACATTTCTGCAAATTAAACTCGACTCTGTACGGTAGAGGACGCCACCGTCGGCTTACGATGCCGCTCGACGATGAGTCTACTCTGTCCAGCTGCCGTGAGCGAGGTGCAGATGCGTCGATCATGGCTAACTCCAGGACAAATGCCTCTCGTCGCGCTGTCAGCCGATGCGTCGCCGAGCTTCTAAATTTATTGCGAGGAGAGGAACAACGATGGTTGGGCAAGGACTATAGGCAGGGACGGCGGCAACGTCCAATCGGTCTCTGCACTGCCTTGTGACTGCAGTCTATTAGACCCCTTCGCCTGGCGCGCCCTTCAGAGCAAGTGACAGTTTGAACGCACGGCAAGCCGGTCCCCTGCCAGGCCTGACAGGATCAGCAATCGAGTCATTGTGTGGCAAGGTTCATCTCCGCGAGCATCCGCTGGAGCACTTCGACTTTGAACGGCTTATTTAGTCTTTGCAGATCCGGGGCCACCCTTTCAACGTCTGCATAGCCCGAGATTATCAGGCATGGAAGGGTGGGGCGAAGGGCCTGAACGCGCTTGCTCAGTTCCACTCCATCCATACCCGGCATCAGATGATCCGTCACAAGCAGCGTCAGATCAGACAGGTTATCGAGCGCTGCAAGAGCAGCCTCCGCACTGGATGCTTCAATAACTTCGAAGCCAATCTCATCAAGCATGTGTGCTGTATGGATGCGAACAACCTCTTCGTCATCGACGAGCAGCGTCTTTCCCCGGTGGATGGGGGATGACGGGCCGCCCCTCCGTATTGTCAGAGGTTGAAGAGGAGAACCAGCCGCCTCTGGCAGCCAAAGCTCAACATTTGTGCCTAATCCCAATTTGCTAAAAATCCGGATGCCGCCACCAAGCGGTTGGGCAAGACCATGCACCATCGAGAGGCTAAGCCCAGTCCCTTGCCCTATCCCCTTTGTCGAAAGACGGCGGACGTTTCGT
This sequence comes from Rhizobium rhizoryzae, assembly GCF_011046895.1. Taxonomy (NCBI): domain Bacteria; kingdom Pseudomonadati; phylum Pseudomonadota; class Alphaproteobacteria; order Hyphomicrobiales; family Rhizobiaceae; genus Affinirhizobium; species Affinirhizobium rhizoryzae. Next base: position 872,355 of record NZ_CP049249.1, on the reverse strand, counting down.
TACAAGCTGGTCTGCGACGAGGGAGGGGGACATTCTGCTTCGCCTGAAACTCGCGGCGCAAGGATACGATATTTTGCATATGAGACTGACTAAGTCTTTTAGATCCGAGGACTGCCCTAATTATAAGAATTGGTCGTGAGCTGACTTCGCAAGAGCCCGACCTGCCTGGAAGCGGAGTTCCAGCTCGCCGGCCTCCTCGGCGATGATTATCGGCAAATGTTGATTAACTATCACGCGCAAGAGCATGGTTAGTGTCGCTCGCAAGTTAAATTAGCCTTCACTAATCCAAATTACCGGTTGATATACGATCAATGCTCACTTTTTGAGGATCTAAATGTCCCGTCAAATTGAACGGCTCCTTCGTGATAGATCTGGAAACTTTGGAATCATGACCGCAATTCTGGTGCCTCTTGTATTTGGAGTTGCCGGCTTTGGCATAGATGCAACGCACGCATTTGCTGAAAAGAACCGATTGCAGGCTCTGGCAGATGCTGCTGCTCTTGCTGCCGCAACCGCGATGGCTGATCAGGGAAACATGAGCTCTGAGGAAGCTGAAGCACTTGGACTCAATGCATTTGTTTCGCAGACCTTGGCAACCGAGCCTGCAAAGACAGCAGCCCAGAAAGCGGAAGACGAGAAGAAGCTGAAGGACAGCACCACGTTCGCAGTCAGCACAACAACCTCAGGAAACTCAGAAACGTACGACGTCCGGATGACATCAACCTATAATCTCTCCCTGAATGGCATGAGTGCACTTCTGGGCTTCAATAATTTCAGGATTTCGGTTGAAAGCCAGGCCTCCAGCGGCCGACAGGGAAATGCATTGTCGATGTATCTTGCACTGGATGAGTCAGGATCGATGGCTTGGGACACGACGACTGTCGATCCCGTCGCGCCTACAAAGAAAGTTAAAAAGCAGCGCAAAGAGAGATACCCGTGTCCTGGCAATGAGACACAGATGTGTGAGCGCACGGTTGATGAATGGGTTGATGCTACCAATTACATTACCAAAATCGCTTCGCTTAAAGCAGCCGCCGGTGTGATGTTTGATGAGCTCAAGAAGGCTGACCCCAACAGCAGCCTGTTGCGTCTCGGTGCCTCGTCTTACGATGACAAGACAAAGACCGAGCAGCGCATTGAGTGGGGCAGCAGCGACGTTGCCCGATACGTAAACAAGATATCCGAAAAGCCAGACGGTGGAACGGACGCGAGTGGTGCGTTAACCAATGCGTTGACAGCGTTGGGTCGGACCAACCAGACGGAGAAAAACGCTCATGACGCGAAGAAGAATAAGAATTTCGAGCGTTTCATCGTCTTCATGACGGATGGAGAGATGACGGGGAGCACGGGTGTCTGGAACAAGTCAATTGATGACAAGGTGCGTGGAATTTGCGATCAGGCGAAGGCCGATGGCATCAAGATTTATGCAATCGCTTTCATGGCACCTGCCAAAGGAAAGACGCTTCTGGAGGCCTGTTCAAGTGGGGCCGCAGACTACTACTACGAGCCCACGACAATGAATCAACTCGTCCAGACCTTCGGTGAAATAGCGCGCAAGGCTGCCAAAACAGGCACCCGATTGACCAATTAAATGGGATGCCTCGGTTTGCTTGAACAGTTCCGGAGCTTTTGCAAAGTGGTTTTCGGCGTTTCCCCCAAGCGGAATTAGCTGCGGTTGGTCAAAGTGAACCTGATCAGGGGTTTTTCGGTCAAGGGAAGAACGCGGGTGTCGGTCATTGCAGAATGCTACATATCGGCCCATTCCGGCCCGGGCCTCAGGGATCAACTGCATGCTCCTGGCCGAGGGTCTCCCGTGACTTTCAGTGACCCGCGGACAATGTCGCGCTCGTTCTTGCGACGTACGTTCGGGAATGGTGTATCCGAGGTTTTCGATGTTTGGATGCGCCGTTTCCGCCCATCAGAGCGATCAGCGCCGGACTCAGCAGGGGCGGGATACAAACCATAGAACTGGAAGGGCGTCATGACATTCAGATTTTCCGAAGTCGGGACAGGGAACCGATCACGAGAATCAGCGGTCCAGATGCTGAAATCGGTACACATCGCGGGCGGCGGGCGGACGGTTGATAATCGTTCGCCCATTGCGATCGCGCATGACATAGCGTCCACCGATCAACTGCTCCCGGATCCCGTTTGAGTGTTTCAATTCAAAACTCGTGTTGCTGTCGACCGATTGCGGCCGGCGGTCGGTCTGGCTTAGTCCAGATCATTGACTAAAGCATCGCGACGCCGTGGCGGTGTCGTGGACTTGATAGCGATGAAAAGTATGAACTTTGGCAAGATCTCGGGGCTCTACGCGCTCTTGCCAAAGCTCCAATTCCGTTGCTGCGTTTGCAGCAGGTATGCCGTGACCGGAAAAGCCCGACCGTGCGCTAGCTGAATTTGTATGACCTACAACCTCGCGCGCTCGCTGCCAGCAACGGCATTTTCCTCAGGTAATTGAAATGGGATGCTTCACCTACGTCGAAAGACAGCGTTACAAATTTGCCGGTGCCCGCCGTCTGCTGGTCACGTTGCCGGTCAGCTCCGCCAATCATCGGCAGAGGCGGCAGCCCGGCCTTAGTAGCCGGTGAAGCGGCATGAGTGATTTCCTCACTCATCATCAATGCTGTTCTGCATCCTAGATGACGACCACCCGCGCCAAAAACAGACGCGAACAAGAATCCCCACCCCTTCTTCGAAAGAGGCGCATTTGCTTCCTCTTCAACCTGTGGTCTGCGCACGTCATTTGAAAGCTGCAAAGGCCAAGATATTCTTACCTGGATCAAGAAGTTTTCCACTTCCGCAGCGGGATAATCGAGGGTGACAAACGGTAAGTCAGCCGCAATACAAATCGATGATTAGTTCTAGCTAAAAAATTAAACTGCTGTTTACTTATTTCTTCCAAATCTGTCGGACCTGTAGGTGGAAAAGCTCATGGATATCAGGTTGATATTTGCCAACTTCGGACTGTGTACTCTTCTCATTTTTGCAGTCTGGGCCGCTCCTCGAGGCGATACGGTACTCGTGATCAGCAGTCCTTTTGAATCGAATGCAGCGAGAATGAATCGAATTGCTCAGGCAGATGGGAGGATCGTTTCCGCCGGACGCTACGAGTGGATCATTGTTGCTTATTCAACCAACCCTGATTTTCCATCCAGGTTGATGAAGGCGGGTGCGTTGGTAGTTTTGAATGAGAATCTTGCAGTTGGCTGCAAGAGGGGGGAAAATGGCTTCTTTGGGAAGACTTCGTGAGTTTGCCGGCCGCGGCGTAATTTCAATACTTTGGGTCAATGTGCTTCTGATCTTAGCACGGGAGTTTTTCGGATCGGAAGCCATCGATTGGGTGCCTGTTCTTGCAGCAATTGCCGTTGCGATTCCCTCGACAATCGCTTGGTACAAGGACCCGGTGGGGCCGACAACGCGCCTGATGGCAGCAACGGCAAACGCTGCCAGTGTAGCGCTAATTGTGTATTCCTTCCGCGGTTCGCCCCTGCAGATTGACGCGCATATGTACTTCTTTGCCTCACTGGCCATATGTGCAACTTTGATTGATTGGCGTGCGATCATGGCATATGCGGCACTTGTGGCATGCCATCATCTCTTTCTCTACTTCATCATGCCACTGGCAGTGTTCCCAACGGCGTCGGACGTTTCTCGCGTCATGCTCCACGCCGTCGTGCTGATCGCGCAGACACTCGTCCTCATACCCTTGACGCTTGCCCTTTCGAAAGCTTTCGAGTCGGCTGACGATGCCGTAAGGCAGGCGGTGGCCGCACAAAAACAGGCAGAGAATGCAGCCCTCTTGATTGAGACGGCCACTGCAGAGGCAGACGCAGAGCGCCAATCGCGGGAAGCAGAGAAGAGTAAAGAAGCAGCAAAAATAGCCGCTGCTGTGGACGTATTGGGAGATGCACTTAGGCAGCTTTCTTCCGGCAATCTCTCATATCGAATCAATCAGGCCCTGTCAGACGATCTTGATGAACTTCGAATGTTGTATAACTCCTCAATGCAGGGGCTGGAGGCGGTTATTGCCCAGGCCAATGACGTCATCGCGCAAATCAATGTCGGTAGCCGCCAGATCAACGAAACGAACCATGATCTTTCTGTTCGTTCTGAACGTCAGGCAGCAACGATCGAAGAAACCTCCGGAGCCTTGTCACACTTGACGGATGCGGTGGCTTCAACTGCAAGACTTGCCCATGACGTCAGTGCGACGTTACAAAAAGCCACCGACGGTGCGAACCGATCCGGCGTCGTGGTCAACGATGCGATTGAAGCCATGGGCAAAATTGCGGGCTCCTCCAGCCAGATCGCCAACATAATTGGCGTCATCGACGAGATTGCTTTCCAGACAAATCTGCTTGCGTTGAACGCAGGCGTAGAAGCTGCACGCGCAGGGGAGGCAGGCAAGGGATTTGCAGTCGTGGCAACGGAAGTGCGCGAACTTGCTCAGCGCTCGGCTCAGGCAGCCAAGGAGATTAAGACCCTGATTAATGCTTCTGGTGATCAGGTGAGCTCAGGTGTCGATCTTGTCAACAATGCCGGCAACGCGCTGGAAGCCATCATTGCTGAAATAACCTCAATCGGAAATGCCGTTGCGCAGATCACCACCAATACCACCGACCAAGCAAGCGGTCTTTCGGCGATTGATCATGCAATATCGGGATTTGGGAGGGACACGCAACAAAATGCAGCAATCGTTGAAGAATCTTCGGCAGCCATGATGTCTTTGGCGACAGAAGCTGAAGCACTACAGCAACTCATGGCTAGGTTCATGATTCCTTCTTCGCGTGCCGCCCCTCAATCAACCAAGGCTGCCTGAGCCATCTGGCCACCTGAGCGGTGGCGGCCCTTCGCTCCTTGATAAACTTCAACGTCTTAGGTTTATACTGGCAGCTGAGCTTCCTTTGTTGCATTCATGCGCTCTAGGTTTATGCTCAGCACCTCATTTTTGCGTGCGAGAAACTAGCACTAAGCCAGTCAAGAAACCGCCGTGGCTGAGCTTCCGACGCGCGCCGGTCATCCCTTGGTATGGAAAATCAAGAACGCAACCGACCGGTGTTTTAGGGGTAACTAGTGAATGTGACAAATGAGCCAGCAAAAAAGGTCGGCGTCATCACTGCAAATGGATCTTGGCATCCATATTATTCCGCTAATTTGTGGCTTTCATAGTTAGCCAGCCAGATGAATCAATGTGAGCATGGCATCGGGGGTGCGTTGTACCAACCCCCAAAGCAAAGTGATATCTGAGAAAGAGGGTAAGCGGCAAGGAGGCCCCATCTGGCATCGCTGATACTGGGCAGGGTATTTTGGACAAACGAGTTCTCTGAATGTGAGGATCTATGTCTAGGCCTGCGGCTAGCCTTGGATTGATGCGAATGATCGAGGCGGTGCCCGATCGCCTTGACGGGTCGCCCCGACAGTTGCGGCGGTTCTGGTCCGACGAGCTCGACTCCACCATCGTTGAGCGCGCCATCAGGCCCCAGACAATTACGCGAAAGAACAGTCTCTTCGCTGGCAGCGATGGCGGTGGAAGGACCTGGGCGACAATCGCCACACTCCTTCAGACGGCGAAGATGAACAACGTAGATCCGCAGGCCTGCTCACCCAGACCCTTGAGCGCATCGCCAACGGCTGGCCTAGCAGCGATCTCGATGCACTCCTGCCATGAAACTAGAAGCCTGAACGGCCTCAGCTCGCCGCTTACGTCGCTGGCGCAGCTTGCCGGACCTTTGCGAGGCGCGGCAGGCTACCTGTTTCTGCAGTGTCGCGGGCCCGATCAAGCCTTCGCTGCCACCGGAAGACGGAACGGCGCACCAAGTCGGTTAAAGGCGTTCATCGCAGCTATGGTGATTGTGAGATCGACCAGATCTCTTGGTTCGAAAGCTGCAGCGGCAGCGGCATAAGCCTCGTCTGACGCATGGGTGTGGCTGACATTCGTGACTTCTTCAGTCCAGGCCAACGCTGCCTGTTCCTGCTCGCTGAACAAGTGAGGCACCTCGTCCCACACCGGTAGCAGCGCGATCTTGTCGACAGACATCGTCTTGCGCAGATTGCGGCTGTGCATGTCGATGCAGTGGGCGCAGCCATTGATCTGCGACACGCGCAGAAAGACAAGGTGGATCAGTTCGGCCGGCAGGTTCGTCTTGGCTATGACATAGTGGTGAACACCGAAGAGTGCCTTTGCTCCCTCGGGGGCGACTTCGGACCAGTTCAGGCGGGACATATTGTTTTTCCTTTCTTGAGGGCACGGTTTTCCGGGCGCCGGAGAATCCGTCGTTGCTTGTGAAGTAGCTGGAGTAAGAAGGCTGCTAAGTGGGGCTACGGCTTGCGCGGCGTCGTCAGGACTGTGTCGTCGGTATCGACGACGAAGACGGCGAGCAGCTTCGCCGGTGCGGTGTTGCTGGCATTGGCGCTGACGTCGTGGTCGTCTCCGGGCAGCTCGGTGAAATTCTGACCGGCGGTAAAGGTCTTTGTCTCGCCACCGTTCACGGCGCTCTGGATCGCGCCTTCTAGGACCGTGGCGTAGATGAGCGCGGACTCCGCATGCGGGTGGGCAGAGCTGTAGCCGCCGGGTCCATACTCGACAAGGACGCCCTTGACGCTCTTGCCGGGGTGGTCGAGCAGGGGATGCTCGTAGACGAGTGTCACCTTCGCATCCTTCGTGTCGTATGTGAGTCCGGGCTTTGTCACGTCATGGGCGGACGCGGTCGCAAGGAGCGCCGCGAGTGCCGCAGACGCATAGAGAATGGTCTTCATGATCGTGCACTCTCCTCAAGCCTTCAGCCATTGCGCAATGGTGATCTGGCCTTTGATGTACTCCCCGCCGGGCACCAGTGAACCCTTCGCGACAGGAGCGCCGAAGTAATCAACCGCGGCGTCTGCGGTCACCGGCCGGACGTCGCCCTTTGCATCGAGATATGCCCGGATAAAGGAACCGAACGGTGCCCGTTCCGGTCCAGCAAGATCGATCGTTTCATTCTTCGGCTCGCCCAGCGCGGCTTGCACGAGAGCGGCGGCCACATCGGTGGCCGCGATCGGCTGGAAGTCGATATCCGGCACCTTGACCGCGCCGTCGGCTGCATAGGCGCCGGTCAGGGTTTCGATGAACTCGTGAAACTGTGTTGCCCTGACGATGGTATAGGCTTGACCCGAGGATGCGACGGCCTCTTCCTGCGTCAGCTTGCCAGCCATGTAAGGATTAGCCGCAAGCTGGTCAGCGTTGACGATTGAGAGGGTAACGTGATTGTACACGCCCGCAGCCTGTTCGGCGCTCGTCAAGTTCCGGCTCGACGTCCCGAAAAAGTCGGTGATGACGTCCTTGTCGAACGACATCATGTTTGAGACGTCGATGACGGCGTCGACGCCCGCGAGCGCGGCTTGCAGTCCTTCGCCCGTATAGGCGTTGATTCCGTTGCGGGAGCTGGCGACGACGGCTTCGTGGCCAGCGTCCTGGAGCAATTTCACTGCCTTCGATCCGATCAGGCCCGTGCCGCCGATGACGACGACCTTCTTTATCTTGGTCATGGTGCTTTCTCCTATGACAAGGCGCGATTGCCCGTCTTGCGTTCATGGAGTTCAAGGAAGGCGCATCCTCGGGCGGCGATACCGCCGTCGTCGTCTGCGCCGAGGTCCTCCAGAAGGTGCGCGACGGACACCTTGGCGAGTTCTGCGCGATAGGCCTTCTCGGCCTTCAGCATCGCTGTGTTGATCTGGCAGGGCTTGGTGAAGTAGCGCTGCGGAAGAGGGTTTGGCCCACGCTGGCGGATCTCTGCGCATCGGAACGCGGGCGCCGGACCTTCAACCGCAAGGACGATGTCGAGCAGGCTGATGTCTTTCGGCGCCTTGGCCAGACGGTAGCCGCCCTTGGGGCCCGGCGTCGTCGCGACGATGCCTGCGCCGGACAGCGCCTGCAGATGCTTCAGCAAATAGCTCGTCGATACGCCGTGCAGTTCGGCGAGTGCTGCGGCCGACAGCACGCCTTCCTCGGACAAGCCGGCAAGGAAAGCCACGCAATGAATTGCCTGTTCGACACCTTCGCTCAATTTCATGGTAGGCCTCCTAATCATGGATAACTTTTATCCGTGATTAGCCTCGATGTCAATCCCGGATCCGTGGGCCGAAACCGGCTATGAGATCAGGAAACGAAGCTTCGAAGGCCAGTCGCCTTGTCAAACCGATGGTTATCGGTTTGCAAACTCCCTGGCGGCCTGAATGAAAGCGGTAAATGCCGCTGGCGGGTTTTTCCTCCCGGGATAGTACAGCGCCAGAGGTGCCAGCGTCGGCGTCCAGTCATCGAGAACGCGCACCAGGCGCCCGGCTACAATGTCTTCGCGGACGTCTGCCTCCATAACGTACCCGAGCCCGACACCATTTTGCGCGGCGATCCTCACCAGACTGGACTCGTCCAGGGTGATCGAGCCTTGCACGTCGATCTGGACGGTGTTCCCGTCTTTTTCGAATTTCCATCGGAACAAAGCGTTGTTGGGAAGGCGGGCGCGGATGCAGCGGAACCGGTACAGGTCGGTCGGAACGACCGGCCTTCCATGCGTTCTCAGGAATTCCGGGGATGCAACCACGGCGTTGCTGCGCCTTAGGCCCAATGGCACGGCGATCATATCGGCGGGAACCAGCTCTGCGGGCCTGAGACCAAGGTCGAAGCCGGCTGCGACGATATCGACAATCCGTCCTTCGGTGACCAGGTCAATATGCACTTCAGGATGGCGCTGCAAAAACGCAAGGATGAGCGGCTCCATCACTTCCCGTGCTGCCGTCGCAAACGCGTTGATGCGTAGCGTGCCTCTCGGAATTTCCTGAAATGACTGAGCGGCGAGCATAGCATCGTGGATGTCAGTCATCGCTGGGCCAACCCGTTCAACGAAGGTCTTTCCCGCATCGGTCAGCGAAACGCTTCGCGTTGTCCGGTTGAACAGGCGGATGCCGAGGCGCTGTTCGAGTTTTGCGATGGAATTGCTCAACGCTGTTGTCGATATCCCGAGGTCGAGGGCGGCCGCTCTAAAGGAGCCAAGGCGAGCAATGCTGAGAACGGCATCAAGGTCAGCAAGAACAGACCGGGTCATTGTCCCTCTTTTCGCAATGCCTCATCCTGATTTATCCCGCTTATTTGGTCAATGAGATTGATCTAGCCTCCAGTCAATTGATCTCAAACGCAGATCGAAACAGAGCCCAAGGGCTCGGACAGGACCGGGAGAAATCGAATGACAGTCAAATTACCCAAGGCCATCGAGACTTACTTCAAGGCAGACCGGACAGGTAGCCCGGATGCGGTTGCTGCCGCATTCACCGAGAACGGCTTCGTGAAAGACAAGGGCAAGACCCACCGGGGCCGCGATGCAATCCGCGCGTGGATAGCTGATGAGACACAGCAGTATATCTACACCGTTGAGCCCTTCTTGATCACCACCGAGAACGGAAAGACCCAGGTAACAGCGCACGCGGCTGGGGAATTTCCAGGTAGCCCCATCGATCTGCGGTTCTTCTTTGTCCTTGCCAGCGACAAGGTCGCTGAACTGGAGATTAGCGTATGACACAATTTATTGACCTGAAAGGCCGTCGCGCCCTCATCACTGGTGGGACCTCGGGTGCAGGCGCAGCAACAGTGCGTTTGTTCAAGGCGCTCGGCGCTCGCGTTCTGACCACTGCCCGCAAGAAGCCCGCAGACTTCTCCGGCGCAGCGTTTGTCGAAGCCGATCTGACCACCATCGCGGGGGTTAAGACCGTCGTGGACGCGGTGAGCCAAGAACTCGGCGGCATTGATATCCTTGTAAATGTGCTGGGGGGCTCGTCCGCCCCTTCAGGCGGCTTTGCAGCGCTGACCGACGATGAATGGGAAAAGGAGTTCAATCTGAACTTTTTTCCGGCGGTCCGGCTGGATCGCGCACTCATTCCCGGGATGGTCGCTCAGGGAAGCGGCGTCGTCATCCACGTGACCTCGATCCAGAGACACCTCCCGCTACCGGAAGCGACGACTGGCTACGCTTCAGCCAAGGGGGCGCTCAACACCTACAGCAAAAGCATTTCCAAGGAGGTTTCTCCGAAAGGTGTGCGGGTGGTGCGGGTCTCTCCCGGTTGGATCGCCAATCCGGGGGCCAACGGTCTCGCTCTGCGCATCGCCGAGGAAGCCAGAATTGACTACGAAAAGGCAGTGCAGGTTATCATGAATTCACTGGGCGGCATACCGCTTGGACGTCCGGCCAAGCCGGAAGAGGTTGCTGATTTGATTGCGTTTCTCGCATCGGATCGAGCCGCATCAATCACAGGAACCGAGCATGTAATCGACGGAGGGACCGTCCCAACCGCTTGATCTGGCCATCAACTACTCTTGCAGATCAGGCGGGTGCCTGAGTGCCTCAAGGCTGAGATTACCAAGGTCACGGCAAGCCATGCGCCGGTCGTGACGCAGCCGACGGTCATCGCCGATCAGTGGATCAAGGCTGCCAATTCGGCCGATAGGCGGGGTCGAGCCGACGGTCGAGGAAATAGGCGGCACTGATGAATGCGAGATGGCTAAGGGCTTGCGGAAAATTGCCGAGCGGGAGCCCGCGCACGTCGACTTCCTCTGCGAATAAGCTGAGATGGTTGGCATAGGCAAGGCCCTTTGCCAGGTTCATCTGAGCCTCCTGGAGACGGCCGGCTCGGGCTAGACATTCGACATACCAGAATGTGCAGGTCGTGAAGGCGCCTTCTTCTCCTTCTAGTCCATCAGCGCCACGATAGCGGTAAACCAACCCGTCGTCACAGAGCTGTTCTCCTATTGCATCAAGCGTCTTGAGCCAGACAGGATCGCTTGACGAAACAAACCGGACGAGCGGCATCATCAGGAGAGCCGCATCAAGTTCAGTTCCACCGCGCTCCTGCACAAAATAGCCGTTCTCGGGATGGCGGAAGTTATCCCAGATGTCACTGGCTATCGCGTCACGGGTTTCGGTCCAGGCCAGCAGAGGAGAGCCAAGCGATCGCTTGTTGGCGAGCCGAATTGCCCGGTCGAGCGCAACCCAGCACATCAACCGGGAATGAAGAAAATGGCGAGGCTTCGAGCGGATTTCCCAAATGCCGGCGTCTGGCTCCTGCCAATGGTCGATCACATGATCGACGATAGTCCGGACATGCTCCCAGCCGTCATGGCTGATTGCAGATCCATACTTGTTGGATAGATAGACACTGTCGAGAAGTTCACCAAAGATGTCCAACTGCGTCTGCGCATGAGCTGTATTGCCGATCCGCAACGGTCGGCTCTCAGCGTAACCTGCAAGATGCGGTAGCTCTGATTCATCGGCCATAGCCGACCCGTCAAGCGCGTACATGATGCGCAATGGAGAAGAACGGTCACACTTCGCAACACGCGCGCTGACCCATTGATTGAAGTGCTCTGCTTCTTCGACAAAGCCAAGCCGCATGAAGGCATAGACAGTAAATGAGGCGTCACGGATCCAGGTCGCCCGATAGTCCCAGTTGCGTTCTGACCCTAGCGCCTCAGGCAAAGAGAAAGTAGCTGCGGCTGCTATCGAACCGTGACGAGCCGAGGTTAGAAGCTTCAATGCGAGCGCGGAACGAAGCACGTGCTCACGCCAACGCCCATTGTAGGTCGATTTGTCATGCCACGAGCGCCACGCCTTGATCGTTTCCTCTATCAACGACGACACCAGGGCATCATCGGGTGGTGGCATGGTACTGTCGCCCAGGACGAACCATGCACTCTCCCCTTTCGACAGCGTAAAGCGTGCAGTCGCTTCCGCTGCATGTGAGTCAAGCGGAATGGAGGCAAAAAGGGATAAGGACAGTTCTTCGCCCTTGAAGCATACGCCGCCTTCAGTGGCTGCGACCTCAGGGCTATGGCGAGCGTAATCGAAGCGAGGCGCGCAACGCACAGTGAATGTCACCTCTCCGCTTGTCACGGTCAACCGGCGAATGAGACCACGCTCACACCGGCCTGCACGCATCCGGGCTTCGGGTTGTGGCATGAAGTCAGCTACTTCCGCACTGCCGCTTTCTGCCATGAAGCGTGTAATCAAGACATTCGTATCTGGGACGTAAAGCTGAAGATGACGCGGGTTATCAAGTTGAGGCTTGATTTCGAAAGCTCCACCTTTGCCGTTATCCAGCAGATCGGCGAAGATGGTCGGACTGTCCAGCGCCGGCCAACACAAGTAGTCAATGGTCCCGTCACGCGCGACCAGAGCGACGGTTTCAAGGTCGCCAATGATGCCGTGATCGCCGATCGTACGAAGCGGCTCAGCCATTGTTGCGAAACTCCGGGTAGAGCGACATGCCGCCATCAATGTAGAGGGTAGTACCGGTGATATAGTCGGCCTCGTCAGACGCCAGCCATACAGCAGCCTTTGCCACGTCCTCTGGCTCGCCAATCCGGCCATAGGGGATGAGTCTGAGCAGCTTAGTCAGTTCCTCTTCGCTCTCCCAGGCGTCCTTGTTGATCGGCGTCTTGATGGCACCAGGTGCGATCGCATTGACCCTGATTCCATCAGCCGCAACCTCTTGGGCGAGTGTACGTGTGAACATGTGAACGCCACCTTTGGCAGCTGCGTAGTTTATATGCCCGGCCCACGGGATGCATTCATGCACTGAACTCATTGTAATGATGACGCCGGCACTGCGGGCTGGACGTTTGCTCACCGTCTGGGCACGGAAGCGTCGCACAGCTTCCCGCGCGCATAGGAACTGTCCGGTCAGGTTGATGTCGATGACGGTGTTCCAGTCGCCAAGCGACATGTCGGCAATCGCGGCATCCTTCTGAATACCCGAGTTAGACATAAGCACATCAATGCGCCCGAACGCTGTTGTTGCTTCATCGAAAAGGCGAATGACGTCCTCCTCCTTTGACACATCAGCCTGGATCGCAATCGCACGCCCTCCCTGGTCGATGATGCGATCGACCAGCTCTTGTGCGGCTTCGGCGTGAGAATGATAGTTGACCGCGACCGCGCAACCAGCCGCCGCCAAGGCTTCGGCAATGGCCAGGCCAATTCCTGAGCTCGCGCCTGTGACAATTGCACTATGATGGGCAAGACGAGACGCTTTGTAAGCCATGAAACAGTCTCCGATTAAACTGGGTGTATGGTGGTTGGTGGAACCATCAAAAGGGCGCTTGACGCTTGACGTGTCTTATTTGTTGGGGACGAACTCGTCCCGATGGTCCCGAACAAAGTCTGAAAAGCTCCTTGGTGCAACGCCGGTCAGCCGCTTGATCTCGAAAGTGGGATTGATCTCGTGGTGGCCGGCGACAACATCCGAGAACTGCGCAACCAGGCCATCGGCCATCCAGCGGGAGTTGCCGGTCAGACGAAGAATGAGTTTGAAGAGCGGGCTTGGCAGATGGAGATACCGCACCTTTCGTTTCGTCACATTCGAAAGGCGTGACGCAGCCTCATGTCCAAGGTCTCCGGACCGGCCAGGAAATAGGTCGCTTCGTTGTGACCTTCTTCGGTCAGAACCTTGGCCGCAACGCGTGCAACGTCGCATGTGTCCACCCACGAAACCGATCCCTTGCCGGCGATTTGCGGCAGGAGACCCTTTGCAATCGGATCTTTGAACCAGAAGAAGTTCTGCATGAACGCGGTGGGTTTCAAAATGGTCCAGCCGATCCCGGCATCGCGCAAGTGATGGTCGATGAGCGCGTGCGATTTTGCCCAGGGTATCCGCCAGGACATCAACGATGCGCTGGACCGCCTGTCGGGTCAGGCCCATATTCCGGGCGATCGATGCGGCTGGCAGCGGGACTGGTGAATAACGCAGTGCCCCGAGCACCTGCCACCAGGCGCTGGTTAGACCCAGATGCGCCACCAGTTCGTTTTCGGCGCTGATCAGCCTGCCGTTTGCTGCGAAAATGGTGAGAGCCAACGCTCGGACCTGGTTTTCGTGATCGGACATTCGACAGCTCGCTCCCATCACGGCAACATGCTGTCAATGAACCTTTAGGCGGAAGGTTCCGGTTCTTTGGTCCAGAAGTCTCATCCATCGAGGTAACGAGGGGGCTCTTTGGAAGAAGCACGTACTATGGGCATTGCTCTGGGACCAAACCTTGGACCGCCGGGAATTAGAGTTTCCGGCTCTGATCACGATGGCTGGCTGGTAGCGCCACCGGGATTATGCAGTGCGATCGGGACGTTATAACCGATCGCCGAGTGAGGACGTTCCTCGTTGTAATATCGACGCCAAGTCTCCAACTTTTCGCGGGAATCTGCAAGGGTCAGGAACCAATGAGCATTCAGGCATTCCGATCGCAGCTTGCTGTTGAAGGCCTCGATGAAGCCGTTATCAGTCGGTTTGCCCGGGCGTGAGAAGTCCAGGGTGACGTTGTTGGCATAGGCCCAGAGGTCAAGATCACGGGAGATGAACTCGCTGCCATTATCCACCCTGATCGTCTTCGGATAGCCGGTCTTTCGGCAGATGCCTTCGAGGGTCTGGACGACATCCTCGCCGCGATAGGTGAAGCGAGCGTCGGCGGCCGGGCAGTAGCGCGAGTGCGTGTCGACCACGGTCAGGATACGCAGCTTCTTGCCGGTTGCGAGCTGGTCATGAACGAAGTCCATCGCCCAGACATCGTTCGGCCCGACAGCTTCCTGACGATCATCTCGGAGCTTTGCCTTCACACGCCGCTTGGGATGCTTGTTGCGCAGCTGAAGCCCTAACTCGCTGTAAATTCTGCGTGTCTTCTTCATATTGATCTTCCAGCCGTCGCGGCGCAAATGCACATGGACGCGGCGGTAGCCATACCGCACACGTGTCTCGCAAATCTCCTTGATGCGTCGTTCGAGTGGGGCCTGTCCGGTGCGGCGGGATTTGTAGTGGTAGGTCGATGTATCGAACTTCAGGACCTTGCAGGCCCGTCGAATCGATATGCCCAGTCCACCAGCATCCCGTCGATCAGCTTGCGCTTCCGGACAGGCCTCAGAGCTAATGGGATGGTCCGCCCTGTCTCCCGAGAGCATAATGGAAGCAGGCAAAAAGGAGGGCCTCAGTGATGGATCGCAATCAACCGCGTGACTGCACTGTTTTTGGAGTAGATATTGGGAAGAACGTGTTCCACGTCGTCGGCCTGGATGGTTCAGGTGCGATTGTTCAGCGAGTTAAGTTCCGACGAGAGACATTGCTGCAATTCTTCGAGCGTGCGGCGCGTACGCTCGTGGGAATGGAAGCCTGTCCCGGGTCTCAGTGGCTGGCGCGCAAGCTGCAGACAATGGGACACGAAGTCCGGATTATTCCCGCGCAGTTTGTGAAGCCTTATGTGAAGTCGAACAAGAACGACACCATTGATGCCGCAGCTATCGCCGAAGCAGCAACGAGGCCGACAATGCGGTTTGTGGGTATTAAACAGCCGGACCAAGTTGATTTGCAGATGATGCACCGCGTTCGGAGTCGGTTGGTGTCAGCCCGGACAAACCTCATCTGTCAGATGCGTGCCTACTGCCTTGAGCATGGTGTCGCGATGCGACAAGGGGCTGGCGTATTCAAACTCGATATTTGCCGAGTTATTGAAGATCTGGACAATGATCTGACGCCAATGGCCCGTTCTGTTCTTCGCGATCTACATGACGATCTCCGCAGGCTGGAGGCACGTATCCGGCAAGTATCGGACGACATTGAGAAGATTGCAGACAGCGACGAGCGCGCGAGGCGCCTCATGACAATTCCAGGCATCGGCCCACTTGGAGCTACAGCTATTCTGTCAGCCGTCGGCAATCCCTCACGGTTTGCCAAGGCGCGAGACGTTGCAGCCTGGTTAGGCCTGGTCCCTCGTCAGTACTCGACCGGCGGAAAGCAAACGCTCCTCGGCATCAGCAAGCGGGGCAACAATTATATTCGACGATTGCTCATCCATGGTGCCCGCTCCTGTTTGATGCACCTCAACCGAGACAAGGATCGGCTTGGCCATTGGATCGATGAATTGCGACTCAGAATGCACGTGAACAAGGTGACCGTGGCTTTGGCTGCTAAGCTGGCGCGTATCGTTTGGGTGATACTCACGAAGCCCGGCGCCACTTACATGCGCCAGCCAGCTGCATAGCCCATCGCCATTCTGGCTCCTGAAGGCCAGACAGATTGCGAGGTTCGAAGGTGATGACGAGACAGTTGATCGGCATTCTGTAAGTCCTGGCTGAAAGAGGGCTTCGTGCCCGAAGAAGCTATTTGGAAACAGGATGTGCGGATCTCATCAGGGCCTGACTGCAACCGCAGTCCACTCGCGAGAGGCCGGATACATTTACGCAAACTGCATTCGTCAGCAGCTAAAGATCCTTGCAATGACAGGGCGGACCATACATTTCGGCGGATCACGTCCTGCAGCATCTCGCGGTCCAGCGTCAGATCGGCAACGATCTTCTTGAGCCTGGAGTTCTCATCTTCCAGAGCCTTCAATCGGCGCATCTCATCGGGCAGCAGACCCCCATACTTCTTGCGCCAATTGAAATAGGTCGCCTGGCTGATCCCCGCCTTCCGGCAAATCTCTGCCACCGGCACGCCGTCGTCGCCCTGCTTCAAAATGAACGCCTTCTGGGCGTCCGAGAACTTCGATGCCTTCATGCTTCCGCTCCTTTTCCCAGCCGGGAAATTACAGCGGAAAACTCCAATTATGAACGGTCCAGTTTTTGGGGATCAGAGCAGCATCGCCGGTACCCGATGCGGTAGGCGCTGACGGCGTGGCGTTCCCAGTGCTACCGCCTGCTTGAGGGAGTAACCAAAATGGCCACGTTCACTGATGCATATCTCCTCATGTTAATGGACGACGATGTCGTCCTGCATGAAGGATCGTTCGGTATCGTCGCACCAATCCTGCCATTTTCCGATGACGAACGATGCTCGAGACGGTCAACGAGCTTTGGGTCGAGATCGGGTGGCTCTTTTCTTTCACATATGGGTTCGACTGGAGCTTGATCTTGGAGGCACGTGTCAGAGATCCAGGCAAGCGGTGTACGACATGTGTGGAACGGCCTACCCCTTTGAGCGCCCACTGACGCAGTGGCGGTACCCACATGTAAAACGGAATGCTTCCGCCGGTGTCGATCGGCGAGAGCTGTGCAAGGACCCTTCAGCCCTTCATGTCAGCAGCAAACGAGCCAATTCAGGGTCCGAGAGAAACCAGTCGAACCACCAGAACGGAGCGGTTATTTGGTGATTCCCAGCTTAAGACATGGCTATTTGTTATTCGGGCAAGCTGTCGTGTTCCGCATTGTGTTTCAAAGGGAACAAATTTCGCGTTCGTACGTAATCTTGAGAACAAATTTTGCCTGAACTTACAGCGCGAATGTGGAGGATCCATGGCGGACCAACTGACCGCAAAAGCAAAGACGGGTGTCAGGGGGCTCGACGATATTCTGGCAGGGGGGCTGTCCCGTCGACACGTCTTTCTGTTGGAAGGCGCGCCTGGGTCAGGGAAGACGACCATCGCCTTGCAGTTCCTGCTAGAAGGAGCCAAAGTTGGCGAGCGTTGCCTTTACATCACCTTGTCGGAAACGACTGAAGAGTTGGTCGACAGTGCAACCTCGCATGGCTGGAATTTACGCGGTCTCGCCGAAATCTTTGAACTTGTGCCGCCCGAAAGCCTCTTGAATGCGGATCAACAGCAGAGTCTGCTTTACTCATCTGATCTGGAATTAGGCGAAACTACAAAGTTAATTTTCGAAGCGTTCGAGCGCATCAAGCCGCAGCGGGTAGTCATTGATAGCCTGTCCGAAATCAGGCTTTTGGCTCAAAGCTCATTGCGTTACCGTCGACAGATACTCGCACTGAAGCATTTTTTTGCTAAATCCGACGCAACCGTTCTACTGCTGGACGACATGACATCCGACACGCTCGACAAGACCGTGCATAGCGTCGTCCATGGAGTCGTACATCTTGAGCAGCTCGCACCCGACTACGGTGCTGAGCGCCGCCGTGTGCGGATCCTTAAATATCGGGGACAGGCCTATCGTGGTGGGTATCACGACTTTATCATCAAGACAGGCGGCGTGGCGGTATTCCCGCGATTGCGGGCCATAGAACATAAGACAGGCTTTGAGCGGAGTCTGCTCGCAACCGGGATCGCCGAGTTGGATCGTCTGCTGGGCGGAGGACTGACACGTGGGTCAAGTACGCTCTTAATCGGCCCTGCCGGAACAGGAAAAAGCTTGGTTGCGCTGCAGTTTGTCAGTGCAGCAGTGTCACGCGGCGAGAAGGCAGCGATATTCGTGTTTGACGAAGAACTGGGTCTTTTGTTCGCGCGGACAAAAGATATGGGGTTGGATCTTGAGAAGCTGCGCGACTTGGGACTCATCCATATCGAGCAACTCGATGCTGCGGAGTTGTCACCTGGAGAATTTGCCCAGCGCGTACGCGATAGAGTGGCCGACTTCGAAGCGAGGACAGTGATTATCGACAGCATAAACGGGTATCAGGCAGCCATGCCCGAGGAAAACGGGCTGATCTTGCATATGCACGAGCTTCTTCAGTTCTTGAACAGGCAAGGTGTCAACACTTTTATTACGGTTGCGCAACACGGTCTTGTCGGCGATATGAAATCTCCGGTGGATGTCACCTATTTGGCCGATTCTGTGATACTTTTGCGATACTTCGAAGCTGATGGACGCGTGCGCAGGGCGATTTCGGTCATAAAAAAGCGAACTGGTAACCACGAAGATACTATTCGCGAGTACAAGATTGGCAGTGGCGGGTTAACACTTGGCGAGCCACTTTCTGGCTTCCAAGGTATCTTGCGTGGCGTACCTCTTTTTGTCGGAGAGACCAACCTCCCATTGAAGACCTCTGTTGAGGATGATAGCCATTCCTGAGCACGCCGCATTAACTCTCGTTCATACTCCTATCGGACGCGATGCCGAGATTGCATCAGCACTGCTGAAAGAGGCTGGCATATCTGCAAGGATTGCCGACAGCTTACAAGATCTTGTCGGGTCTCTTGGTGACAATGTTGCTTTTGTTGTCATTACGGAAGAAGCGATGCGTGGTGCGGACTTACGCCTTTTCTCTGCTTGGATTGAACAGCAGCCGAGCTGGTCGGACCTGCCGTTTATCGTCTTGACTGCCCGCGGCGGAGGACCCGAGCGAAATCCCGGCGCGGCACTCCTGTCTGAGATCCTTGGAAATGTCAGTTTTGTGGAAAGACCGTTTCATGCAACGACGTTCATCAGCGTTACTCGTTCAGCTCTACGAGGTAGGCGCAGGCAATGGGAAGCTCGCAGTCGCATCGAAGCGCTCGATGAAAAGGAGCGTCGCCTTCAGACAGCGCTTGAAGCGGGCCGCTTGGGAGCGTGGGAGCTTGATCTGGCGACAAATGTCTTGACCACGTCTTCTACTTGCCGTGGAATTTTCGGCAGGGCGGAGGACGAGGATTTTTCCTACGAAGACCTCTTGCAAGCGATTCACCCCGATGACCTCGATGAAATGAAAGAGGCGGTGCGCACCACGATTGAGACTGGAGCGGACTACTCCATAGCTTATCGTACGATTTGGCCGGACGCCTCCATTCATGGAGCGGAAATCCGGGCTCAGCTTCATCGTGATAGGGCCGGACGGCCAATAAAGCTGGTGGGTGTTTCCGCTGACGTCACCCAACGGCTGCAAGCAGAACAAGAACAACGGCACCAGAATGAGTTGTTGGAAGAACGAGTATCTGAGCGGACCCGCGAGCTCAAAAAAGCCCATGATCTTGTCCTAGCGGAAGTAAGCCAGCGTGAGCGGGCGGAAGAGCAGCTTCGACAAGCCCAAAAGATGGAGGCGATCGGGCAGCTGACAGGCGGGGTCGCGCATGATTTCAATAATCTTTTGATGGCAGTGCTCGCAAATCTAGAGCTACTTCGAAAGCACGTTGCAGGCGATGAGAGAGCCAGCAGGCTCGTCGAAGGGGCAATGCAGGGGGCTCGACGCGGCGCCTCGCTAACGCAAAGATTGCTTGCCTTCGCTCGAAGGCAAGATCTCCAAGTCGGACCGGTGAATCTCAGCGGACTTGTAACAACGATGGAAGAGTTGCTCCAGCGCTCCGTTGGATCAAGAATTGCGATCCACGTAGAGGTGGCAGACGGCTTGCCTCAGGTGTCAGCGGATGCAAACCAACTGGAACTCGCTCTCTTGAATCTCGCAGTGAATGCCAGGGATGCAATGCCCGACGGCGGAGCAATCCATATCACTCTGAGAGAAGCTGAAGTCGCTACAGATTCGGCGTCGATGGTATCTGGAAGTTACGTTGTCTTATCGGTCCGAGACGAGGGTATCGGCATGGATGAGGGAACGTTGCAAAAAGCGATCGAGCCATTCTTCTCGACGAAGGAGCTGGGTAAGGGTACTGGCCTAGGGCTCTCCATGGTCCACGGATTAGCGTTGCAACTCGGAGGTCAGTTGGCGCTTGCAAGCACTCCTGGGAAGGGGACAACCGCTGAAATCTGGATTCCCGTTTCGGCAAATAGCGTCGTTGCACAGCCACTTGCCGAGACCGTTCCGGACAAGCCAAGTGAGACGGGACCAAAGAGAATTTTGCTCGTTGATGATGACGTCCTCATCGCGATGAGTTCAGCGGACATGTTGAGCGATTTAGGACACGAGGTTGTCGAAGTCTATTCCGGGAAAGACGCATTAGCTTTGATAGACACGGGTGAGTGTTTCGACCTCGTGATCACCGACTATTCGATGCCGGGTATGACGGGTGCCGAACTAGCCAAGGCGCTCCACGAGCGTCTGCCGTACTTGCCGATCATCCTCGCGTCTGGCTACGCAGATCTCCCACCGGGGGTAGAGATGCAGGCGGCGCGGCTTTCCAAGCCCTATACGCAGGAGCAATTGGCGCACACTCTTTCGAAGATCTTCTAGTTAACCGTATGCGATCCCAAACAGAATGGCCGGTCATCTAAAGCTCGGCAGCCCTCAATTGCTCGTTTCACAACGGCCGAGCGTCCAATTCCGGGTGTGACCCCCAATCGATTTCACTATGGAGCGACACCAATCCTCCTGGGCAGCCCAAGGTCGAATGAGGTAAGACCGACTTAGCTAAACAACTTGTTGAGGGTATAAGACCGAAACAGGACAAACTATTCAATCAACAATGTCGCAAATTATCCGAAATGTAGACACTCCCTGCCAAGACGTAGCGGATCCGCCGCGCGCCGTTCACGCAGGACCGCAAGTAAATCGGCTACAAGCAGAAATGTGATTCAACCACTGACTGCGCTGACAAGGGAACACATGGGGGCGATTGTCGTTTCTGAATGCCGGCAGTTGCCGGCGGTAATCGGCGGCTTGATGTGCGTAAAATGAACGACGATGGTGCGGGCGCTGCAACGCCCCTTTCTCCAGACCTCCCCGTGCAAAAATTGGAGTATTCTCCCGGTTTGCTGGCGTCCCGGTTGGCAGCGGCTTTGAAAGAGGCGCGACACCCAACATGTTATGTGGCGCTCAGCGATAGGGTGGCTGACGAAATCGCAACTGCAGTCAAAGCCCTTTTCCCAGATATCCCGTTCCTTGTCCTGCCGCCATGGGATTGTCTACCCTATGACCGAGTGCCACCCTCGCCACATTGCATGGGCCGTCGCATGGATGCGTTGCGCATCTGGAGAGAACCTTGCGGCCCACCTAAACTCTTGGTCACCTCTGTGGAAGCGATGCTGCAACGGGTGCCGCCGGCGGCAGTCATCGAGGGCAGCAAGTTCGATCTGGTCGCGGGCCAGCGGTTCGACAGAGCAAGTTTTTCGCAATTCGTTCGACGCGCCGGTTACGTCGAGGAAGGTGTGGCAGACGATCCCGGTGAGGTGGTGGTGCGGGATGGAGTGATAGACATCTACCCTGCAGGAGCTCCAGGCCCGATGCGAATTGTCTTGTCGGACAAGGATGAGGTCGAGGAACTGCGGGGCTTCGACCGGATATCCCAGCTCACGGAAAGCTCTCTGGATCGGGTAATTCTGGGGCCTGCCACAGAAGCCATCTTAACAAATGCCGATATCAATGGAGCAGTTCCGACATCAGGGACGATGGAACATGTTCTGGGTCGCCTCTATGAAAAAATGCCCAGCGTTGTCGAGGTCTTGGGTGATGCGATCATACATCTGGCTCCTGGCGCTGAAACACGCGTTGAGCGGTATTTCAGCATTATCGAAGATGCACGGCAAGCTCGCGGGCATTCCGGTAAAACTGACAACGGCTCCGCGCGGTCGCTTTACTTGAGCCGTGCGGAATGGGATCGATATGCTCAGGGCATGGCGGTACATAGTCTCAATCTTGAACCGGAGGACAGTCAACCCGCAGAAGGCTTCGCCTCCGGTGCTGGTAAATCCGTGGGGAGGCTGGTTCAGGAATGTGCGAAGCAAGGGCAAACCATCGTCCTTACCGGGACAGGCAAGAGCGTAGAAGCACTGTCTCGGCGTCTCGCAAAAGCAACTTGCGCGACCTTGCAGCATGTCGACACGTGGCAGGCCGCGATATCGGCGGAACCCGGCAGTCTCTTGAAGCTCCCATGCACGCTAGAACAGGGCTTTGTTGACAGGAGGAACAATATTGTTGTGATCGCGGCCCCGCAAAACAGTGTAACGAACAACGCGCGTCTATTCCTGGCGGAGCCGGAGCTGCAGATCGGTGATGTCGTGGTTCACGAAGAGCATGGTGTCGGCGTCCTGAAAGACGTGCAGAGCCTCTACATAAACGGCGTCGCCCGCGACGCAGCCCGCCTTGACTATCGCGACAGCGGATCGCTTCTCGTGCCGATGGAGGATTTCGGCAAATTATGGCGCTATGGATCCGAGGCGCAGACCGTAACGCTTGATCGGCTGCACACGCAGGCCTGGGGAAAAAAGCGCGAAAAAATCGCCCAGGATATTGCATCTACGGCTCGACATTTGAGCAAGATCGCCAAGGAAAGAGAGGCATCGCGATCCGAAACATTCTCGCCGCCGCGAACTTCATACACAGCGTTTACGCGACGATTCCCCTATGCGGAAACGTCAGACCAGAGCGAGGCCATCAATTCCGTGCTCTCGGATCTTTCGTCCGGCCGCCCGATGAACCGTCTGATCTGCGGAGATGTCGGGTTCGGCAAAACGGAGGTTGCCTTGCGAGCGGCTGCGGCGGTTGCCCTTGCCGGGGGGCAGGTTGTTGTTATCGCGCCGACCACCGTTCTGGCCCGTCAACACTTTGCGACTTTCGAACAGCGTTTTGCAGGTTCAGGCATTTCAGTTGGGATGCTGTCGAGGCTCGTCAAAGCTGGCGAGGCAAAGCAAGTGAAGGCAGAGCTTGCCGAAGGCAGCCTTCGCATCGTCGTTGCGACGCAGGCGGTACTGGCCAAAGATGTGCGTTTTGCTCGCCTCGCGCTTCTGATCGTCGATGAAGAACACCGCTTCGGACTGCGACAAAAGCGGGCGATGGCCGCGCTCGCACCCTCTTTGCATGTACTTGCCATGTCGGCGACACCCATCCCCCGGACACTGCAATCGGCGATGGTCGGGATCCAGGAGGTAAGCTTGCTAATGACACCGCCGCGAAGGCGGATGCCTGTCCGCACCACGCTTTTGGCCTTCGACAGCGCGTCCGTCCGTATCGCACTGATGCGCGAGTTCAGGCGTGGCGGGCAGAGCTTTGTCGTCGTGCCGCGCATCGAGGACATCACCGCGGTCGAGGCGCGACTGCGCCAGATCGTTCCGGAGCTTGCGATCCGAGTTGCGCATGGAAAGATGCCTGTAGCTGCCCTGGATGAAGCGGTCGTGTCTTTCGCGGCAGGCGAGGGCGATATACTACTGGCCACCAACATCATCGAAAACGGCCTCGACGTTCCCCGGGCGAACACAATGTTCGTCTGGCGTGCAGACCTGTTTGGACTAGCGCAGCTCCATCAATTGCGCGGGCGAGTCGGGCGCTCTGGCACGCAAGGCGCGGCAATCTTCCTGACAGACGAGAACACGAAATTGTCTGAGGAAGCGCGCCTGCGGCTATCGACGCTCGTCGAAAACGATCGGCTTGGCTCAGGCCTGTCAATCAGCATGCGTGATTTTGATCTGCGCGGCGGAGGGGACCTCGCTGGCGAGGATCAGGCCGGGCACATCAAGGCTATTGGCATTGGTCTCTATCAGAAGCTGCTGGCGGATGCAGTCGTAAAGCATCGCACGCCGATGAAGGACGCGGAGGAGCAGACATTTCTCAACTTCGGAGTTTCAGGAGGCATACCAGCAAACTATGTGTCCGATCCGGCGGTGCGTCTTCATCTATATGCCAAGTTGAGCCGAGCCTCTTCACCGAAAGCGCTGGCGGATTTAGAAGAGGAATTCGAAGATCGTTTCGGCGAGCCGCCGCAGGAAGTAAAACTACTCTTCAGAAGAACCCGCTTAAAGCTCGCCGCGTCACGACTCGGCATCGCCAAATTTGAGGCCGGACCAAAAGCATTGGCCATTACGATCAAGGAAAAGGCGTCTCTCCGCGTTTGGGCGAGCTTCGCAAAAGCAGAAAATGCCATTTTGGAGAAAAACCGCCTGCTGTTCGAGGCCAGTCGAGCAGCTGATAACGAGCCGCTTTACTTCTTTGAAACAATGGTCGCGAGCGCGCAGAAAAGGTGCAAACCAGGTATTAGAAAACGTACCCGAAACTAAGTAAGACTGAACTGGAACGGCGACAGGCGCTGTGGAACATCAAGGCGCTCCGTGACGAACTCATGGAACTCTGGGCAGCAGCCGCTGAGCGCGAGGCCGGAGTGATTGCCGAGATGCAGGAACCCGAGGTGGCGCTGAAGTCGATGATCGAGAGCAGGGATGTGGTCGAGGACTATTCGCATACCGGCCTGACCCTAAGGGAGCATCCGGCCGCTTTCCTCCGCCGCGATCTTGAGCCAAAGTATATCGTGCCCTGTGCCGAAGCTGGGCGAAAAAGAAGGCAGCTCCGGAGGCGCCTTTGCTGCCTTGACGACAACCTGTTCCTAGAGACCTGCAAACCAGTCGGCATAGGGCGTGTTCTTGGCCATGTGCCTGTTGTAGTCAGGTGCGCCGTCGTTCCACCAGGGGGCGCCGCGCTCGCCGAGCGCGACCTTCGCCTGATCGACCAGATGCCGGGCCGTTTTAATGGCCTCCGGGTCTCCCTTTGCCTCGCGCACGGCACGTCTTGCTGACATCAGGTCCTTGACCAGCCTTTCTCTAGTAGCGCCGTCCAGTGCCGGATTGCTCTTGCGCCAGAGCCTGCCGCGCACCACGAAATACCGCCCATCCGGCGTGTCGGGGTAGGACGGGCTATGAGGTCGTTTCGTCACAGGAGTGTTCCCTGGGCAGGTTCGAGCGGCGCGATTTCCTGGCGTTCTCCACGCCGTGCCAATTCCGTCTGAGCACTGAACCGGACGTCCACATCGCGATCACGCGCGAAGTTCTCAAGCGCTTGATCAGAGATCCGATCCCAGGTTTTGCCGCGGTCCGGGCCGGCGGGCACGCGCGGCAGTAGACCCGGTTCGCTGCTCCAGGCCAGGAGTTGGTCCAGGGACGTCGCATTCAACAGGTCGCGGAGATGATGCGCGGTTACATAGGCGTCTGGCATGGCGCGGTGGGCCGGTAGCCCGATCTCATGCACGAGACCCTCCGGCATGCGCTGGTAACGCAGCATCTGGTTGGAAAACCGCGGCAGTTCGGGCCAGACTCGCAAAGCCGATTTCCAGGTGCAGATCCATGGCGTGCCGCCGGTGAAGCGCGGCGTGCAGTAGCGCTGTTCGAAGCCCGCCCGGTGCGCCGCAAGCGCATCCAGCCGCCCCGGAGGCCGCAGTACGCTTGCGGCGATCTCCTTCCAGAACGGCGCATCGGCCACGTGGCTGTCCAGGATATGATGAACGGCGATCGTATCCGGTGTCATTGGCCGTCCGGGATTGACAAGCAGTGCGCCTCGCTCCTCGGTCACATGCCACAGGCCGTCATCACCCAGAACGACGTCCTGCCAGCCGATCTCGCAGACATCGTTCGGGCCATTGCCGCCGGTCTCGAGATCGATGACGCGGACTCTGGGGAGACAATTGTTTGAAATCGTGATCGATCCTCTTGTTGAACCCGATCATAAAGCCAGGTCGAGCTGGGGTTGTTCCTCCGCATGTTCTCCTTGATCGTTGGTGAGTGAGGAGAGCGTAACGTTAAAGAGACGGACCGGGCGCTTGAAGGGATAGACCGTGGCAAGGAGCGCCGATGCCGCCTCCATGATCCCGGCAACACCCGCGACAGGAGACGTCTCCGTCCTGCTTCGTGTTGCCTGCGTGAAGTCCGAATATTTGATCTTCACGATCACCGTCCTGCCGCTGATCGAGTTCGCCTGACAATGCGACCAGACTTTCTCCGCCAGAGGTTTGAGCTCGGTGGTGACCAGGGCAAGATCATCGTCAACGAACGTATCTTGCGCGACAACTGATTTCGACCAAAATCTCGCGGATCTGCTGCGAGACGGCGCGATAGACCGCAAACCGTGGTTTCACGAAAATCAGCTCCGGGCACTTCCGAGCCGCCGTCACCGACGGTTTGGCTGATCGGACACCAAACTCGCGGGCCTCGTAGCTAGCCGCAGCAACCACGCCACGAGCCGCCGCTCCGCCGACGGCGAGAGGCTTACGGCGCAGTTCCGGATTGTCGCGCTGTTCCACCGACGCGTAGAAAGCATCCATGTGGACATGGATGATTTTGCGAGGGAATGGTGCAGTCATGTCGTTCATGCGGGTCGTTCAACGCAAATGAAAACAAAGGAAGAACATAGCAGCCGCCCGGCACGAATCCAACCCGACCAGATTGAGTTTTCCATCGGGACCGAAACAACCCGCCCGGAGCGACGTTTGGTACACAATCACCAAAACGCAGGGAGAAACTCATGTCTGACGATAGCACCACGACCATCCGCGCTACCTTCAAGACCCGCGAGGCCGCAGACCTTGCGATTGAACATCTTGTGCAGCAGCATGGAATTTCCCGGCCCGATATCTTCGTGCAGCCGGTCGCGTCTGAAAACTCTACGGGATCCGCACCTTCAGGCGGAGACGTCCGGCGCGATGGCGACGTGCGAACCGATGCCCCGCTCGGGGGAGAGATCGAAGTGTCGGCCGACATTGCGTCCCAGAAGATCGCCGCCGTGCAACGCAGTTTCGGCAATCTGGATGCGATCCGGGTTTCCGGACGGTGAGCAATCAGGAGCCGGTCGAACCGGATCCGTTCGGATTGTATTGCGGAGTTGCGAAATCATGGCTGACAGTCTTTCGACATATCGATCAAAGCGGGATTTCAAGAAGACAAAGGAGCCGAGCGGCGAGGTGGGCATCAAGCCATCCAATCGCCTGCGCTTCGTGGTACAGAAACACGACGCGACCCGCCTACATTACGATCTGCGCCTTGAACTCGACGGCGTATTCAAATCCTGGGCCGTAACCCGGGGGCCGTCGCTCGATCCGAGCGACAAGAGGCTTGCAGTCGAGGTCGAGGATCATCCGCTCGATTACGGCGATTTCGAAGGCACGATCCCAAAAGGTGAATATGGCGGTGGTACCGTCATGCTCTGGGACCGTGGCTACTGGGAGCCGGAAGGCACAAGATCGCCGGAAGAAGCCCTGAAGAAGGGCGACTTCAAGTTCGTACTGCACGGCAAACGCCTGCAAGGAAGCTTCGTCCTTGTGCGGATGCGGCATGATCGAGACGGCGGCAAGCGAACCAACTGGCTGCTGATCAAGCATCACGACGAACATTCGGTCGAGGCAGACGGGGCAGCAATCCTGGAAGACAATAACACCTCCGTTGCATCCGGTCGCACGATGGAGGCGATAGCGTCCGGCAAGGGCAGGAAGCCGACGCCGTTCATGCTGCAGGGTGATGCGGCTGAAGCGGATGCCGTCTGGGATAGCAGTCGTGGTCTTGCCGCTGACGAGCGCAACGCGGCGGCAAAGACGGGCACAACCAAAGCGAAAAAACGCGCAGCCACGAAGCGTGCAAGCTCTGCGATGCCCGACTTCATTGCACCGCAGCTATGTGAAACCCTCACTCGCCCACCGGCAGGGAAAGGCTGGATCCACGAAATCAAGTTCGACGGTTACCGGATCCAGATGCGCGTCGAGAATGGTGACGTGACGCTGAAGACCCGCAAGGGCCTCGACTGGACCGCGAAATGGCCCGCAATCGCTGCCGCCGCTTCTTCTCTTCCCGACTGCACCATTGATGGCGAGATCTGCGCTCTCGATGAAAACGGCGCACCTGACTTTGCTGCCCTTCAAGCCGCGCTCTCAGAAGGAACGACGGATGAGCTGGTCTATTTCGCCTTCGATCTTCTCTTTGTCGGCGGTGACGATCTGCGCGATCATCCGCTGACGGACCGGAAGGAGAGGCTGGCATCCTGCCTATCAGACGCAGGCGACGATCCGCTCCTTCGTTTTGTCGAGCATTTCGAGACCGGGGGCGATGCGGTGTTGAAGTCGGCTTGCCGCCTGTCGCTGGAAGGTATCGTATCCAAGCAGGCGGACGCCCCATATCAGTCTGGGCGTACGGAAACATGGGCAAAATCCAAGTGCCGTGCTGGCCATGAAGTTGTCATCGGCGCGTACGCTACAACCAACGGCAAATTCCGTTCGCTGCTGGTGGGCGTCAATCGCGGCAATCATTTTGTATATGTCGGTCGGGTCGGCACGGGCTACGGCGCAAAGGTCGTCGAGACACTTCTACCGAAGCTGGGGGCACTAGAAACCGCGAAGTCACCGTTCACGGGCATCGGGGCTCCCAAGAAGTCATCCGATATCGTCTGGCTGAAACCCGAGCTCGTTGCCGAGATCGAATTCGCCGGCTGGACCGCGGACGGACAGGTCCGGCAGGCATCGTTCAAGGGCTTGCGGGAGGACAAGCCGGCGGACGAGGTCGAGGCAGAAACACCGGCATCTCCGGTCGAACAGGAGGTGCCAGACCCCGAAACTGACAAGCCGGCGCAGAAGCAATTTCGCAGGGGTGCAAAGGCGGAGGTAATGAGCGTGATGATTTCCAGCCCTGACAAGCCGCTGTGGCCCGACGCCGGCGACGGGAAGCCCGTCACAAAGGTCGATCTGGCTCGCTATCACGAAGCTGTCGGGTCCTGGCTGATCGAGCATATCAAGGGTCGACCGTGCTCGATCATCCGCACGCCAGATGGCATTGGAGGCGAGCAGTTTTTCCAGCGCCATGCCATGCCGGGAACGTCCAATCTCCTGGAGCTGGTCACCGTCTTCGGCGACAAGAAACCCTACCTGCAGATCGACCGGGTCGAAGGGCTGGCGGCGATTGCCCAGATCGGCGGCGTCGAGTTACATCCCTGGAACTGCGAGCCCAACCAGCCGGAAGTTCCTGGACGCCTGGTCTTCGATCTGGATCCGGGTCCGGGCGTCGAATTCTCCAGCGTCGTTGAGGCCGCACGCGAGATACGCGATCGTCTGGAAGAGCTCGGCCTGGTCAGCTTCTGCAAGACGACGGGTGGCAAGGGTCTGCATGTGGTCACGCCCCTCTTGGTGCCGAAAGGCAAGAAACTCAGCTGGGACGAGGCAAAAGGCTTTGCCCATGACGTCTGCCAGGAAATGGCTCGGGACAATCCGGATCTCTACCTGATT
This sequence comes from Rhizobium rhizoryzae, assembly GCF_011046895.1. Classification (NCBI taxonomy): domain Bacteria; kingdom Pseudomonadati; phylum Pseudomonadota; class Alphaproteobacteria; order Hyphomicrobiales; family Rhizobiaceae; genus Affinirhizobium; species Affinirhizobium rhizoryzae. The sequence goes on along the minus strand of NZ_CP049249.1, from coordinate 842,801 downwards.
AAGATGGCCAAGAACCAGCGCGAGGGTCGCATCTTCCTGGATTACCTGCGCAACGATCGGATGGCGACAGCGGTTGCGCCTCTGTCGCCACGCGCACGGCCGGGCGCGACGGTCTCGATGCCGCTCAACTGGACGCAGGTGAAAGCCGACCTCGACCCTAAGCGCTTTACGGTCAGGACAGTGCCGGATCTCTTGAAGAAAAGCACGGCGTGGCAGGACTACTGTGACGGCCAGCGACCACTCGAGCCCGCCATCAAGCGGCTCGCGAAATCCCGGAAGGTCGCGGCCTGACCCGATTTCACGTCCGATCCTCGTCGAACTGTTCAGCACCGTCTATCGCCGCGAGCCAGGGTTCGCGGCGCTTCACCCACAGCTCGTAGACCGGGACCAGATCCGTTGGCGCCTCGCTCAGGCTCCCCAGTTTGATCTCGGCCTCCGTCTCATCATATGCGAACAGACGTGAGCCGCAGGAAGGACAGAACCGGCGGCCTTCAAACACGGTCGTCTCACCCGCACTGGTGAACTGGGCTGCAGGCCAGATGCCGAAATAGGTAAAAGCCGAACCGCTCTCGACGCGGCAGTCGGTGCAGTGGCAGATGCCAATGCGTGTCGGCTCGCCTTTCACCGCAAATGAGACCCGACCGCATCGGCATGAACCCTGTCGTTCGCTCATGGGTGCCATCCTCAATACCCTCCGACGATCGGCAGTATCTCGCCGGTGATATAGCTTGAGCATTGCGGTGAGGCGAGGAAGACATAGGCCGGCGCAATTTCTTCCGGCTGGGCCGGGCGCTTCATTGGCGTGCCGGAGCCGAACTGGGCGACCTTGTCGGGCTCCTTGTCGCTTGGGTTGAGCGGTGACCATACGGGCCCTGGGGCGACGCAGTTGACGCGGATTCCTTTTGGGATGAGCTGCGATGCAAGTGACCTGGTGAAGGCGTGGATGCCGCCCTTGGTCATAGAGTAATCGAGCAGCGTCTTTTCGCCGTCAAAACCGGTGACGGATCCCGTATTGATGATCGCCGAGCCGTTCTTGAGATGCGGAACCGCGGCGCGAGCCATGTGGAAATAGCCGTACAGATTGGTCTTTAACGTCTCGTCGAAATGATCCTCGGTCAGGTCGACGATGTCGTAGGTGTGGACCTGGAAGGCAGAATTGTTCACCAGGACATCGAGCTTTCCGAATTCGGATACGGTCCTTTCGACGGCGTCGCGGCAAAAAGCGGATTTCTTCACGTCGCCCTTGATCACCAGGCAGCGGCGACCTTCCTTCTCGACGGCGGCTGCCGTCTCCTCGGCGTCGCCATCCTCGTCAAGGTGAACGATCGCGATATCGGCGCCTTCCCGGGCAAACAGCACCGCCACGGATCGCCCGATACCGCTGTCGCCTCCGGTGATGAGCGCTACCTTGTCCTTCAGCTTCGCTGAGCCGATATAGAACGGCGCGTCATACATTGTGGCCGGCACGAGGGCGGCTTCGTCACCCGGCTTGTCCTGATGCTGCTCTGGAAATGGCGGCTCAGGATATCGACGAGCGCCAGCCTGCATTGCGCGCGGCTCGGAAGAGACCTCCTGCTGATCGGCCTCAGCGACCTGTTCCTGGATTTCACGTTGCTTGGCTGCGGTAAATGCTGCGGTCATCGTCCTGTCTCCATACTTATGTTTCAACCAAACGATCGGGATGAGAAATCGTTCGCAAGGCGGTAGACGGCCCTCAAGCTCCACTCAAATGGTTGCGATGAAAAATAGGAACTTGTGGCGGGCTTGCGCGCTTATCGCAAGCGAATGCAATCGCTTCAGGATTGAGAGGTTGGAGAATGGCCAGGGATCAATATGAGCGCATCCAGCTGAGAGCCTATGAAATCTGGGAAAACGAGGGGCGCCCGGAAGGCGCTGCCGCCCGTCACTGGGACCAGGCACTGGATGAAATCGCCGGCGATGACGAACATGAAACACTTCAGGACTTGATCGACGAAGATGACCGGGAGGACGAGGAGCGTGAAGAACGCGCTGCAACGGAGCCAAACGACCCCGGGCGCCCCTGAGTCGCGACTGACATCCCTGCCGTGCGACGAAGACCATTCACTCCGGCCAACTACATGGCGTCGGCAGAGACTTTGGTCTTTGTCTTGGAATTGAGGATTTCGGCCAGGCTCACTGGCTTCAAACCCTGCGCGTCGACCCCGACATCGAACTGGCGCGGTGCGGGTTTTAGTCGACCATGCGAGTGGCCGTGGAGATTGATCGATCCTTTGCCCATCTGGTTCCACGTCCGGAATGCGTAGTGGCACAGGATCAGGTGATGGCCACCCTCGCGGAATTCGGCATAGTGCTGGACGCTGGCCCACCCCTTAGATGCCGTCGTCGTCTCCGGATCATTATTCCCGACGATGAGGTGTTTCCTCCCGTTCAGTTTCCCAAGCAAAGTCGCACAGTCTCCGCCTTTCACCGACATGAAGTCGCCAAGATGCCAGATATCGTCGTCCTGTCTGACGACGGCATTCCAGTTGTCGATGACTGCAGCGTCATGTGCTGCCATGTGTGAAAATGGACGACGGTCGATCCGCAGGACGCGAGGATCCCCGAAATGCGTGTCTGCGGTGAAGAAGATCACGGCCGGCTAACCGAACTGACGCACAGCAGCATGGCCGCATGCGCTCGCGGCGGCGGTCAGGGCCGTGCCCCAGGCCAGATCAATGATCGTCAGCGCGACAGGCCATCCTTTCAGGGTCGACAGGTTCGTCATGTCGTAGGTCCCATAGGCAGCCAGACCTAAAATGGCTCCATAGCCAATACTGGTCCATATTGAGCCGGCCTCAATGCCGGGACGGACCGCGAGGATCACAATGGCGACCGCGAAGAACAGGTAGAATAGCGCAGCGACCACAAAATTCGGTGAGGGCAGCATCATGTCCCCGAGTTGTTCGCGATAAAAATTCTTGGCAACGACACCAAGCCAGATTGCATCGATGAGCAGAAATGAAATCAGCGTTCCGGCGTAGGCGATACCAAGGGTCTTCATCCGTTAGGTCCTTGTCTGATGAGCTCTGCCCGGATGAACACGGTTGCCGCCACCTTGTTCCGGGGCGGCAACCGTGAAGGATGCAACGAAAGCCGCTTCGTCGGCGCATGCTGTTAGCCATGCGGACGTTATGAGCCGTCCGTGATGGCAATCTGGCAGTTATTGAAAAAAGGACGCCTGCCTCGTCGATATCTCAAACAGCCTTCCGCTTATTCAGTTCGGCAGAAACAGATTTGCGCAGTGCATCCATGATGTTCACCACGTTGGTTTTCGGTCCGACCTCTTGCGCTTTTCTGCTCTTTGTCGCCTTCTTCGGCTTGAGCGCCTTCTTCTTCTCCTCAATAAGCTTCAGGAGGCTCTCCTGGATCGGATCACTGACCATGTCGGGTGACCAGCGCTTTGTCTTCTGCTTGATCAGTTCCTGGACGAGAGGAATGAGATCAGGATCGACCTCGTCGTCGATATCTTCGAAATAGTTTTCTTCCGGCCGCACTTCGTCGCCGAAACGCAGGGACCAGAGTACGATTCCGTCGTCCCGGGGTTCGAGAACCACCGCCTTCTCGCGACGACCGATGACGAGCTTCGAAATCCCGACGACCTTGTCCGCCTTCATCGCGTCGCGGATCACGGCGAATGCTTCATTTCCAACCGCATCGTCGGGCATCAGGTAGTGCGGCTTTTCCAGGTAGACCCACTCGATGCTGTCGGCGGGCGCAAACTTCGCAATGTCGATAGTCTTCACCGTATCGAGGGCGACGTTATCGAGGTCGTCTTCGGTCAGGATGACATAGTCGTTCTCAATGCGAGCATATCCCTTTGCCTCGTTTTCATCCTTCACCGGCTTGCCCGTGATGGAGTCGATGTACTGGGAAACGACACGGTTGCCGGTATCCTTGTTGAGGGTGTGGAACCGAACCTTCTCCGATTCCGATGTCGCGGGGGTCATGTTCACGGGGCAGGTGACGAGGGAGAGCTTGAGGTATCCCTTCCAGTACGGACGCAAAGCCATGGCAACCTCCCCCTCAAGCCGACTTGCGCTGCGAGGCCGCCTTGGAAGCGGCGGACTTCGCCGCAGCTCCGCGCGAGGCGCTCTTAAGGCCTACGCCTTTGTTGGCATTGGCCGCAGTGCGTTTCGGTTTTTCGTCGGTCGCCTTCATCATGCCAGCGCTCTCCCGTAGGGCGGCAAGCAGGTCGTTCGGCTTGGAAACCTCGACTTTTTTGCGCTTTGGTATCGACTTGCCCTCGATCTTGGCCTTGACGAGTTCTTCCAGCGCGGCCTCGTATCGATCATCAAAGCTGGCGGGATCGAAGTCACCCTTCTTGGTCGAAATGATGTGCTTCGCCAGATCGAGCATCTCACCCTCGATCTTGATCTTCGGCATCTCCTCGAATGCCTTTTTCGACGAGCGGACCTCGTAGTCGTAATTGAGGGTGGTGGCGATCAGGCCCTTTCCGTGCGGGCGGATCAAGACCGTTCGCATCCGCCGGAACAGCACCGTCCTGGCGATTGCCGCGACCTTCGACTTGCGCATCCCGTCGCGCAGTGCCGCGAAGGCTTCGGATCCGAGTTTGTCAGGGGTCAGGTAGTAGGGCTTGTCGAAGTAGACATCATCGACATCAGAGCACGGGATGAACGCCTCGATCTCAAGCGTCTTGTTGCTTTCGGGGATTGTCGCGGCGACCTCGTCAGGGTCGATGACGATGTACTGGCCGTTTTCAATCTCGAAGCCCTTGGTCTGCATCTCCTTTTTGACGAGCTCTCCGGTCTCGCTGTCGATGAAGACGCGGTTGACCCTGTTTCCGGTCGCCTTGTTGATGGTGTTGAAGGTGATGCGGTCCGATGTCGAAGCCGCGGTATAGAGTGCGACCCCGGCCGAGACCTCGCCAAACTTTATGAACCCTTTCCACTGGGCGCGCTGACCTGCCATCGAACTCTCCATACGAAACGCAACTTTGGCGATTCAACCGAATCAGTGAGCGAATCGTTCCGGCCCGAAAAGCGACTCTTTTTCAATGACTTGATTCAGTTCTTCGATGCAACCTGGGGAGCAGGATCAAGCTGCTAGAATCGATGCATCTTTTCGTAGCCTCGCGAGTTATTGACGTATCGCAACTGCAGGAGAGTCCCATGAGCAAGCGTGAGCTCATCGATACCGGTACCGACAAACGCTACGTCCGCCGAGACGAAGAGGGCAAGTTCAAGGAGTCCGTCGATGTCGGCCGTTCCCTGTCCGCCGACAAGCGTCATGACGCGAAGCACGATGCCAAGCCGGGTGAGGGCGACAAGGGCGATCACAAGCGCAAGTGAAGATCGCGACCTATAACGTCAATGGCGTAAACGGTCGCCTCGATCTTCTGCTTCGGTGGCTGCACGAGGCGGAGCCGGATGCGGTCATCCTCCAGGAGCTGAAGGCACCCGACGCCAACTTCCCTGCGAAGGCCATTGCCGCCGCTGGTTATGGCGCTGTCTGGCATGGCCAGAAATCCTGGAACGGAGTTGCCATCCTCGCGCGCGGGCAGAAGCCGCACCTGACGCGCAAGGGCCTGCCGGGAGAGCCGGAGGATGAGCAGAGCCGGTATGTCGAGGCCATCGTCGATGGGGTGGTGATCGGTGGCCTCTATCTGCCAAACGGCAACCCCTATCCTGGCCCAAAGTTCGACTACAAGCTGCGCTGGTTTCAGCGCCTGCAAGCCTATGCCGCCGAATTGCTGGAGCTTGAAGTGCCGGTCGTGCTGGTCGGTGACTACAATGTCATGCCGACCGAGCTCGACGTCTACAAGCCCGAGCGTTGGACGAACGATGCACTGTTTCGCGTCGAAGTGCGTGAAGCGTTTCGCGATCTGGTCGGCCAGGGCTGGACGGATGCGTTGCGCGAACTTCATCCCGGTGAGCGCATCTACACGTTCTGGGATTATTTCCGAAACGCCTACGCGCGCGACGCCGGACTAAGGCTAGATCACTTTTTGCTCAGCCCCGACCTCGCTGCACGCTTGAGAAAAGCAGAAGTCGACAAACACGTGCGCGGCTGGGAGCACACCAGCGATCATGCGCCCGTCTGGATCGAGCTATCCGAAAAACCGAGCAAAAAGAGGAAATTGAAATGATTGACTGGCGCCAAGAGTTTCAAAGCGGTCTTGCGAACCTGGTTGATCGGGCGGTTGTCTCCGGCGCGCGACAGGCTGATGTTTTTCAGGCCGCGATCGAGCAGATCGAGCGCCTCCAGGTTGCCAATGATCGTGATCCGGACCCAGCGGATGACGCATTGGAAGGCGAAATAGAGGAACCGGCAAATGACTGGCCGGCCGCAGGTTCTTAAGGGCTTGGACGGACTTCACACCCGCGAGTGCATTCGTCCAATAGGCTCCTTGAAAATCGCTAGTCGAGCAGGCTCTTTCGTTCGAGGCGTCAAACTTCCTCACATCCCCCCGCATGCGTCCCTGCCACCGCGCAACGAACGTCTTGGTGTCCTCCGCATCGAGATGTGCACTCAGTGCTGCCTGGTCGGTCCAGCGTTCCGCGTTCAGCAGCCGTTCCACGACCCGCCGACGGTCAGTCGGTTCCGGGCGTTGTTCGGGGAGGGACAGGTCCGGAGACCTGGAATATTATGACCTCCGAAGGATCTGCTGAGATCAGGGTAGATTCGGTTCTCTTCCTGTCGTCCCTCATCATGGTGCGGGATGCGGTGAGGGCAGGCGTCGGGGCCGCACGCCTGCCGATTTCGCTTGTGAGCCACGATATCGCTGATGGGACATTGCAGCACTGGGGCGACATCGAGGGATCCGAAATCGCGCTCTGCGCGCTTTACCCGTCGCGGCGTCTCCTGAGCGCGCGGGTCTCTGCCTTCCTCGACTTCCTCAAGCAGGCTTTTCCAAAGGGAACGCCCGAAGAGCTGGCCGCCTATATAGGCGAGTAAGGATCGGACGCTTTAAGCCGCAGCAGCAACTGCGCGCGAATAGGCGCCAGGCGGCATTCCTACATGCCGATTGAAGGCGACGCTGAAGGCGCTTGTCGATCCGTAGCCGACGCGCTCCGCGATCTCGGCCATTGCAACATCCTCGCGGAGATACTCTTTCGCGAGCGCCATGCGCCATCCGGTCGCATACTCCATCGGCGCAACCCCTACTTCCTTGCGAAAACGATCGAAGAAAGTCGAACGAGACATGGCAGCCTCCTGGGCAAGCGTCTCCACCGTCATGCTGCGACCCGGATCTGCGTGGATGCGTCGCAGGATCGGCGCCAGCAGCGGATCGGCCATGCCTCGCAGGAGGCCCGGCGGCGCCTTGGCATTGGCTGCTGATCGTAGCGCATCGATGAACAACACTTCAAGCAGCCGATGAAGCACCATCTCACGCGCGACCCGGTCAGCTCGCGTCTCCTCGTTTATCATCTGGACCAGGGCCATCAGTCGCCCTTCACCATGGATATGGATGACCTCCGGCAGCAGCGATACGAGAAGGGCCTTGTCATCCGAGCCGAATGCACAGTGCCCGACCAGTGCCTTGATCTCTGCCGGTGCTTCCGGATCGCCCAGCCGAAAGACGCCGGGGCTGGTCTCCAGACGTTGGGCAAGTGCGCCGCGTGGCGGCGGCTCCATGCTGCTCATCGTGAATGAGAAGATCTTCGGGACCAGGACGAAGTCACCCGCAGTGAGCACCATTGGGTCACGACCGGCGATCGTCATCAGGCAACGGCCTTCGACGACGGCGCAGTAGAAAGGGCTCCCGAGCTCCGTACGCTCAACCAGCCACCGACCGCCGCCCGTTACCAGCTTCGAGATCGAAGGGCTCGGCTTCAACAAGGAAACAACTTCGGCGACCGGATCAGTCATCATTCGGACTTACGCTAAACATACTCGGACATACGCATATAGCAGGTCCGAGTGATTAGGTCCATCTTTAGCCTAGTTAAATGTCAGGAGACGGAACATGCCAAAGATCCTCATCACCGGTTGCTCATCCGGGTTCGGCCTCGCCATCGCACAGAAATTCTTGGGCGGCGGGTGGGACGTCGTCGCGACCATGCGCACGCCGCGAAACGACCTTCTTCCGTCGAACGACCGGCTCGAAATCCTGCCGCTCGATATCACGAATCCGGATAGCATCGCGAAGGCGGTCGAAACCGCCGGCCCGATCGATGTGCTGGTCAACAATGCCGGCGTCGGCATGCTCAATGTGCTGGAAGGCACAGAGATGGCGAAAATCCGCGAACTGTTCGAGACAAACGTCTTCGGCGCGATCGCGATGACAAAAGCTGTTCTCCCGCAGATGCGGGCCCGTCGCTCAGGCGTCATCGTCAATGTCAGCTCCGCCGTCACGATAAGGCCGCTCCCAGCACTTGCGGTTTACAGCGCCAGCAAGGCGGCCCTCAACGCATTCACGGAGAGCCTCGCGCTCGAAGCGGCGATGTTTGGCATCCGTGCCAAACTTGTGTTGCCTGGCTCTGCACCGACGACCGGCTTCGGCAAAAATGCTGTCTCGCGGATGGGCATGGAAATTCCAGAGCCATATAGCGAATTCGTCCAGGATTATATGACGAAGCTTCGTTCGGGCACTGAGTTTACGACGGCCGACGCGGTTGCAGAGGCCGTCTGGCGGTCTGTGACAGAGATCGACGCGCCGATGAAGATCCCCGCCGGTGCCGACGCGGAAACCTCGTTCCGCCGAGCGAGCCATTTGCTCGCCTGAACATCACAATCCAAATCCACCTTTGAAGGTCCAGACCCATGAACAATCTGATCAATCTCGCAAAGCATATTCCCACACCTGAACCCACTCTCACCGTGGCCTACACGCCGATTCGTCTTTCGATACCGGGCCGCCAGCCGCTGGAACTGCGTCTCACCGCGCCCGCTGCGGGAGGTAACCTGCCGATCGTGCTTCTGTCACATGGCTACGGTCCCTCGAACTATATCCCGTCAAAGGACGGATACGCTCCACTTACTCAGTTCTGGGCGGAGAGAGGGTTCGTCGTGATCCAGCCCACCCATGCGAGTTCTCGCGTTGGCGGCCTGCCTGCGAATTCATCGGGCGCACCGTTCTTCTGGCGCGAACGTGTCGAGGAGATGAAGGCGATCCTTGACCAGTTGGCCGAGATTGAACGGCAGGCGCCGGTAGTCGCTGGTCGGATGGATCATGCACGCATCGGCGCAGTGGGCCATTCCTTTGGCGGCCATACGGTTGGGCTCCTGCTCGGCGCGCAGGTGAATGGTGAGGACTTTTCCGATCCAAGAATCTCGGCCGGCGTTCTCCTGACAACACCGGGACGCGGCGGCAGGGACATGACGCCTGAGAGTGCTGCGCGGTTTCCGTTCTTCGACGTCGACTTCTCGACGCTCTCGACACAGAGCCTCGTCGTTTGCGGTGATATGGACAACCCGCACTTTACGACGCGCGGCCCCGAATGGCATGCGGATGCCTTCCATGATGCGCCGGGCGCTAAAGCAATGCTGATGATGCATGGGGTCGGGCATGGCCTTGGCGGGATCGCAGCGCTCGACGCAAAGGAAACAGAGACTGAAGCACCAGATGTGCTGGAGGCAACACGACGTCTCACGCTCGCCTGGCTTCAGAGTGTGCTCGGCGCGGACGAAGGCGCTTGGCCGAGAGCGCGGCTGTCACTTGAAAACGAAGCCGCTCCGCTTGCAACGGTTACCGAGAAGCAGCCCTGACCGCTGGGTAGATCTGCGCGGTTGAAGCTACGAGGAAAATAAACCATTGGGCGCCCGTTCTTCGGCGCTCAATCCAGTCTGCTGCAACGTGTGGTGCACGGCGCCAAACTTGAGATTCCGAAGCGCGCCTAAATCTCTCCCTTTTCCAGCAGCCTCTCACGGGCCCCGGTGGAACAGTATCAGTCCCGACGGAGAACTGCGATCAGCAAGCTTTGGTATTTGACTTTAGCACTCGGTCAGGAGAGGCCGGGCGGCTCCGGCATGCAATTTCTCGGGCGCGCAGATGATGCCAGTGCCGTATCCCTTGATCCGGTAAGTTGGCACGTCCACTGCGGTCTCGATGGGACATGGCTGACCAAAGACCGCCTCGCGGTGCTCTGCTCGATCGGCATCCGCAACGGCCGGATCGTCTTCTTCCCCTGTTCGCTGAAGCGCCCATTCCTCGCGATAGCCAAGAAAGCCTCTCCCAGGCCGTCCTCCACTCCGCTTCGGTTCTTTGTATGCGGGCCGATCGTCTCCGGTCCTATCGACTGCCATCGAGGACGCGATGGATGCGGCCCGAACAGCCGAAAAGGATTATGACAATGGCAACCATCGGCTCTTTCACCGCTTCCGGCAACGGCTTCACCGGCACCATCAAGACCCTCAACTTGCATGTCAAGGCAACCATCCGCACCGTCGAGCGCACCGCCGACAAAGGCCCCGACTACCGCATCCTCGCAGGGGCAACGGAGTTCGGCGCAGCCTGGAAAAAAACCTCGAATGAAGGCCGCGACTATCTCTCGGTCAAGCTCGACGACCCGAGCTTCCCGCTCCGATCTACGCAACGCTGATCGAGGTCGAAGGCAAGGAAGGCCTTTCCCTCATCTGGTCCCGGTCAAACCCGGACTGATCCGGGATGCCCCGCGCGACAGGGCGTGGCTCTCCATGTCAGAGATCACTTGTTCAGTGCATCCTTGAGCGCCTTGGCAGGCGCGAAGGTCATTTTGTTAGAAGCCGCGATCTTCATGATGAACTTGCGACTGACATTGACTTCAGCGAGCGTGATAGACTGATCCGGGTTTGCGTCACGCTCGACAAGGTATTCAAGCCTGGACAAGCTGACCACCAGCAAACCGATTGCTGCGGTCATGGCAAAATTGGAGACAGCAATAGGTGCGCCGGTTCATTCAATCGCAAGCAAGAAACGCTTTGTTCCAAGGATCGTCATCACGGCTAGGCTCAATTGCTGAAACGCGATTGTGATGGGGATTGCTCTCAGGCTGCTAACGGCCTCCTGCCAGCAGGCAGCCAGATTATGGGCACCAAGATCAGTGCCAGCAAAATGGCAGCCAGCCTAGTAACCGAACCGACACCGCCAACGGCCAATCTTGCAGACGATGCAATACAGCCTGATAAACCGACCGATTTCATGGGCATAGGAGAGACGAGGAACTTTGTTTCTTTGGAAGAAGGTGAGGCCTCCATAACTCCTGGCAAGTATTAGTCGCGCTCAAAGCTAGGTCTCCAGCCCCTTGTGATGCCTCTGCTCATGGCGCGTTCAGCGAGGATGAGTTGACGGCGCAGATGACGCAGGTCAGCAAGCAAGGTCTCAATGGTTGCTACCGGATCTCCGTCATGATGGGCGAGAGCCAGCTCAACTTCTGACGGTTCATCTATCTCAATTCGCTCACAGGCAGACATGACTTCTCCTTCGCGCCGAGGCACGTTGCGACGATTAACGTAAGGGGCAGGCCGCTCTCATACGGCATATGTTCCTATTATGTTCTCATCATATTAGGAGTCAATGGGGCGCGTCTCCGACTTCCTCAATGCAAGCCTGAGACCTCAATGTTGATGAGCATAGATGATTAATCGTTTAATCAATTCTACTTTGGAATAAGCTTTAAAACCCAATCATTTAGAATATTGAGATAAAACAGCGCGGTACTAATTTTCGTCTATGTGTTTTGAGGTCCCTAATTCAGATTGCATTAAATAAGCAGATCTTAGATCTAGCTAGATTTATAGGAGGGTGCGATGTTATTTGCAGATGTTTTCAGTGCAGGGCGTGTTGCCGATGATGTCCGCGCTATATCGCAGTCTCTCGCCATGATCTGGTTCAATCCAGATGGTACCGTCATCTCCGCAAACGAGAATTTCTGCAACGCACTTAAATATCAACTGAGTGAGATAGTTGGGAAACATCATCGCATATTCTGTGAGGATGCAATTCGGCAATCTCCAGACTATCAGACTGAACTGCCCCCCATTTCGACCGGACAGTCGGCATAAGCAGAAAGGCTCAAGCACAGGCTTGAGGACAGGCTTATGTCTAACGAGTATCGACACGTTGAATTGCTGACCGGTGATGTCCGCCGCAGGCGCTGGACAACCGAGCAGAAGCTGACAATCATCGAGCAGAGTTTCGAACCAGGCGAGACGGTGTCTTCGGCCGCTCGCCGCCATGGCGTTGCGCCCAATCTGCTTTACCGCTGGCGCAGGCTCTTGAGTGAGGGAGGTGCTGCAGCCGTGGATTCTGACGAGCCGGTTGTCGGCAATTCGGAAGTGAAGAAGCTGGAGGATCGTGTCCGCGAGCTGGAGCGCATGCTCGGCCGCAAGACCATGGAGGTCGAAATCCTCCGGGAAGCCTTGTCCAAAGCGGACTCAAAAAAACGGATATCGCGGCCGATCTTGTTGCCGAAGGACGGTTCCCGATGAAGGCCGTCGCCGACACGCTGGGCGTATCCCGTTCCAACCTTGTCGAGCGGCTGAAAGGCCGATCAAGGCCGCGCGGGTCCTATCACAAGGCCGAGGATGCAGAGATTCTGCCCATAATCCGTAGGCTGGTGGATCAAAGGCCAACTTATGGCTATCGGCGGATCGCCGCGCTCCTCAATCGCGAGAGGCGAGCCGCCGATAAGCCTGTCGTCAACGCCAAGCGGGTTCATCGCATCATGGGCGACCACGCCATGCTGCTGGAGAAGCACACGGCCGTTCGCAAGGGCCGCCTCCACGACGGCAAAGTCATGGTCATGCGCTCGAACCTGCGCTGGTGCTCGGACGGTCTGGAGTTCACCTGCTGGAATGGTGAGGTCATTCGTCTCGCCTTCATTATCGACGCCTTCGACCGCGAGATCATCGCCTGGACGGCGGTCGCCAACGCGGGCATCTCCGGCTCTGACGTGCGCGACATGATGCTGGAGGCGGTCGAGAAGCGGTTCGCGGCAACCCGAGCCCCGCAGGCAATCGAGCATCTCTCGGACAATGGTTCTGCTTACACCGCGAGGGACACGAGGCTGTTTGCCCAGGCGCTCAATCTGACACCCTGCTTCACGCCGGTGGCCAGTCCGCAGTCAAATGGCATGTCGGAAGCCTTCGTCAAAACCCTGAAGCGGGACTATATCCGCATCGCAGCACTAACGGACGCCGAAACAGCGCTCCGGCTCATCGACGGATGGATCGACGACTACAACGAAATCCATCCCCATTCCGCGCTCAAGATGGCTTCCCCTCGGCAGTTCATCAGGGCTAAATCAAACTAGCCGACATGTCCGGTGAAACGGGGTGCACTCCACAGACTTTCTGGAGAGACCTCGCAAATGGGCAGGTAAAGAGTGGTCAGTTCAGGCGGCAGAATAAGAATGGTGAAGATGTCTGGATTGAAGCGTCGTATTGCCCGGTGTTCCACGGTGGTAAGGTCGTTCGAATTCTCAAACTGGCCTCTGACATCACGGCCACTAAAATAGCGGCTCTCCATGACAACAATCGCCTGCGTGCGATCGATCAGTCTCAGGCGATAATCGAGTTCGCCCCCGATGGGACAATCCATCATGCGAACGAGCGCTTCTTGACCGCGATGGGTTATCATGAGTCGGAGGTGATCGGACAACACCACCGTATGTTCTGCGACCCACAATATCGTGAAACTCCAGACTATGCTCAGTTCTGGAAGCGGTTGCAGGCAGGAGAGTTCATCTCGGATAACTTTGTGCGCATTGGCAAAGGTGGCAAAAGGGTCTGGATCCAAGCGGCTTATACGCCCGTTTTCAGCTCCCGTGGCGGTGTCTACGGTGTCATCAAGGTTGCCACTGATATCACGTCACGAATGGAGGCGGTCAGCCAGCTCAGCGAAAATATAGGTCGGCTCGCGAAAGGTGATCTTGCGACGCGAATGGACGCAAAGATCGATCCGGCGCTGGAACAAACTCGCGCAGATTTCAACGCAGCGGCCTCAGCGCTTGATCAGATCGTTTCAACGATCAAAGCTTCAGCCGAGCTCCTCTCGTCCAATGCAAACGTGATTCACTCTGTCTCAGACGATATTGCTAAAAACGCAGAGCATCAGGCAGCAGCAGTCGAGGAAACTGCCGCAGCCCTTGAGGAGATACGCACTACCGTCAAGGACGCCAGTAGGCGCGCGGATGATGCAAAGCAACTCGTTGCCACGACCAGGGGCGCTGCGGAGGCATCTGGCGAAATAGTGGGGCAGGCAACCCAAGCGATGGGTGAGATCGAGTCATCCTCAAAGGAAATTGCCAACATCATCGGCGTGATCGACGAGATTGCCTTCCAGACCAACCTCCTTGCTCTGAACGCGGGTGTCGAGGCAGCGCGTGCCGGTGAAGCCGGAAAGGGCTTCGCGGTCGTAGCACAGGAGGTGCGTGAGCTGGCCCAGCGATCTGCGAGCGCCGCGAAAGAGATCAAGGCCCTCATTGCCAAATCGTCCGCAGGTGTCAGCCAAGGTGTAGCTCTGGTCAATAAAACTGGCACAGCCTTGAAGCAGATCGTCGAGCAGGTGCAGCAAGTCGATGCGAATGTCGCTGCCATTGCCACGGCGAGCCAGGAGCAAAGTATCGGTATCAATGAGGTATCAGGCGCAATCAATGCGCTGGATAGTGGCTCTCAGCGGAACGCAGCTTCAATCGAAGAAGCAAATGCAGCGTCACAAAGCCTGGCGCACGAGGCATCCAAACTATTTGAATTAATCTCGCACTTCAAAGTGTCTGGCGTGGTAGAAGGCAGAGGCTCACGGCACGCTGCCTAGTGCAGCCTGCCGACGCGCAGGAGTTCACTGCGAAGGGCGAGCCATCAGTCCTGCCAGACGCCGAACGTGCTCAAGATCGTCTTCCACCATCGCCGATGCTTCAGATCGCTTAACAGCGGCTGCCGAATGTCTGCACGCTACCTTTTCAAAATTCCCGTTTTTGAAGCCGTGAAGGATGTGAAATGCCTTTTGGAGGCGTATGGAAACCTCGACATTTGCGGCTCCATCTCTGGCAATCGGCACAAAAAGATCATCACACAGCTCATCAAGGGTAACTGGCGCTACGAAAAGGCGGGGATAGCGCACATCGCGTTCTCGGCAGTGTTCGTCCCAAGTCGCAAGCATCCGGACTCCACGAGAGATGACGTCAATCGCAGTCCCCGGGTCGTTCACTGCTGGAGATAAGGCTCGCGAAGCGATCTCTGATAAAACGACGGCTCCAAAGCGAGGATCCTGATCGAAGGATCTGACGTCGCCAATCGTGAACGCATTCGCTATGCGCTCGCATACTTCTACCCTGATCTGCCCAGTTGCCCAGGCAAGCGGTGTGGTATGTGACACCAGCTTTCCGGCTATCGCAACAACAGCTATTTCGACATCGAATTCATCAGCGATCTCGGACAGCATGCCTGCATCCACATGCTGAACATATCCAACCTGTCGTTGGAAGATTGCTGTATTTGGTTTTCCAACCCGCTTGTCGTTTTCTTGCAGTCGGTTACCTCCAAGATGTGGCGTCTCCAACCAGGCTTTCAATGACTCGATCGCAGCCTGCTCAACACGTTGCGTGGTTTCTGTTACGCGCCCCAGCCGGGAAAGGTGATCGATCCAGCGCAACAGGGTTACAACGATCAGGATGATGACGCCGATCGTCACCACGAAAAGAATGACGCGTCCGCGGTCTCCGTAATATCCCGTCGTCAGTGCGATTATCCCCACGAGGCTGAACAGGAATGAGCCGACGAAGGTGGCAAGCACATTCTGAGTCGTACTATCTTCCATCACCAGTCTGGTTGCCCGCGGAGTGACATTCGTTGTGACTGCAGAATAAGCAGATACCATCGTGGTCAACGAAAACGTCGTCACCGTCAACATGCTCGAGGCGATGATGCCCAGTATCTTGTCGACAGCGTCAGCACCGATCTTGGTTGGCAGATCCTGGGGTATGTAGGGCGAAACGGCAACTGCCAGCAAAGCGGTGAAAACCCCTGCCAGTGAAAACAGTGTTGCCCTGAACCAAATGCGGCGTACGACCTGGCCGAACCACCACTGCCACTTTGACTTCATCGATGTAGGTACTCCAAAAAGGCCGTTCCCGAAATGACATCCCGTCTTCACCCGAGGTCATTTCCAGTTATTCATGCCGTATGTTCCGGGGCCGCGTGGACAAGCTGGAACTCCGGTGAATGGACCAGATGCAGGTAACGCTCGAACTGGATGAGGACGTCACTTATGATCTGATCCTGGGTCATGCCCATCAGGTCATAGCCGCTATTGCCGCTGGAAAAGAAAGTCCGTGCTTCATAGCGGTATTCCGCTTGCCCGGCCCGTATCGTTGTGAAGCTCGCGACACGATGATGTTGCGTTGTGACCCCATAAATAAAGTCACGCACGTCCGAGGCCGGAGAACGTAATGTCACCAGGCCCGGAGCGCCCCGCTCGACGACCGTTGGCCGACCTCTCGATTGGAGCTCCGCTGCGACTTTGTCTAAAGCAGGTGCGACTTTCTCATCGATGAAGCGAACGACTTCTTTTTCTGTTGTCGTTGCCAGTATCAGTGCAAGCCGACGCTGCCAGGTTTGCCCGGAGGCTGGCTCTGCCGGAACGGCACCGCGAACGTTGTGCACCTCCCTCTGCGCCAGATCTTGCCGCATGCCAAGATAGAGAGAAACGACAAGCGCCAACATGACAAAGGTAAATGGCAAAGCACTGGCAACGGTAGCGGATTGAAGTGCACCCAGTCCGCCTGCAACAAGTAGACAGGCCGCTACAATTCCCTCCATCGAGCACCAGAAGATGCGCTGTCCGGTTGTCGTCTCCGTCTCCCCGCCAGCGGCTATCGAGTCCACCACAAGTGCCCCGGAATCTGCAGAGGTGATGAAGAAGATCGAGACCAGCAGGACCGCCAAAGTTGAGGTGATGCCGGGAAGAGGCAGATACTCGAAAAAGCGAAAAAGTCCGACCGACACGTCATCGGAGATCGCAGCACCCAGCGCACCAGCAGCGGCGCCCGTATCAATGAACATCGCCGTGTTGCCGAACACTGTCATCCAGAAGAACGTGAAACCTGCAGGAATGAAGAGAACCGCGGCAATAAACTCGCGCACGGTTCTGCCGCGCGAGATCCTGGCAATGAACATGCCCACAAATGGCGACCAGGAAATCCACCAAGCCCAGTAGAACAACGTCCAGGAATCGATCCACGGGGTCGGCTCGTAGGCGTAGATATTGAATGTCCGCAGCACGATAGTGTCGAGGTAGAGACCAATGTTCTGAACAAAGTCCCTCAAGAGTTGCGTGGTCGGCCCGGCGACCAGAACAAACAGCATGAGTAGAACTGCGACGATAAGGTTCGTTTCGGAGAGAATGCGCACACCCTTATCCAAACCCGTGACTACCGAGACGGTAGCCATACCGGTGACCAGAACGATCAGAAACAGCTGGACAGTCGTGCTGATTGGTACGCCGAGCAGGTGGTTAAGCCCTGCATTTATCTGCGCCACGCCTAGTCCCAGTGAGGTCGCGATGCCGAACATGGTGCCAACAATGGCGAAAATGTCCACTGCATGTCCAATTGGACCGTTGATCTTGTTTTTGAGCAGAGGGTAGAGGCCAGAGCGAACGGTCAACGGAAGATTATAGCGATAGCCAAAATAGGCCAGAGACAGACCAACAACGGCATAAATGGCCCAGGCGTGAATGCCCCAGTGGAAAAAAGTCACTGTCATGGCTTCGCGCATGGCCGCAATGCTTTTCGGCTCGGCGGTCGGTGGCGCCATGTAATGAGTCATGGGCTCGCCGACGGCGTAAAACATCAGCCCGATGCCCATACCCGCAGCAAACAGCATTGCTATCCACGAGAGAAACCGAAAGTCTGGAACAGAGTCGTCCGGTCCTAGTTTGAGTTGTCCGTACCTGCCAAAACATAAGAGCAGCATGGCAGCCAGAAAAATGCCGACTGAAAGGAGATAGAACCAGCCGAACGTCCCGAGGATAAAGCCCTGAACGGTGCTGAACAGAGCTTCTGCCTGACCAGGCAGCACAATGCCGACAGCCACAAACAAGGTGATGATGATAACCGATCCATAGAAAACTGGTGGATTGACAATGAATGATTTCATCTACCTAAACCTCTCCTCGGACAAACACCGCGCAACTGATTTGAAATATCCACTTTGGCTCTGTCTCGGCATTCGACAAAAGATCGCCACAGATTAGACATCTTTCGCAGAGGGAAATGCGCAAGACCGGATTTGGCTCCATCCTCTTCAACCTGAAGAACGGATTGTGTTGTGCTGGCTACGTTGCCAGCCATTGATGTTGACCACGTCCGTGGTCGCCCACTATCCAGTGAGAATGACAGATACAACGCGCAGTAAGAGATCATTTCCATCCCGCCTCGCGATTTTGCAGATGAAGTTGCGGCGCATAGAGCGTGGACGAGACGCCTGGGCGCTTCGTTGGCAAGCAATTCTTGCCATCATCGACGTGAGCATCATCTCATTCTTTATATTCGGACCATTTCTGCGCAGCGGACCGTCGTATCTGATCATCGACTATATGATCGCGCTCTGGATCCTCGCGGAACTGGCTGCGCGCGCCTTTGCAACCGGATCTCTCGGCGTGTTCCTAAGGAGGCCCATGACGTGGATTGATGTCGTCATTCTCGCCACGCTGCTGTTCCCGAATGCGCTCTTCAACTTTGCATTCCTACGCGCGATGCGCCTGTGGGCGGTGAGCGAGAGCCCGCTCTTTTCCGTGATCCTCAGACGGCTTGGCTGTCATCCCTACAGGGACGTGGCGCGAGCATCACTGAATTTTCTCGTCTTCCTGTTCATGGTGACAGCGTTCAGAGCTGGCTCGGGAAATCTGAACAGCCGGGATAAGTGGAATTTCTGCCTGACTTCGGCTTAGATGCCGGCAACAGGAGAAACCATGACGAGACGACCGCGCCGGAACCATAGCCCGGCTTTCAAGGCAAAAGTGGCGCTCGCCGCCATCCGAGGCGAGCAGACGCTGGTGGAGTTGTCCCAGCAGTTTGACGTGCACGCCAACCAGATCAAACAGTGGAAAGACCAGCTCCTTGAGGGGGCGACAGGCGTTTTCGGCGATGAAACCAAGGCCGAACCGGCCGGTCCAACCGTCGATGTCAAAACGCTTTATGCCAAGATCGGCGAACTGACACTGGAGAACGATTTTTTATCCGGTGCGCTCGGCAAGGCGGGATTGCTGGGCGGAAAGAAATGATCGACCGCGAGCATAAGCTATCCGTCGTGCGCCAGGCGAAGCTGCTCGGCTTCAGCCGTGGAAGCGTCTATTATTCTCCACGTCCAATGCCTGACGGCGATCTGGCCTTGATGCGGCGGATCGACGAACTGCATCTCGACTACTCTGCGCAAGTTGGCGGTCACCCGACCCAACCAGGTGTGGGCAATGGACCTGACCTACATCCCCATGGCGCGGGGCTTTGTCTATCTCTGCGCCGTCGTCGATTGGTTCAGTCGCCGCGTGCTCTCATGGCGGCTGTCGATCACGATGGAAGCGGCCTTCTGTATCGAAGCAGTCGAGGAAGCTCTGGTCCGTTATGGCAAACCCGGCATCTTCAATACGGACCAGGGATCGCAGTTTACCTCTGTCGACTTCACGGCGGTGCTGAAGAAGGCGGAAATCGCAATCTCGATGGATGGCAAGGGTGCGTGGCGCGACAACGTTTTCGTCGAGCGGCTCTGGCGGTCGATCAAATACGAGGAGGTCTATCTCCACGCCTACAAAACAGTGGCCGAGGCTCGCGTCGGCATTGGCCGATATCTGACCTTTTACAATAGCCGACGCCCACATTCATCCCTTGACCGGCAAACACCGGATCAGGCCTACTTCAACGCGCTCGCACCAATAATGGTGGCGGCATAATCGAGGCGGAAATCCACTTAGCGAAACGCCCGAAACTGTTCAGACAAACCGAGCCACCTCTTTCGTCTATACGACATTCTTCTATCACCAGAGCGGCCTTATCGGTTTCGTTGACGCGCTGTACTTTACCGTCGCAACGATGACGACGACAGGATTTGGTGACATTACACTGCCAGGCCCCCTCGGGAAACTAACGTCAGTCGTCACGATGATTGTCGGCATCTCCCTGTTTGTCAGGCTCGCGCAGTCAATCGTCCGTCCTTACAAGGTGTCGTATCCCTGTGAGAAGTGCGGTTTGCAACGGCACGAGGTTGATGCTGTACACTGCAAGGCTTGCGGCCATTTGTTGAACATACCGAATGATAATGACTGAACCAAACAATCGCGTGATCGAGACGTTTGTTTGGGTAAATATTTCGGTTTTTGTGGAAACTTCCTCATAGGTCCACTATACTCTTGTTCTATAGCGCGTGCTGCGTGCGCTGCGGGTTCCCCCGAAATCGACGGAGACTAAGATCAACTTCCAGCAAAGGGAGCGTGAACCTGTGTCTTCGACATCAAATTCAGGTCGCATCAATTCCACACTTCGGCGGTTTCTTGAAAATGAGGCTTCAGGTGGCCTCGTGCTTATGGCAGTCGCTCTCCTGGCAATCGTAACGGCCAATTCTCCCTTGGCCGAAGACTATTTCCATATTTTACACGTGTACATCGGTCCGCTCAGTCTCCAGCACTGGATCAATGATGCCTTGATGGCAGTGTTTTTTCTGATGGTTGGCCTGGAGATCAAGCGTGAGATTCTTGACGGACAGCTTTCGACGTGGAGCCGCAGGGTGCTGCCGGGTGCCGCCGCTGCAGGCGGCATGGCGTTTCCAGCACTTTTCTATATTCTCTTGAATCGCGACAATCCGGCGGCCCTTCAAGGGTGGGCGATACCCACCGCAACCGACATCGCATTTGCCCTCGGCGTCCTTTCGTTGTTCGGATCACGGGTTCCAGCCTCACTCAAGATCTTTCTGGCAGCGCTTGCGATCATCGACGACCTCGGCGCCGTGATTGTCATTGCCCTTTTCTATACGGCAGATTTGAATCTCTTTGCGCTCATGGGGGCAGCTCTTGTCTGGGGCAATCTCTTCATATTCAACAAGATGAAGGTCAAGGTGCTGTGGCCGTACCTGGCATTGGGCGGAGTGCTCTGGGTTCTCGTCTTTGCTTCCGGCGTTCATGCTACACTGGCTGGGGTCATGCTGGCATTGACCATTCCGTTGAAGCTTACCCCCGGCACGCCAGAAGCAATGCCAGATGAATCACCGCTTCATCGCCTGGAGCATGCGCTCCACAAGCCCGTTGCATTCATCATCGTGCCGATCTTTGGCTTCGCCAATGCTGGCGTCTCGCTCTCCGGGCTGAGCTTCTCTGTGTTCGGCGAGCCTTTGACGATGGGTGTTGCCGGCGGTCTTGTCATTGGCAAACTGGTGGGTGTGCTCGGTATTGTCACACTGCTGGTCAAGCTTGGATTGGCGCAGCTTCCAGCCCAGGCGAGCTGGGGTCAGGTCGCCGGCACGGCTCTTCTTTGCGGGATCGGCTTCACGATGTCGCTGTTCATCGGGCTGCTCGCCTTCAACGATCCAGTGGTTCAGGATCACGTCAAGATCGGGATTTTGATGGGCTCACTTGTTTCAGGTGTCGCCGGCGCAGTCATCCTTACTGTTTCAAGCCGGCGTCAGTCAGACAGGCCCCAGTCCGATCAGGTCGCTGCCTGACAATTATGTGTCGCCACCATCTCAATCCTCAAATTGAAATGGTGGCGATGCTCGTCATTCGATGCAAACCCATGCGAATTTCCAACGAGGCGCCGTTCGCTTACCAGCAACCGCTTCTCTAAAGCGCATCGCGATCTTCCAGATCCGCTCCTGCCGCTTTAACTCTTTGCTTTGACGCGTGTCGTTATCGCAAAACCGCTGGACACTTTTACGCGACATGCGTTGGTGGTTCGAGACCGAAATAAGCATCCATTCGCAGCACCCTCAAAGGCAGATGCCGGAACCTTGAGAACCATTAGCGATATTTCCGCATGAAACGACTATCGATGCGATGCTTCCATTTGGCCACCCAAGATCCAAGAATCGCAAAGCCCCATTTGTCTGCAATGGCCCGCCCGTCTCCGAGCGAGATCAGCACCAGCCAAGAAGATTGCGGCCGATAGGACTTCATGCGCCTTTTAGAGAGGAAGCGCTGGATATTCCCTGCCAGGATCGGTCCCTCCTTAACAGCGAAGACACCAGCCTTGGGGCGCGGATCAGGCAGTGAAGCGACATCCCCGGCCGCGAAGACATCCGGATGCGATAGAGATTGCAAGGTAAGATCCACGCGAATAAAACCGTCTTGGTCGAGAAGAAGGCCAGTATCCCGCAAGAGAGCAGGTGCACCGCTGGACGTCGTCCAGATGACCTCATCGACGGCAAGTCGCCGTTCGTCGCGGGCAATGAGTTCACTATCCTCAACAGCCAGGACATCGAAAGCTGGAGTGTGAACAATTTTTGCGTTTCGCAATTCCCGCTCCAGCATCTTCCGGGCGCGACAACTCCGCTCTGGAACAACCTCCGCTGCTCGACCAACGAGGCTGATACTGACGCTGTGCCCTTCAAACCGGCGTTTGAGCGCGAAGGCCACCTCGATGCCGGCAACCCCTTGCCCAACGACTGAAAGTTTCGAGATCCGTCCTTCTGCGACCAAAGCATCAAGCTGCGCAAGGCGATCAGTAAAGCTCGCGATCGGCTTAACGGAGATTCCAACCGATAGACCTCCAGGCACTGATGGGACGGAGCCGATATTGATTGAGAGCAGACCGTAGCGAAGGCGTTCGCCATTCGCCAGTAAGACAAATCTGCGATCAACGTCGATCCCAGTTGCAGCGGTTTCAACAAACTCGACGCCAGAGCGTGCGCACAGGGTAGCCAGATCAATATGGAAATCGTCAAATCCGTATTCCCCGGAGATGTAGCCAGGAAGCATGCCGGAATACGGCGTCTGACGCGACGGCGACACCAGCTTGATCTGCGCACCAAGCCCTGCCTTCCCCAGCAGACGCACCACCTCGACATGGGCATGGCCACCGCCGAGAAGCAAAATGGGAGCCATCGTTTCGCTCTGCTCACCCATGGGCGGTTCCCTTCAGCCCTATGCGATAAATTCGGCCGCCAGCGGCCTGGGCATCAGCCTCGTCATGGGTGACGAGAACGACCGGAAGACCGGCGATCTTTGCACGATCGAACACCAGGGTCCGCATTTGGGCGCGCAGGTCCATATCGAGCTTGGCGAAGGGTTCATCGAGCAGTAACAGCCTGGGGCGGGAGACAAGAACACGGGCGAGCGCCACCCGCGCCTTCTGTCCGCCGGAGAGCGTGGCAGGGTCCCGGTCATCAAATCCACCGAGATCCATCTCCGCCAGCATATCTGCCGCGATCTGCTGACGCTGACGCCGGTCGGAGACACTCGCCGGGATAGCGAAAGACACGTTGCGGCCAACCGACATGTGGGGAAACAGCAGCGGGTCCTGAAACAAAATCCCGGCGCGACGTTCTTCCGGCCTAAATGCAAGAAAATCGACACCGTCAACGAACATGGCACCTCTGGCGTCGAAGACCGGATTGAGGAAGCCGCTAATGAAGGAGAGCAAGGTAGATTTTCCCGATCCCGACGGTCCCATGATGGTGAGAACCGAACCGGGCGCGACGTCGGCAGTCAGATCGATCAGCGTTACCGTGCCCAGACGGATCACAACATCTGAAAGAAAGAGACCTTTTGAAGTTGCTCGCTCCGCCATCATCAGACCTTCATCTCCTGACGATCACTGTGGAGCGCCGCCGGTATCAATGACGCGAGCGCAAAAGCCAGAAAAGGCAGCATTGTTTGCAGCAGGGCATACACTGCGATGACACGACGGTTGTTACCAGAGGCCAGTGCGACCGCCTCGGTGGTGATTGTCGCTAGCCGGCCCTCGCCAATCAGCACCGTCGGCAGATACTGCGCGACAGAGACAGAGAAGCCGACGGCCATGGCTGTCAGGATCGGACGCATCAGCATGGGCAGGCGGATCGACAGGAGCACCGAGATCCGTGACCGACCAAGAGCCGTTGCGATGATTTCGTAGCGCCGGTCGAGGGCTCGCCAGGGATCGGCCAGTGAGAGGAAAACGTAGGGCAGAACAAAGACCAGATGGACGAGAACGAGCGCTGCGAGCCTATCTCCGCTTCCAGTGCCAATGAACAGAAGCTGCAAGCCGAAAACGAAGGTAATCTGCGGCACAATCAGCGGCAGATAAAGCATCAGCAGCGATTTCTCGCCGACATTGCGTCCGGTCTGAAGCTCCCTCTCCAGGCAGCCGATTGTGAGCGCGATGGCAAGGAGCGTTGACGCGAAGCCAGTGATTAACGTCGTCACGACCGCATTTCCCAGGCTTGGCGAGGCACTCATCCAACTTCGCAATGTGAAGCTCTGTGGCAGGATATCTGGAAATCGCCAGAGACCGGCGAGCGACCAGATTGCGAGAATGGCAAGTCCAGCGAAAACAACGCCGCCGACCAGGCCAACCGCGAGGACGGAGGCGCGGCATAAAAGTCGATCCCTTTCGAACCGCCACCCTCTCTCTCGAGCGTTCCTCATCATGATCGCAGAGAGCCGCTCGAGAAAAAACCAGAGAAGTAGTGCAGCCAGCGTCACGCCCAGTTGCAGCACGGCACCGGCCGATGCGAGAAAGCGTGCATCGAGATCGGGATCATTCATCCACTGCACCAGCTGAACCGCCAATGTGCCGGGCAGGTTAGGACCGAGGATCAACGCAACATCAACGACCGAAGACGTATAGGCAATGACAGCATAGACGGCGAAACGGATCTGCCGGTACAGCGTCGGCCAGAGGAGGTAGACGAAGCCCGCGATCCTGCCGTAACCAAAGGATGCCGCCAGCCTGCGTGCAGCGCCAAGCTCCACCTGTGGCAAAGCCGCGAGCGTAACCAGCAAAAGAAACGGCGTTTCCTTGATCACGAGCCCTGCGATCATCGTAAATCCCAGTGGATCATGAGGAATAAGGACGTCCGGCGGCCTATCGATCCCCAGGAATGGAGCAGCAAGGCGAATGAGAAAACCCGAGGGGGCAAACAGAAAGGCAACGCCGAAGGCGACAGCGGCATGAGGAACCGCCAGCAGAGGCGCCAGCAGATGCTGCATGCGCGACAGCATCGGGGTTCCTGCGTGCCCTGCTATGAAAACCAGAGTTACAGCGAGAGAGATGAGGGTGGCAACAAGGCCGGTTGCCATACTCAACACGGTCGCCGTGACCAAGCCCGGTGTCGAGGCAAGATCTCGAAACGGCTGAAGGCTAAGGCCATGGTGACCGAGCGCCGGGAGATAGCCGAAGGCTGGCAGCAGCGTGCCAAGAAGCCCAAAAGTGATCGGCAGGAACAGAAGGCAAAGCGTGAGGACGACCGCACTCTTTGGCAGATATGCGATCAATATTTGTCCGAAAGAGTGATCGGCCGATTGCGCTGTCACGGCTCAATTGCCGCTGGCATAGCGTCGACGCCACTCCACCTCGATGCGATTCATCCAGGTTGTGTGTGGTTCTGCAATCACGGGGCCGAGCTTGTCCGGCGCAAGCGTTGCGGCACCGAGGTCAAGGGCTGCAAATGCCGCACGATCGGCTTCCGGTAGCTTTGATATGGCAAGAACAGTTGGATCACCCCAGTAGGTCGGATTCTGTTTGCGCAACTGCGCCTCCGGCGAAATCAAGAAATTTGCAGTCAACAATGCCCCTTCCTTCGCATTGGCATTGTAGGGAATGGCCACGAAGTGCGTATTGCCAAGTGTGCCACGGGAGAAGGTGAAGGATCGTACCGTCTCCGGCAGTTCGCCAGCCTTGATGCCGGCCGAGGCTTCAGCAGGATTGAATGCAAAAATGATATCGAGTTCACTATCGGCAAGCTTCTGCTTCATATCCGGGTAGTTCTGAGGAAAGGTCTTGCCGGAGCGCCAAGCAACCGGATGCAGTGCATCAAGGTAGGCAAAGAGCGGTGCGACGTCGCGTTCGAAGCTCGCCTCGTTCACTGGCTGTGACAGCTTGGCGGGATCATCGATCACTTCGGCAAGGACCTGCTTGAGGAAAGACGAGCCAATGAAATCCGGAGGCGCGGGATATGAAAAGCGGCCCGGATTCTTCTTCGCCCAATCGAGCAGTTGTGCCGAATTATCCGGCAGCGAGGATGCATCGGTTCGGGCGCTGTCGTAGAAGAAAACCATCTTGGCACCGCCCCAGGGGCTTTCCAATCCCTCCGTCGGCTCGGTAAAATCCGTCAAAATCGTCGGCTGGTTTTCGCTGTCAACATAGCGCCAGTTCGGCAGAGCTGTTGCCCAGCCCGGCGTAAGGAGCAGATTTTTCTGCTTCATCGAGACGAAGTTCTCACCATTGATCCAGATGAGATCGACCGAGCCCCCCTCGTTCTTGCCGGATGCCTTCTCGGCGATAACCTTGGCAACTGCGCTTGCGGTATCATCCAGTTTCACCTGCACGACGGTAACGCGGTACCGCGACTGCATCTCAGAGCTCACCCATTGAAGGTAGGCATTGATATTTTCAGACCCACCCCAGGCGTTGAAGTACACCGTCTGTCCAGATGCGGCTTGCTCGATACGATTCCAATCAGAAATGTGTGGTTCGGCTGCTGCCGCCGGAAGACTGCTTGAGGCAGCCAGAAGGCCAACCGCGAATATCGCTGCCATTGAACGCATTGTCGCTCTTCTTCCTTTTGATCAGTTCTTGACGTGTAGGCTCTGCGGATCCCGTTGGAGCGACGTCCCGATCACCATGGCAAAACACAATGTCATCGCGAATCTCCTCGCTTGCGGATCTGCCTGACGACGATGGGGATTAGGGCGACGAACGCAAGCGCCAGAAACGCGATTGTGATCTCCGGTGTCACCAGATCCGAGACCTGCGCTTGCCGGCCGCTGGCTTGCGCAGCCGCGAGTACGCTATCGACACCCTGGCCGAGATAGGCATAGGCAAAGGTGCCGGGTAAAATTCCGAAAAGCGTCGCGGTGAAAAATCGGCCAAGGCTGATATCGAACAATGCAGCGGCGATGTTGACGACGAAGAAGGGAAAGACAGGCGCAAGCCGGATAACGAAAAGATAACTGAATGCATTCGCCCTGAACCCATCGGCCAATTTGTTTGCAAAACCATCGACACGGGCGCGCAGAAAGCCCCCAAAGGCGGAGCGCGTGGCAAGGAACAGGATGGACGCGCCTATGGTGGCGCCGATGGCAACCAGCGCGCCGCCAATCAACCAGCCGAACAGGAAACCGCCGAAGATGGTCAGCACAGAGGCTGCAGGGAACGAGAAAGCAACTGCCAAGATATAGATCACGAGGAAAAGCAGCGCAGACCACAGAAGGTTCGCATCGACGTAGATGCGCAAAGCCTCCCGCTGTTGAGCGAGGAACGTGAGGCTCAGGTAGTCCTGCACACCAAAGACATACCCCAGCGTAAAGCCTGAGATGACGAAAGCCACCGGCGCATATTGCCAGAGGCGGTGACCGCTGCCGTTGCTGTTCACTTTCCCTGAAGATCGCCGTTCATCCATGATCGTATCTTTATCCAGCATATCGGACCTTGGGGAAGACTTCACACCGGAGCGCAAGTTCGAGGGTCGCAGCATAGCGCACGGTCTGGAAACGGTCGTCGGGAAAGATAGCAATCGGTTCACTATTCTTCCGTCGAAAAAGCAACCCAGCCCTGACGCCAGCGGATAAGGGTGGTGAGCGCGCAGAGGGCAGCAAAGCAATAGGCAAGCAGCGGGAAATTTGTCGGCAGGAGACACATGGCGACAAAAACCGCAATGGTCTCGAAACCTTCTGCGATACCTGCCGCATAATAAATGCCTTTGGTAGGAAACTCTGGCGCGTTGCGACCCAGTCTCGCCGAGACCGCTGAGAAAGCGAGAAACGAGGAGCCCGTACCGACAAAGGTCACGATGAGTACGGCGGCCGGCAATGCATTGGCCTCGGGTATTGCTATAGCAAAACCCAGTGGGATCAGAGCGTAAAAGACCATATCCAGTGCAATATCGAGATAGGCACCACGGTGCGTTGGGCCCTGAATTCGGGCAACGGCACCATCCAGCCCATCCAGAAGCCGGTTGATCAAGATCAGCAGCAAAGCGGGAAGCCAGAGGCTTAAACCGAGCATGACAAAGGCGCTGAACCCTGCCAGAAATCCGACCAGACTGATCGTATCAGCCTTTACGCCACGCTGCGCCAGAAGCGTAGCCACAGGCTGAAGAATTGCCTTCTGGAGCGGCAATATTCTTGCATCAATCATCCGCGCCTCCAGGTCTGGAAGCGCTCGAGCAGAAAGAGAAGAAAGCCGCTCATATGATTCCTCCGCCACTGACCGGCGACCATCTTGTTGGCTTCGGCCAGCGTCGGATAGATGTGAATTGTGCCAAGGACCTTGCCGAGCCCATGGCCCTGCTTCATGGCGAACACAAACTCGGCGAGCAGATCGCCCGCATGCTCACCAACGATCGTAACGCCGAGTATCCTGTCCTTGCCCGGCACGGTCAGCACTTTGACAAAGCCGCGAGCAGATCCATCTGCGATCGCACGATCCAGGTCGTCAAGGTTGAAGCGTGTGATCTCATAGCGTACGTTCTTCTCTTTCGCCTCTGCTTCTGACAAGCCGACACGCGCCACCTCCGGATCAGTGAAGGTGGCCCAGGGAATGACGGAGTAATCGACCTTGAAGCGCTTGAAGTCGCCGAACAGCGCATTGATCGTCGCGAACCAGGCCTGGTGTCCGGCAACATGGGTAAGCTGGTAAGGACCTGCAACATCGCCGGCCGCGAAAATGTTTGGGTAGAGTGTCTGCAGATACTCGTTTGTTTCTACGACACGGTCAACCTTGATGCCGAGTTCTTCAAGTCCAAAACCTTCCAATCGCGGTGCGCGCCCGACGGCTACGATAATCTCGTCAAAACAGATACGGCGTCGGTCGCCTTCATGTTCGACTTCAATCCATTTCTCGCCCCAATGAGCCCCGCACGCGACCGCCTTATGGCTGGTCAGAACATTCACGCCATCCGCCCTGATCGAGGCCTCGACGAATTGGGCCGCATCTTCATCCTCCCGCGTCATTAGACGCGGTGCTGTCTCAATCTGGGTAACGTCTGAGCCGAGCCGGGCAAAACTCTGCGCCAACTCGCAGCCGATTGGACCGCCACCGAGCACGACCAGCCTTTGTGGCACGGTTGGCCGACCACGAAGTCGCTCCCACATATCGTCCGAAGTCATGAAGTCGATTTCGACAAGACCTGCAATGGATGGAATAACTGACTGAGCCCCGGTTGCGATCACGACAGCCCGAGTGGTCAGGCGCTGGGTGCCGCCGTCATTGAGCGCAATTTCTACCGTCCACGGATCAATCAGCTTCGCGTAGCCCTCGAGTACTTCCACGCCAAGACCGGTGTATCGCTCGACGCTGTCATGGGGCTCTATCCTGGCGATGACCTCGTGGATACGCTCGATGACGGCGGAAAAGGGAACGCCGGGTTCGACTGCCTTCAGTCCATAGTTATCTGCGTGGCGTATCTGATGGGCCACCTTGGCACTCTTGATCAAAGCCTTTGATGGGACGCAGCCGAAGTTGAGGCAATCGCCTCCCATCTTTTTGGCCTCTACCAGCGTTACCCGCGCCTTGGCAGCTGCCGCGATATAGGCCGAGACAAGCCCCGCCGAACCCGCTCCGATGACGATCAGATTGCGATCGAACCGCTTCGGTCTTTTCCACGCGGACCGGGAAAAACGCTGGTCTCTGTCTTTTAAATTCATTGTTCTGTCCGGCGATGTTCGTTTTGTCATTGAGTGATCTTGAGAGATGCATGTTGTGACAAGGCTACATCAAAATGGATCACTTTGTCGGGGCAAGGTTCCCCTTTCTAACCTGTTTGAAAACGGCTCGTGCGCCATCGTCCTGATAGGAGGCAACCAAGATCTTGGTCCACTCCTCGTTTACCTTGGGGTGGCGGACGCGGTGGTAATGTTCGCATTGCCGATCGGACAGGCTGAATGCCTCTCGCCGTCCGGTCGTGGGGCCAAGATGCTATCGAAGGAATACGGAGCCACAGATGTGCCGCAGCGCCATCCAGGTTCACCACCTGTAGCCCGTGCTCTTGAAGGCCTGTATTGTGTTCCCTTGGCCCAGCTGGACTTCAGCTTGCCATAAAAATGCGTCTTGATCGGCGTAAGATTGCTTCGTGAGAGCTCGATACAATTTACGGATGATGAAATATACTATTTCTGGATGCCATACGTTAGAGGACGTTTACCATTCGGAAATAACATCATGTGAGTATTTGCCTAATATATTAATTAAGCGGAAGCTCCCATGAAACGACCTTCACTTCGCATGGCTCTGATCGGAATGCTTGGCTTCATTGCCTTGGCTGTCGCAGCTCTTTCTTTCACGAGTGTTTCAAACATTTCCTCCATGCGGTCTGAGACGGCTGATATCGGTGATTACTGGATGGAGCGTCTGCTCACCGCCCGCGACATCAAAGGTGAGTTTGCCAACGTTCGTCTTGCGCTGGCTCGCCATGTGATGGTGAGCGACAAGGCGGGGTTTGATGCAGAACAGCAGACTTTGAGAGGCTTCGAATCAGCACTTCGTGATGCAATGGCACGCTACGAAGCAAAGGTCCGGACGGAACAGGGACGCCGGCTGATCAACGATCTCAAGCCCTTGCTCGCCGATTATGATGCGGTTGCCAAGCGTTACACCGACCACGTTGCGGCTGGTGACATTCCGAAGGCCGCGGCTTACTTCAAGGCTGAGCTGAAACCGCGGGCGGACAAAGTCAATGCTAAGATCACTGAGTTGGTAGACGCTATCATCGCGAATTCGAAAGCGGTGGTCGCAATTGCCGAAGACGATGCGACATTCGCCTTCGCGGTGGTTCTGACACTTGCGATTGCGACCCTGTCTATCTGTGTTGCGGGCATGTATTTTGCGGTTGCAGGCATCGCGCGGCCCATCAATGCCATAACCGAGGCCATGCGCCGTCTGGCAGGTGGTGATGACCAGAGCAGAATTCCCTTCGAGGGCCGCTCGGACGAGGTTGGAGCCATGGCCTCTGCTGTTGAAGTCTTCCGGCAGAATTCGCTGTCCAACAAGCGTCTCGAACAGGAGGCTCTGGCCAATCGCTCGGAGGCCGAGAAGCAGCGCGAGGCCGAACAACAGCGAACTGCCCGTGAGGCTGAGCAGCTGCGTATTGCAAGCTCGGCACTCGGTGCGGGTCTGAAGCGGCTTGCCGGTGGCGACCTTGCCTGTCGGATCCAGACGCAATTTGCGCCGGAATACGAGCCTCTTCGCCAGGATTTCAATGCGACTGTCGAACAACTCAGCCAGACGGTCAGCGCGGTTATCACTGCGGTTGGCAACATGGATTCCGGGACACGCGAGATTGCCTCCGGTGCGAATGATCTGTCCAAACGCACTGAGCAGCAGGCAGCAGCCCTTGAGGAAACAGCTGCTGCTCTCGATCAGATCACGGCAAACGTTTCCAGTTCCTCCAAAATGACTGAGGAAGCAAGGTCGGTGGCCCAGGCTGCAACGCACAGTGCCACGCAGTCAGCAAATGTCGTGGCTCATGCCGAAGAAGCGATGCAGCGTATCGAAAGCAGCTCACAGCAGATCTCCAACATCATCGGGGTCATTGACGAGATTGCATTTCAGACGAACCTGCTGGCACTCAACGCAGGTGTCGAGGCAGCACGCGCCGGGGAGGCCGGAAAAGGTTTCGCGGTTGTCGCGCAGGAAGTTCGTGAACTTGCCCAACGCTCAGCTCAGGCCGCCAAGGAGATCAAGGGCCTCATCCAGAATTCGACCGGCGAAGTTGAAGGCGGCGTAAAGCTTGTCCGTCAGACTGGCGAAGCGCTCAAGACGATCGGTGATCACATCACCCGGATCAACAGCTTCATGGAGTCGATTGCGACCTCTTCGCGTGAACAATCCACAGGACTGACCGAGGTCAACGTTGCGGTCAACCAGATGGATCAAACGACGCAGCAGAACGCAGCAATGGTAGAGCAATCAACGGCTGCAGCCGCTTCACTTTCGCAGGAAGCAGGCAAACTGCGGGAACTGGTTTCCATGTTCCAGCTGGAGGCTTCTGCCGTTTCGCATTCCTCTGCCTTGCGACAGGTCGCTCAGACAATGGCCCAGCCTGCGCCGGCGTCCGCGACAGCACGGCCACACATCGCCCGCGCACTCCCTCAAACCCAAGGCAATCTGGCACACAAGGCAGACGATTGGCAGGAGTTCTGAGGTTCGAAGGCAGGATTAAGTCCGGAAGCGACCTGGTTTCCACCAGGTCGCTTCCGGTTCTCACGTCTCTGCGCTCACGCTCCGCGCACCAACGACACGGAACCGCCACCGTCAACAGGTCTTGGACGCCATTCGTGCAGCCGGTGACACCAGGCCGGTAGGTGATCTTTTATCGCGCACCTTGGCTGGTGATTTCTTTCTGCTGATATCGGATTCGGATGTAAGCCCAATCCTGTCCGACAAGCCATCTTAAGGCAGATTGCGGAAGTTTCATACATTATCGCATGCGGGGGGAGGTATCACCAATCCCTTGATCCGACCTCCCCTCGACCGCCTCCTGGCTCGCCGTTCCTGCGTTGATCCTAAAGGGCAACGTGTACTGGCGCTCCTTGCAAGACGGGAGACGACCGGAAGCATTTTCGGTGACCCAATGGTTTCAGATCGCTACCCGCTACGGCAACTCATGCATGCGTAAGGGTGTTTACGGCTTCCGATGCGGGCGAGTTTTTTGCGGCTAGCACTTCCAAGGTCATATTGTCGAGAATTGTTGCGATGGCGACGCGGACGTCGGTCATGGCCGCTCTGATCTGACAGTCTTCGGGATGATCGCAGTCGTCGCACGCTTCGAAAGCCGTCTTGCTGGCACATCGAATGGGAGCCAGTGGCCCATCGAGAATCCTAATGGCATGCCCTATAAAAATTTCGCGCGCCGGCTTTGATAAGGCATAACCGCCACCGGGTCCCTTTTTCGAACGCAGCAATCCACCATTGCGAAGCTCCAGAAGGATCGTGTCGAGGAACTTCTTCGATATGTTGTTCTGTGCAGCAATGTCTGCCACAAAAGCGGTTTCACCACTTTGCAGACGCGCAAGATGAATGAGGGCCTTGAGCCCGTATTTGCCCTTTTTGGTCAACATACCTGTCTGCTTTTGCTGCGCGACGTTGAAGGGGATATAGGATGGAAACCAGCGGAATCGCAAGAAGCTTCACTCGAAAAGCAATAGGGTCTTTGATGCATTCCCTCAGTTTTGTGTGAGGGACTGTTCTCCATAACTAGGAGTGCTTTCGCTTCAAAGCACTATGCCGCTGATGTTGAGCATTTGCCAATCAGCCTGATGGCGGAACCATCTTCAGATGTCTTTGCCCTCGCTCAGTAGAGGTTTTTCATTATTTCATTAAACGCAACAAATTCGACACTATTCATGCAATTGTGGAGGTCGGGATCTGACGGCAATATCACCCCTGTCAGACGAACACAGCATCGCCTGAAGCTTTCGAAACGAAAAGGCAGGGTGCTAGATGACCGCAAATTTTACACCGATCACACGACGAAACGCATTGCTGGCCGCAGGCGCGGCAGCAGCCACCGCATCATTCTTCCCCTCACTGAGCTTCGCAGCCAGCGCTGCCTCCCCAACCCACGCAACCGAAGGAACCAAGTCCATGAGCACTGTTACCACAAAAGACGGCGTTGACATCTTCTACAAGGACTGGGGTCCGAAGGACGCCCAGCCGATCGTCTTCCACCACGGCTGGCCCTTGTCCTCCGATGACTGGGATGCCCAGATGCTGTTCTTCCTGTCGAAGGGCTACCGCGTTGTTGCTCACGACCGCCGTGGTCATGGGCGCTCGGCCCAGGTGGCAGACGGTCACGACATGGACCACTATGCCGCCGATGCCTTCGCCGTCGTCGAGCATCTGAACCTCAAGAACGCCGTCCACATCGGCCACTCCACCGGCGGCGGCGAGGTCGCCCGTTACGTGGCAAAGCATGGCCAGCCTTCCGGCCGGGTTGCCAAGGCAGTGCTGGTCTCCGCCGTTCCACCGATCATGCTCAAGACTGCATCCAATCCGGAAGGTCTGCCGATGGAAGTGTTTGACGGCTTCCGTTCCGCTCTGGCCGCAAACCGCGCGCAGTTCTTCCGGGATGTGCCGGCCGGTCCGTTCTATGGCTTCAACCGTGATGGCGTGACCGTGCACGAAGGGGTCATCCAGAACTGGTGGCGTCAGGGCATGATGGGCGGCGCCAAGGCCCATTATGATGGCATCAAGGCTTTCTCCGAGACCGACCAGACCGAGGACCTGAAGGCAATCACCGTGCCGACACTCGTTCTGCACGGCGAAGACGACCAGATCGTTCCGATTGCAGATTCGGCTCACAAGTCGGTCAAGCTGCTGAAGAACGGCACGCTGAAGACCTATCCGGGCTTCTCGCACGGGATGCTCACGGTCAATGCCGACGTGCTGAATGCGGATCTGTTGGCGTTTGTGCAGGGTTAACAGCTTTGACGGTGGGCGCGGCCTCCCACGCGCCCGCCGTCTTCCAGCCTGTTAGCTCGCATGCGCGGATCGCGCTCGCACTGCCTCACGATAGGAAACCATCATGTCGAACACGAAGAAAATCGCAAACCTCGGCGTCGCCTGGGAGCAAGCTTTTGGCTACGCACAGGCCGTTCAGGTCAGGGACACCATCTATATCTCCGGACAGTTGAGCCACGATGGCGACGGCAATCTCGTTGCGCCAGCCGTTCTCGATGATAAAGGCCGGCCAATTGACTTCACGCCGATGGAACAGCAGATCCGCCAGACATACGTCAACGCCAAGAAGCTCCTCGCAGAATTCGGCGCTACTCTTGATGACGTTGTGGAAGAGACGCTTTTCGTCCTTGACGTACCGAGCGCCTTCGCTGCCGGATCAAAGGTCCGCAAGGAGATGTACGGCACAGACAGGCCGCCGGTTGCCAGCAACCTGATCGGCGTGAGCGCACTGGCCTTCCCCCAACAGATCGTTGAGATCAGCTTTCGAGCAGTGATCGATGTCAAGGCAGCGTCATAACACAGCCGCTGCACCAAGAGCCGCCGAAGCACATGCGCTTCGGCGGCGCTCCTACCAGAACAGGTTTTCACAATGCCCAGAACATCCTTCGCGACAATGAGATCGCCAACGAATTTGCATCTGACCTCAGACCTCGTTGCCAGGACGCTCAGGACTGTCGAAGAGGAAGGCCCGGAGCCAAATTGGACGCCTATCTCGTCTGATCAGCTCGACGGCCTGGTGCAGCGTATCGAGACAGAAGCGCGCGGTGAGGAGATCTGGGTCTTCGCCTACGGTTCACTGATGTGGAATCCCGGATTTGAGATTGCGGCAACAGACGATGCCGTCGCCTTCGGCTGGCACCGCGCATTCTCGCTGAGGATCGAACGGCTTCGTGCCACCTCGGACGCTCCGGGCCTGATGCTTGCTCTCCAGCAAGGGGGAAGCTGTTCCGGTCTTATCCTCAAACTCCCTCATGCAACGCAGAGCCAAGATCTGCGCAAGCTATTGGCGCGGGAAATCCGGTATGCCGAAGTCTGCGACATGGTCCGTTGGATCACGGTCAGGACTGGAACAGGAAACCGTCGCGCATTGGCTTTCTGGGCCTGCCCCAGGCAGTCGGCCCTGACGGAGCATGTGCCTCTCGAGGAAGCAGCCGGGTTGATCGCCCAGGCCTGTGGACCTGCGGGATCCTGCGCGCAGTATCTGCATCGCACCGTTGTTGATCTTGCGGAACGGCAAATCTTCGACGCGAATCTTTGGCAGTTGCAGAAACTTGTTGCGGCAAAGCTTGAAGCTCTCCCGTCGCCTATCAGTCCAGCATGACCATATGCGCCGCCACCTGCTCCTCGAAGAATTTGGAGAAGGAGGCGATACGCGGCGGCAGAGCCTGATAAGGCGGGTAGTACAGGGTTAGCCACA
The DNA here is from genome assembly GCF_011046895.1 of Rhizobium rhizoryzae. Lineage (NCBI taxonomy): Bacteria > Pseudomonadati > Pseudomonadota > Alphaproteobacteria > Hyphomicrobiales > Rhizobiaceae > Affinirhizobium > Affinirhizobium rhizoryzae. Next base: position 806,843 of record NZ_CP049249.1, on the reverse strand, counting down.
GATCCGGGGGCGCCCAACCCTTGAAGACATGCACGAGTCGTCCGCTGCGGATATGCTCTGCGATATTGAACCCCGGAAGCAAGGCGACACCTGCACCATCTGCGGCCATGTCTGCCAGCACCTCGCCGCTATTGGCACTGAATGCCCGTCCGGCAGAAATGGCAATGCTGGAGCCGCCGTCCGACAGAACCCAGTTTTCCCTCCGGCTTTCCCCGCTATAGGCCAGGCAGTCGTCTGGTGTCAGTTCATTCGGGTGCGACATGTCAACGAAGCGGCTGCCGGGTGCTGCAACCAGAATGCGCGGCACGGCACGGATTTTCCGCCAGATCGTAAACTTGTCGGAAGGCTGCGACGAGATGCGGATTGCGAGGTCATAGTCGTCATCAACGATGTTGACGAGCCCGTCCGAGAGGGAGATCTCGAAGCACATCTTCGGATATTTTGCCTTGAAGCTGGACAGGATCGGCGGTAGCACGACCTTGCCGAACCATGTCGGCGCACTGATCCTCAGACGTCCTTCCTCCGCCTTGTGCGCATTCATCACCTCGCGCCGCGCATCCTCGAGCGTCTTGACCGCCGGCTGTATCTGCGCCGCGAAGATCGCGCCATCGGTCGTCAGGGATACCTGCCGCGTGGTGCGCACGAAGAGCTGAACGCCAAGCTCTGCCTCAAGCGCGGCAATGGCGCGGGTGACTGCTGCAGGCGTCATGTCGAGTTCCCGCGCAACCTGGGCAAAATTGCGCTTCTCCGCCGCAAGGAGAAAGGTACGCAGCGCTTTATAGTCGTTCATGGGATTGTTTCACTTTCAGCAACTCTTCTGCCAGGAGTATTGCCTTTGCATTGCGGGATCAACCGACCTTCCAGCCTGACAACCACGATTGTCATTGTTTCAACTAAAGCAATTCATTCGACATTTTTATTGCAATTCCAGACGTGCGTCTTTGGCAATAGGTTTGATCTCAGCAGCCAAGACGGGACGCAAAACGGTCAGGCAGACCAGACAACGTCCGTCAGCAGCGACCTGATTTTGGCACCCTTTGCGGGCCGCAACCAAGAGGTAGAGAACCATGTCCAAGCTCGAAGTCCTGACCCCTGCCAACAGCCAGCTCATCTTCATCGACCAACAGCCGCAGATGGCTTTCGGCGTTCAGTCGATCGACCGGCAGACGCTGAAGAACAATGTCGTCGGTCTCGCCAAGGCAGCCAAGATCTTCAATATCCCGACGACCATTACCACCGTCGAGACACTGTCCTTCTCGGGCCACACCTATCCCGAACTGCTGGCCGTCTTGCCTGAAAACGACATTCTTGAACGGACTTCGATGAACTCCTGGGACGATCAGAACGTTCGCGATGCGCTGGCGAAGAATGCGGCCAATGGCGCTAAGAAAATCGTCGTCTCCGGGCTCTGGACAGAGGTCTGCAACACGACATTTGCCCTCTCTGCTCTGAATGACGTTTCCGACTATGAAATCTACATGGTTGCCGACGCCTCCGGCGGCACCTCACTGGAGGCCCATAATCGCGCCATGGACCGCATGGTGCAGGCGGGTGTGATCCCGGTCACCTGGCAGCAGGTTCTGCTGGAATGGCAGCGCGACTGGGCACGCAAGGAAACCTACGACGCGGTCACCGCGCTGGTGAAGGAGCACTCGGGTGCCTATGGCATGGGCATCGACTATGCCTACACCATGGTGCACGGTGCGGACGAACGCGTCCAGCACGGCAAGCGCATCGGACCCAACCCGGCGAAGTAACAATCGTCCTGCCGCTCCGGCGATCCGTCGGAGCGGCGTCCAACCGGATAGGTGTCCCATGAAAATGTATCTTATGTCGTTCGGAGCCGGCCTGCTCGTCGGGATCGTGTACAGTCTCCTGAATGTTCGTTCTCCTGCCCCTCCGGTCATCGCGCTGGTCGGTCTTCTTGGCATCCTGCTCGGGGAGCAGATCGTCCCATTGGCAAAGACCTTGTGGGGCAGAGAGCCCGCGGCTGTTTCCTGGCTTCATCAGATCAAGCCACACATGTTCGGACATTTGCCAAAGGGCGCCGACCGTAACGAGGTTGCCCATCGCGCGACAATGGACGCGAAGGACCGTGGCTGATGACGACGCGTCGATCCTTTCTTGGAGGCGCATCGAGCCTGGTGTTTTCCAACCTTCTCTCCCCGACTAATGCTGCCGATCAACACCCGCCCGGAGATGATAGCATGTACCCTGACCTGATCCTTCACAACGGCCGCGTGACGACGCTCGACCGGACCAATCCGAATGCCACGGCAATCGCCATCAAGGATAGCCTGTTTCAGGAGGTCGGATCCGACCGCGAGATCATGGCGCTGGCCGGACCGGGCACGAAGATCGTCGATCTCAAGGGCAAGCGCGTCCTGCCGGGCCTGATCGACAACCACACCCATGTCGTACGCGGCGGGCTGAACTACAACATGGAACTGCGCTGGGACGGTGTTCGTTCGCTGGCCGATGCCATGGACATGCTGCGCCGCCAGGTGGCCGTGACGCCTGCACCCCAATGGGTGCGCGTCGTCGGTGGATTCACCGAGCATCAGTTTGCGGAGAAGCGCCTGCCGACAATCGAGGAGATCAACGCAGTCGCGCCCGATACACCCGTCTTCCTGCTGCATCTCTATGACCGTGCACTGCTGAATGGTGCCGCTCTTCGCGCTGTCGGTTATACGCGCGAGACGCCCAACCCTCCGGGCGGCGAGATAACCCGCGATGCCAACGGCAACCCTACCGGGCTGCTGCTGGCCAAGCCGAACGCCGGCATTCTTTACTCGACACTGGCCAAGGGCCCGAAACTGCCCTTCGACTATCAGGTCAATTCCACCCGCCACTTCATGCGCGAACTGAACCGCTTAGGGGTGACCGGCGTAATCGACGCGGGTGGTGGCAACCAAAACTATCCGGATGACTACGAGGTCATCCAGAAGCTCTCCGACGAAAGCCAGCTCACGGTTCGCCTCGCCTACAACCTCTTCACCCAGAAGCCGAAGCAGGAAAAGGAGGACTTCCTCGACTGGACGTCCTCGGTAAAATACAAGCAGGGCAACGATTACTTCCGCCACAATGGCGCGGGCGAGATGCTGGTCTTTTCCGCCGCCGACTTTGAAGATTTCCGCCAGCCGCGCCCGGAGATGGCGCCGGAGATGGAAGGCGAACTGGAAGAGGTCGTGCGCATTCTGGCACAAAACCGTTGGCCATGGCGCCTGCATGCCACCTATGACGAGACGATCTCGCGCGCGCTCGACGTCTTCGAGAAGGTCGACAAGGATATCCCGCTCGAAGGTCTCAACTGGTTTTTCGATCACGCCGAAACCATCTCCGATCGATCGATTGACCGGATCGCGGCCCTCGGCGGCGGCATCGCCACGCAGCATCGCATGGCCTATCAAGGCGAGTACTTCGTCGAGCGCTACGGCCATGGCGTGGCAGAGGCAACGCCGCCCATCCGCAAGATGCTGGACAAGGGCGTCAACGTCTCGGCGGGCACCGATGCCACCCGCGTCGCTTCCTACAATCCATGGGTCTCGCTCTCCTGGATGGTGACCGGCAAGACGGTTGGCGGCATGCAGCTCTATCCGCGGCAGAACTGCCTGGACCGGGAAACCGCACTTCGCATGTGGACCGAGAAAGTCACCTGGTTCTCCAACGAGGTGGGCAAGAAGGGCCGCATCGAAAAAGGGCAGTTTGCCGATCTGGTGGTGCCGGACAAGGACTTCTTCTCCTGCCGCGAAGACGAGATCTCGTTCATCGTGTCGGACCTGACCATGGTCGGTGGCAAAATCGTCTATGGCGCGGGCGACTTCAGATCGCTTGACGAGAACGACATTCCGCCTGCCATGCCCGACTGGTCGCCGGTTAGCACCTTTGGCGGTTATGCCGCCTGGGGAGAGCCGCAGGGTGCTGGCGCCCGGTCACTGCGTCGCACGGCTATCTCCACTTGCGGCTGCGCCAGCGACTGCGGCGTACATGGCCACGACCATGCCGGTGCCTGGACCTCTAAACTGCCGATTGCTGATCTGAAGGGCTTCTTCGGCGCCCTCGGCTGCTCCTGCTGGGCAGTCTGAGGTTCTACCAACATCCATGAAATAATGGGCAGCGGCGGCAACCGCTGCCCATTGGCGTTTCAGGTGGCGACGTATAATTGCGATAATCGCAATTGAGTACCAATTATTGATGCAATTGTTACAAGGAACCATTTCCTACACTATTGTTCCATCAGACGAACGCTAAAGCCGCTCACACCGGCTGGCCCAGATCGCAGGAGCGATAATGACCGCTATCTCCTACTCCAAACCACGCAGCATTCTCACTGAGATTGCATCTGCATCCGCACTACGGACGATCGCGCTCCTTGCGCTCTGCGCTGCCTACATCCAGGGGCCGGTGACCAAGATCGCCGACTTCGGTGGCGCGCTTGCCGAGATGGATCATTTTGGTCTGCATCCGGCAGCCTTCTTCGCGGTCACCGTCATCGTCTTTGAACTGGTGGCGTCTGCAATGGTCGTCACAGGCTTCTTCCGCTGGGTCGGCGCACTCGCCCTGGCTGGCTTCACCATCCTCGCTACCTTCATCGCCCTGCGCTTCTGGGAGATGACGCCCGGAATGGAGCGCATGATGGCGACGAACGCCTTCTTCGAACATCTGGGTCTCGCTGGCGCGTTCGTTTTCGTTGCCGCATACGACCTCACCAAAGGAGCAGGCAAATGAGCCCGACCAGAGCGCCCGGAGGCACTTTTGCGCCTCTTGCACAGCCCGTCTTTGCTGTTCTGTGGGCAGCAACCGTTTTGGGTAATACCGGAAGTTTCATGCGCGATGTCGCAAGCTCCTGGCTGATGACGGACCTGTCCGCATCGCCAGCCGCGGTTGCCCTGGTCCAGGCAGCCGGGACACTGCCGATCTTCCTTCTCGCCATCCCCGCAGGCGTTCTCACCGACATCCTCGACCGGCGCAAGTTCCTGATCGCCGTGCAGCTCCTTCTGGCATCGGTCAGCATTTCGCTGATGGTCCTGTCCCAGACGGGCATGCTGTCGGTCAGTGCCCTGATCGGACTGACCTTTCTGGGTGGCGTTGGCGCGGCGCTGATGGGCCCGACCTGGCAGGCAATCGTGCCCGAACTGGTCAAGCGAGAAGACGTAAAGAGCGCTGTTGCCCTGAATTCGCTTGGCATCAACATCGCCCGTTCGATCGGGCCGGCCGCGGGCGGTTTGCTTCTCGCGGCTTTCGGTGCTGGGATAACCTACGGGGCGGACGTTGCGAGCTACATTGTAGTCATTGCCGCTCTCATCTGGTGGCCGCGTGCCAAAAACGCCACTGACGCACTTCAGGAAAACTTCTTCGGTGCCTTCCGGGCGGGCCTTCGCTACACGCGCTCCAGCAGGCCTCTGCATGTGGTTCTGCTGCGTGCGGCGATCTTCTTTGCTTTTGCCAGCGCGGTTTGGGCGCTCCTTCCTCTGGTTGCCCGGCAACTTTTGGGTGGCGACGCGAGCTTCTACGGCATCCTGCTCGGCGCGGTCGGCGCGGGAGCAATTGGTGGAGCACTGTTGATGCCGAGGCTGCGGCAACGGTTGAGTTCCGACGGCCTGCTTCTCGGCGCGGCCATCATAACGGCAATGGTCATGGCAGTTCTTGCGCTTGCACCGCCAAAAGTCGTCGCCATCACTGTTTTGCTCTTTCTTGGTGCCGCCTGGATCACTGCGTTGACGACGCTGAACGGCACCGCACAGTCGGTACTGCCGAACTGGGTTCGCGGTCGCGGTCTCGCCGTCTATCTCACTGTTTTCAACGGCGCGATGACGGCTGGCAGTCTCGGCTGGGGTGCTGTTGGTGAGGTGGTCGGCATCCGGTCGACCCTGCTCATAGGCGCTGCGGGTTTGCTGATCGCAGGTTCCGTCATGCACCGTATCAAACTGCCGGCAGGCGATGCGGACCTCGTGCCATCAAACCACTGGCCGGAGCCGCTTGTCGCAGAGCCTGTTGCCCATGACCGCGGCCCGGTTCTGATCCTGATCGAATACAAGATAGAGAAGCAAAACCGCAGTGCCTTCCTGCACGCGCTCGACCACCTCTCGCATGCAAGACGTCGTGACGGAGCCTATGGCTGGGGTGTCACCGAAGATTCAGCCGATCCTGAAAAGATCGTCGAGTGGTTCATGGTCGAGTCCTGGGCTGAGCACCTTCGTCAGCACAAGCGGGTATCGAACGCCGACGCCGATCTGCAGGGAAAGGTGCTTGCCTACCACTCGGGGCCGGAAAAGCCGGTCGTTCGCCACTTCCTGACGATCAATCATCCGGGTGTGGCTTAATAGAATACAGGCGCAGGGTGGCGGCTGTCGCCTTGCACCTGACCTTGCGACTTTACCCGAGTGACTGCCTCATGCCAGCGCGCCAGCAGAGTGATCCGAGCGTTCGCCTGCATGGTTCCCGGTTCGAAATGACGGGCATGGGAGGGCTGAGGTGCCGTAATGCCCAGAGCGCGAAATGCCATTGCAGCTGCGCCAAGAGCGCCGACCTCCGGCTGGTCGCCTCGCAGGACGGGCCGATTCAGAACATCGGCCTGCAACTGCATGAGAAAGTCGTTGGTCGAAGCACCACCGTCTGCCATCAGTCCAGACAGGGCCATACCAATGTCCTGCTGCATGGCGTTGAAGACGTCGGCGATCTGAAGTGTGACGGCCTCCATTGTCGCACGGGCAATGTGAGCCGGCGTCGTCGCATGGGTCATTCCGGAGATTGTACCTGTCGCATCATCGGTCCAATGCGGTGCGCCGAGACCGGCAAGCGCCGGGACGAAAACCACCTCGCCGCTATCAGAGACAGATTGCGCGAGATCCGACAATGCGCGGGGGCCATCCAAACCGAGCAAGGTCGCAGCGAAGGCGATTGCCTGTGCCGAGACGGTGATGTTGCCCTCGAGAGCATAGGCGACGCCGCGTTCATCGGACCAGGCAATGGTGCTCGAGAGACCATGCCGGGATAAAACGCGCCCTTCGGTGAGTGTCATCAGTGACGAACCCGTGCCATACGTGGCCTTCACGAGACCGGGAGCGCGAACGCCGTGGCCGTAGAGTGCTGCGTGACTATCACCAATCATGGTCAGGATCGGCGTATCGGCGGATAGCGCGGTTGTTCCTGCCGCGGTTTTGCCGAAGCGACTATTCGAGGGCAGGGCTTGCGGGAGCGCCGAGACAGGCACCTTGAACAAGTTGCAGAGGTGCGTGCTCCACTCCAGTTTCGCGGTGTCAAAAAGCATTGTGCGCGAAGCGTTGGAATGGTCGGTCGCGAAAACATGGCCCGCCGTCAGCTTGAAGAGAAGCCAGGTGTCGACAGTACCTGCTCTCAAGCCCCCCTTTTCGGCAAGATCCCGCGCCAACGCGATATTGCCCATCACCCATCCGAGCTTCGAAGCCGGGAACAGGGCGTTGATGGATAGCCCGGTGATATCTGCGACGGCCGCATCCTGTCCCGCATCAATCAGTGCATGGCAGTCTTTCGCTGTCCGGCGGCACTGCCAGAGAATGGCAGGAGCCAGCGGTTCGCCGGTCTCCGCATCCCAGACTACCAAAGTCTCCCTCTGGTTGCTGATGGCAATGCCGGCGATGAAACCGTGATCGCCCGAAACGATGTCTGCAATAACTGACTGGACACTCGCCCAGATGGCATCCGCCGATTGTTCGGCCCAGCCCGGCCGAGGGTAACTCGATGCCAGCGGTGCAGACGCCTTGGCAAGAACTTTGCCAGCGGCATCGACGAGCACGGCCTTGGTGTTGGTCGTACCCTGGTCTATGGCGAGGATCAGCGGGATATCTTGCGCCATCACACTCACCGTTTACGGGCAATCGCGCGGCGCGCCGCCGCAGCGATCCCGTCGGACGTGATTCCGTAATGCTCGAAAAGGAAGTCCACCGAACCCGTGACGACAAAGCCGGGAAACCCGACCCGCTCCACTGGGACCGGCCGATGTCCGGCGGTGAATTCGGCAACTGCACCGCCGAGACCGCCGCGGATATTGGCTTCTTCTACTGTCACAATCGCTCCGGTTTCATTCGCTGCAGCGGCTAGAGCCTGCTCGTCGAGGGGATTGAGTGTCGCCATGTTGAGTACGCGAGCAGAAATGCCCTCGGCGAGAAGTTTTTCCGCCGCGAGCGCTGCAATATGCACGGTGGTTCCGCATCCGATCAGCGTGACGTCGCTACCGTCTCGAACGAGTTCAGCCTTTCCAGGGCGGAATACGCGGTCTCTGATATCAAGATCTGGCACCGGCATGCGGCTCAGTCGCAGATAGACTGGACCGTCATGGGCTGCTGCCCATTTGACCGCTTCCTCTGTTTCCCAGGCGTCTGCGGGCACGATCACGGTGATTGCGTCCAGCGGACGGAGCCAGGCAAAATCCTCGATGGAATGGTGCGTCGGGCCAAGCTCACCGTAGGCGACGCCGGACGACTGGCCGATGAGTTTTACGTTGAAGCCTGCGTAGGCAATGTCGGCTTTGATCTGTTCCAGTGCGCGGGCAGTGAGAAAACATGAGGCTGCCGATACGAAGGGAATCTTGCCGCCGTTGACAAGACCGGCGCTAACGCCGACCATGTTCTGCTCGGCGATGCCAACATTGATGAGGCGCTCGGGAAACGCCTTCTGGAAGCTGCCCAGTTTCGACGAGCCAACGGAATCGTTGACGACCGCCACGATCCGCGGATCCCGGGTGGCGAGTTCCTCGAGCGCGCGAGCCCAGGCATCACGGCAATCGTGAAAGCCTTCCTGTTTCTTGGCGGGAGCAGCCATCAGACCAATTCCTCCAAGGCTGTTTCATACTGCTGAGCGTTCGGCACACCATGGTGCCATGATGCCTTGTTCTCCATGAAGGAGACACCCTTTCCTTTGATTGTATTGGCAATGACGCAAAGCGGGCGATCCTTGCCAATGCGCGGAGCAGCCAGGATGTCGAGAAGAGCGCCGATGTCATGGCCGTCGATCATCACGGTGTCCCAGCCGAATGCCTCGAACTTTTCATCAAGGGGATCCAGCCCGTTGGTATCCTCAGTGCCCATGCCCTGCTGAAGACGGTTGCGATCGACAATCAACGTCAGGTTTTCAAGCTTGCGATGGCCGGCCGTCATGGCCGCCTCCCAGTTCGATCCTTCCTGCAACTCGCCGTCGCCGGTCAGAACAAAGGTGCGATGGGTTTGTCCGGAGATTTGCGCGGCGATGGCAATTCCGAGTGCGACCGGCATGCCATGGCCAAGTGGTCCCGTGTTGGTTTCAACGCCCGGCAGATAGTTCCTGTTCGGATGGCCGTTCAGTTTCGAATTCGGCTGCATGTAGGTCGCGAGCCAATCTTCGGGATAATATCCGGCCGCACAGAGTGCGGTGTAGAGCGCGCCTGTAGCGTGTCCTTTCGACATGATGAACCGGTCACGGCTTTCGAGGTCCGGTCTCGTTGGATCGTATTGCATGACGCCGAAATAGAGCGTGGCAATAATATCGATGGCGGAGAAGTCTCCGCCCGGATGCCCGAGCTGGGCGTCATGGACCATCTTGAAGGCGCGACGGCGCATCCATAGTGCCTTCTCGCGGATGGTCTGAACGGTATCGTTCTTCAGCATTCAACTAGCCTTTCCGTCTGATGCGACTCATACAGCATCCGGCGCTCAGAGGGCGCCGAAGAGAGCCTTCTGAGCGATCCGCAAGGCTGAGATGGCATCGTGTCGGCTCTGGGCCTCCTTAAGAGCGTCGAGATCAAGGGTATCGAGGCCCGTGTCTGCGGCTTTCAGGAAGTCGATGGCGTGATTGGCGGTCGCAACGCTGTCCTCGCGGAAGGGGAACTGGTCGAGCTGCCATACACCCTCCCACTTGTTCTTCCTGAGTACATAGAAGAACTCGAAGAGTTCGATCGGATGCAGGCTGCCAGCGACGAGGTCATCATCCCAGCTGCGGTAATTGTCGTTCACGTCCATGCCAAACAGACGACCGTAGTCGATGGCAAGCTGTGCGCTGTCGGCGGCGGATTCTCCACCCATAATTGCGTGACCGAAGTCGAGGAGAATGCCAATGTTTGGCAGGCCGATCTTCTCGATACCGAGAAGAGTGCGTGCGACAGAGCCGAAGCTCATGCGAACCCGCGGCTCGCGCGGCTTGTACTCGATCACGAACTTCAGATCCGGATTTTCGCTTGCCAACTGGCCGACGCCATCCAGCGAATGTTGCCAAAGGGTGCCGTAGTCGACCTGGAAGGGGTAGTCCCAGCCGTCCTGCCCCGGCCAGAGTTTTACATAGTCGGCGCCAAAATAGCGAACCTGATCGCAGGCTTCCGTCACCAGCTCATGGGTGCGCCTGCGTATGCCAGCATCCGGATTGGTGAAGGAGCCCTTTGAAAATTCCCGCGTGTAGATCTCAGGCGTAATGCCGATAACGCCGAGATTGTTGCGGTCGAGGGCCGTCTTGATTTCCGCACTGGTGAAGTCGCCTCCGAAGAACGGGTAGTTGATATCGACGACCGAGAGGTCGCGCACCTGTCCGGCCAGGTCGATTGCGTCGATGACGCTGCGGGGCGTGCCGTAGCCGTCGGTCGCGTAGCGATCGACATAGGTTGCAAAATGCCAGATCCCGGCACCGAAGCGTTGCGTCGTCATGGTCTATCTCCTCCAGTTCCGCAATCCATCCGCCAACCCGGTGTATATGGGCCTCCGACGCGATCCACGCGCCTCAGAATTTTTGCGAATTTATTTCATTTGGTATCGTTTGATGTCGATATCTTCCACAAATTCGAAACAACGACAAGCGAAATTCCGAAGCAACCTTCAAAGTTTTTCGTTTCTGCCTTGAATATCCAAATAGTAGTCCGCAACCCGCGATACCTCGCCGAGAAATCTGCGTAAATTGAGAAAGGAACAGAAATATATTGACAATAATCGAAATCAATCGATAGAAAATACGACAAGTCACGAGGAGGTGACTGGGAGAGAGGGAGTTTCTCATGAAAATTTCACGCCGTTTGCTCGTATCCGTCTGCGTACTGACCCTGTCCGGCCTGGCGCCGTGCTTCGCCAACGCGGCCGATACCATCGCGATCATCACGCCTAGCCACGACAATCCATTCTTTAAGGCAGAAGCCGACGGTGCGGCCGCCAAGGCCAAGGAGCTTGGCTACAAGACGATGGTCATGGTCCATAATGACGACGCCAATAAGCAGAACGAACTGTTCGATTCGGCCATTGCTGCGGGAGTGAAAGCAATCATTCTCGACAACGCCGGTGCCGACGCTTCCGTCGCAGCCGTTCGCAAAGCCAAGGACAAGGGGATTCCGTCCTTCCTGATCGACCGGGAAATCACAACGACCGGAGTGGCTGTCTCTCAGATCGTCTCGAACAATTACCAAGGTGCACAGCTCGGGGCGGAAGAGTTCGTCAAGCTGATGAAGGAGGCGGGCAACTATGCCGAACTCGTCGGCAAGGAATCGGATACGAATGCGGGCATTCGCTCGAAGGGCTACCACGATGTGATCGATCAATATTCGACCATGAAGATGGTGGCTCGCCAGACCGCGAACTGGTCACAGACCGAAGCCTATACGGTCATGGAATCGATCCTGCAGGCGCATCCCGATATCAAGGGCGTCATCTCGGGCAATGATACGATGGCCATGGGCGCCTATGCGGCACTCCAAGCGGCGGGTCGCAAGGATGTCATCGTCGTCGGCTTCGATGGCTCCAATGATGTCCGCGACTCGATCCTGAAGGACGGCATCAAGGGAACCGTTCTGCAGCCTGCCTATCAACAGGCCCAGTTGGCCGTCGAACAGGCGCACAAGTTCATCAAGACCGGCTCCACCGGCGTTGAAGAAAAGCAGCTGATGGACTGCATTCTCATCAACAAAAGCAATGCCGGCAAGCTTGAGACCTTTGCTCTCAAGCCCTGACACATGGTCCACAAGGTCCCCCGGTGCGTCTGCGCCCCGGGGGCATCCCAGCTGAGTAAAGTGGTCGTCCAAAGATGAAACCCATGTTGTTTGCAACGGGCCTTGCGGTCGCGTTGAGCCTGTCGGGCTGCAAGCTGGTCAAAACGGAGAGCGCTGACGCGTCTGCTGCCGATCCCATCGCCACGCTCGTATCCGAAAGCTTCGAGGCGAAACTTCTTCCGGCTTTGTCGGAGAAAGCAGTCGATCTCTTGGCGCTGCGCGATGCGCTGAAATCAGGACTGGATAGCACGGGCAGCCAGTACGGCCTGCGTGTCGGCGGTGCCGGCGGTGGGTGGAACTTCGCTGTCAAGGGTAGGGGCAAGGTGATCGTTGAAAACCGCGTCTCGAAGGCCGCCGTGGCCGAAGTTGATCTCGACGGTGACGGGACCGCTGATGTGATCCTGCAGCTTGGCCCGGTGGTCAAAGGTACGGCGCTGCGTGATGTGACGCCGCTTTATGATTTTTCCGCATTCCGTGATCAGATCGAATATGCCCGCCTTGGCCGGGCGCTGAACGATCGGGCTGTTTCGACCATACCTGCCGATAAGCCGTTGAACGGCAAGACGGTCGACTTTCTCGGTGCGACCGTTCTTCGCTCTGCGGGCGAAAAGCCGCTTGTGACGCCTGTGCGCATCGAGGTCATGCCATGAGCGAAACGCATCCCATCGGCCTGACGATCCGCTCTGGGTCCAAGATCTATCCGGGAACACAGGCTCTCAAGAATGTTGACTTCGATCTACGGATGGGCGCGGTCAACGTTTTGGTTGGCGAAAATGGTGCCGGCAAGTCGACACTGATGAAGGTGATTGCAGGTGTTGAGCGGCTAAACGGGGGAACCATCGCGCTTGACGGCAAGCCGGTTGTTTTCGCTGACCGCACCGATGCGGCACGTCATGGCGTAGGCATTGTTTTCCAGGAACTCAATCTTTTTCCCAATCTGACGGTGGCAGAGAACATCTTCGTCGGGCACGAGAAGACGGTCGGTGGTGTCCATATCGACCGGAGTGCCCAGCGCGCTGTTGCCGCGGCACTGATGAAGCGTCTGGAGCAGGATATTGATCCCGACACGCCGTTGGGCAATTTGCGGATCGGCCAGCAACAGATAGTGGAGATTGCCAAGGCGCTTGCCGAGGACGCTCGCATCCTCATTCTCGATGAGCCGACGTCCGCCCTGTCTGCGACCGAAGTCGAAGTACTGTTCCGCGTCATCGGTGACCTGAAGCGTCAAGGCGTGGGCATTGTCTACATCTCCCACCGGCTCGAGGAACTGATCCGTATCGGGGACTACATCACCGTGCTTCGGGACGGCGTGATCACCGGCGCGCGTTCCATGGAAGGCGTCGATGTTCCCTGGATCGTCGCCAACATGATCGGTAGCGCATCCAAGGAATTTCCGAAGACTGAGCACCACGCACTCGGCGATGAGATCTTTCGCGTCGAAGATGTCTCTCTACCCAGTCCCGCTGGCGGCTACGTGGTCGATCATATGTCGCTTTCGGTTCGATCAGGAGAGATCGTCGGTCTCTATGGGCTGATGGGTGCCGGACGGTCTGAGCTTCTGGAGTGCATCATGGCCCAGCATCCGGCGTCGACTGGCAGGCTGTTTATCGCTGGAGAGCGCGTCACGGAACGCAGCGTATCCGGGCGTATCCGGCGTGGTCTTGCGCTCATCCCGGAGGACCGCAAGCGCGATGGTCTGGTTCAGATCATGAGTATCCGTGAAAACCTGACGCTTTCGTCGCTCGGCGACTTTACGCGTATCTTTCATCTGAGCCTGAAGGCGGAAGCTGGAAAGGCTGCAGAATTCGTCAAGCGCATGGCGATCAAGATCGCAAGTATGGAGCATCCGGTCTCCAGCCTGTCGGGCGGCAATCAGCAGAAAGTCGTGATTGGCAAAGCGCTCATGACCCGGCCGCGCATCCTTCTGATGGATGAGCCATCGCGGGGGATCGATATCGGCGCCAAAGCCGAAATCTTCCGAACCATGCGCAAACTGGCCGCTGACGGCCTCGGGATCCTTTTCGTTACCTCGGATCTGGAAGAGGTCCTCGCCCTTTCCGATCGCATTCTCGTCATGGCGAATGGCAGGCTGACTGGCGACTTTCCGGCCGGTGCCGCGGCAGCGGAGGTGATCTCCGCCGCGACGCCCAATCTCAACAAGGTCAAATCCTCATGAGCAGTCCCGTCATCACCCAAGGCAGCAAAGTCGCCGACGCATCGTCGCAAACCTCTATGCTGCTGCTTCTCTTGAAGATGCGAACATTTGTCGCCCTTATCCTGGTCTTCGCCTTTTTTGCGCTCGCCGCGCCAAACTTCCTGACCGGGGCAAACATGCTGATCATATCGAAGCATGTGGCGCTCAACGCGCTGCTTGCGATTGGTATGACCTTCGTCATCGTCTCTGGCGGCATCGACCTGTCTGTCGGTTCGATCGTCGGCCTGTGTGCGATGGTTGCCGGCTGGCTGGTTCTTTACGGCATCGACCTGCAGATCGGCTGGAGCCTGCAGTTCAACACGATTGAGATCTGCCTGATTGTCGCCGTCGTCGGTGTCTTCATCGGATTGATCAACGGACTGCTGATTACCAAGCTCAATGTTGCGCCTTTCATCGCCACACTCGGCACGCTCTACGTCGCCCGCGGCGCAGCCTTGCTCTTCTCGGATGGACGGACCTTCCCGAATCTTTCGGGCAATCCGGACTATGGTTCCGACACGTTCAAGCTAATCGGCTCGGGAACCCTGCTTGGATTCCCGCTTTCAGTCTGGATCATGGTCGTGGTCGCACTCGCCGCCGCCTATCTTGCAACGCGCACGCCGCTTGGTCGTCACATCTATGCGGTCGGTGGCAATGAACGGGGTGCGGCACTTTCCGGCGTGAATGTCGATCGCATCAAGATTTTTGTCTACATGTTCTCGGGTTTCTGTGCTGCCCTGGTCGGTCTGATCATTGCATCGCAGTTGCAGGCGAGCCATCCGGCCACGGGGGAGACTTTCGAACTCAACGCCATTGCCGCTGCCGTTCTGGGCGGAACCTCCATGTCCGGTGGGCGCGGACGCATCGGAGGTACCATCGTCGGGGCTTTCGTCATCGGTATCCTGGCCGATGGCCTGATCATGATGGGTGTCTCTTCTTTCTGGCAGACGGTCATCAAGGGGCTCGTGATCATTGCCGCCGTCGTGGTCGATCAGGTGCAGCAGAAGCTGCAGGCTCGGGTCGTCTTGCAAAGTCAAGCGTGATGAGGATTTCAACCGGCGGGCACTTGTTGTAAGGGAGCCGTGGGTTAAGATCGAAACATTGCGGTTTGCTTGCGGAATTTGAGGTTTGTCGGGACATGGACGCGAAGGCAGAGAACGATTCTTCCGAATCCATGATCGGCTTGCTCTCCGAGCCACGCCGTCGGCGCATTCTCGAATGGCTGCAGGAAGAGGGTTCGGCCCGCGTTCGCGAATTGGCAACCGCCTTCCATGTTTCCGAAGCGACAATCCGTCAGGATCTTGAGCGCCTGGAGAATGACGGCTTCATTACGCGCGAGCATGGCGGCGCCTATTTGAATTCGGCAGCGCCGCAGACCGGCACCATGACGCTGCATCATCAGGAGAACATGGACAAGAAGCGCAAGATCGGCGCTTTGGCTGCCGGTCTGGTGAAGGATGGCGAAACGCTGATCCTCGATGCTGGCACGACGACAACCGAGATCGCCATGCGGCTGACAAACCGCCGCGACTTGACGCTGATCACCAACGCATTGAACATTGCCATCATTCTCGGCGCGGTGCCGACGTTTGCTGTCCATATGCCGGGCGGGCAGTTCAAGTCGCCCACCTTGTCCTTGTCGGGTGACAAATCAGTCGAATATTTCAGTAACATCTTTGCCGGTAAGCTCTTCCTTGCCACCGCCGGTGTCGATTTGGAAGCAGGTCTCACCTACCCAAGTTTTGCAGATCTTCAGCTCAAGGAAGCGATGATCAAGGCAGCAGCGCATGTGTACCTGGTAGCCGATTCCACCAAGATCGGACGTTCCTCGTTCACGCGGCTCGGATCGCTTGACGTGATCCAGTCCCTGATCACGGATGATGGCATTCCGGATCGCGTCGCGAAGGAGTTTGAGCGGCGCGGCGTTGAAGTACTCGTCGCAACGTGACAAGCGCTCACTTCAGGCAAATGAGCCTTGTAGAGTTTCCGCTGGTGTCTTCGCAAAGCAACTGAGATCCGACGTCAGTCGATCGATCTTCCCCTGACGAACGGCCGTGATGAAGTCACGAAGCGGACGATCATTGTATTCAGCCAGAACAGGTCGATAGGCCTTCAGGGCGCGAGCCGTCATCAAGGAGCCATAGCCCTGCGGTTGCGGCCGGACACGATACCGGTTTTCAACGAGATCGGGCCAGGCGTCAGCAAGGAACGTGATGGCAAGAGCGATTTTGCGCTCGTATGTCGAGCGTAAGGTTTCCGCATCCATGTCGAAACAGTCAACCAGCCGCTGCTGAAAGATGATGTCACCCCTGTCGTATTCAGACGAGATTTCATGGATGCTCAATCCGTGCGGTTCACCATTCAGCCAGGCCGTCAAGTTGGGGTTGAGGCCCCGACCATAAGGAAGAAGGCTGGTGTGCAGGTTGATTGCGCGGATGCCAGCCATCCGCGGATGGTCCACCGGCAAATGGCGGTTATATCCAAAGCTTACAAGCAGATCGAACGGCTGCGATTTATGGTCCTCAATCGGATCATAACCTGAAAACTGGCTCACAAAGCGAACCGTTGCGTTGCTGGCAGGCAAGGCATATGCAATGGCTTCCGAGAACTGGCTCAGTACTAGTATATTCATCGAAAATTGGTTCCCGGCTGGCTTCAAGGCTCGATCAGGTCGAGGTGCACACCTGTCCTCAGGTTTGCCGGGATTTGAGGTCGCGCTTGATGTCAGCGACGCTTACGCCGCCCACGGCAATATGCGTATCAGGGAGCTCATGGATCGAAACGAAGTAAAGATGCTTCGGAATGCCGGTGACTTCGACTGCCACGTCAGTGAGGCGGGTCAAGAGTTCTGCCTTGACATCGTCGCTCATGGCGCCTGCTTCAAAGGTGATGACGGGCATTTTCAAATTCCTTTCGGTTCATCTTGCGGAGGTCGGATCGGCGCGCCTGATGACGTCGCCGATCGTGCTTCTTTATCGGGCATGTCGATCAATGCGTTCTGATGAGGTTCTGTAATTCCGCCACTTTCCAGACGCCAAGTGGATCATCCACCAGGACCGCATGCTCTCCCGGTATCTCCGTCAGTTTGAAACCTGACGAGGTCAGGTTAGCCCAGTCCAGCATCGCACGCTTTGAAACGCCTGCATCCTGCTGAGGCCAGACGGCGGTAATTGGGCACTCAGCCAGAACATCAAGGCGAGGGCTCCACGTCGTCGCTATGGCGGCCATGCCACGCAGAGCCTTGAATACGGGAACCAGGATCTCCTCATTCTCCAGAAAGCTCTGAGGCATGGACTTCAGGCGGACCAACTCAGCCTTCAGTTCGACATCCGTCATTTCATGGTAGAGAGGAGCCCGCGCATCCTGCGCCGGAGCACCAGATCCGATGAAAACCATCGCGTGTGGACCGACTTTCAGACGGCAGGCCACTTCGTAGGCAAGGATTGCACCGAAGCAACCTCCAACGAAGATCATTGGCTCGTTGCCGAGCATCCCGACCGCCTCCGTGAGGGAAGCGATAAACCGCTCGAACCCGAGACTTGCCGGATTGCCCTCAAACTCCGGCCAACGAAGAGCGTGGATGCTGACATCATCGCCGACCAGGTCGCACCAAGGGTCGAAGATGGATCCGGCGACACCGACCGGTTGGAAACCGACGATGCGCAAGCGGGGTGGATCGTGCCGGGGTGCCGTCAATTCGATGAAGCTCAAGTTAATCGTCGAATTTCCAGCTTTTTGCTCGACGAATTGCTCCAGTTCGCCAAGCGTCTGCAAAGGCAGGAACTCGCACAATGGGAAGGCAATACCCGTCCGATCAATCAGCTTCCGCGCCAGTTGAACTTTTTCAAGCGATCCCAAGGCATGATCGGACAGGCGAGCGGACGGCGAGGGTAGCTCGCCTATTGCCTCGCGCAGCACCGCGTGCAGCTGCGATATGGACTGAGTTCTGTTTCCGCTGACATTCGATGCGGTCGGCCCCAGCCATTCGGCCACAACTGACCTGAATGAGGACGCCAGTCGCTCCACCGTTGCAGCGTCCAGACGTTTGGCATCGTATTGGAAGCCGAGTACGAGGCTGTCGCCGGATAGATCCCAATCGACAGAGAGCGGAACCATAGCGTCTACTGCAAAGAACCGTTGCTCCGTTTCGTGCACATCCCCGCGCTTGCTGTCCGGTTCCGCAAACTGGATGAAGTTGAAGACCGTGTCAAAATGTGCTGCCGAACCAAACCACTCTGCGAGGCGCTCGAATGAGGCTGCCTTATGCTGGAAGGCGGAACGGTCAAACCGATCGAATTGTCTTGCTGCCTCCACGAGGTCCGTGCGCGGACCCGTCGGTACCGGCAGTACATTCAGGAAGTTGCCAATCGCAAGCAGGGATCCCTCGACCTCCGGGCGCAGCGAAAACACGACACCGATGCGGCTCGGGCGCTCACCAAGCGCGCGGGTAAGAGCCTCGATGTTCATCGCAAAGAAGAGGCCCTTGGTGGACACATCGCCCATATTCTCGATCTGGTTCAGGCGCCGAAAGACTTCCTGCGATTGAAGGACATCCACCTGTCGCATATCAGCGCTGTCGGCGAGGGCACGCGGTGGCGCCAATGGCCGGAAAGGAAGGCCTTCGAGCCTTTCTCCGAAGAAGGTTCTGCTCGCCTGCGATCGATCCGTGGCATTTTGCTCGGCCTCTACGGCGGCGAACACTGCGAGATCATCCGTGGTTTCAACCTTTGACCCGCGGAACCGTTCGACCAGTTCGCGGATGATGGCATTGAGACTGTAGCCATCAAGGGCAGCATGATGCTCTGCCACAAGAAGATCGAAACGATCCTTGTTGCGCTTGATCACCTTGAAGCGAACCAGATTTCCCTCAGACAAGGGGAAAGACTTTTCGCGCTCCTCAAGGACTTCTGCCTTTATGATCTGTTCCTGCTCGGCTATCGCGGCAGCGGAAATATCGAGATAGGAATAATCTCCGTTTGCGCGCCGCGGATTGAAGACGAAATCGACGCTATCACCGGACAGCGCGACATGCGCCGTCAAGATGGGGTGGACCTTTCGGATGGCTGCCAGGGCATCGGAAAACGCCGTGGCGCTAAACGGCAGATGTACAGGTGTAATCGTGGCGTTATGGTAGACTTGGGCATCCTGTCTCGCCGCTGTGGCCGAAAGCTTTAACCTTTGCATGCCTGTCGCTGGCCACCGTCGTTCAACCGCAAGCGCCGGGGCCGGCGGCGCGACTGAGGCGGCTGCAGGAGAGGGCAAGGCAGTAACCATCTCTGTGGAAGGATGGGGGGCCGGCCGCAAACCTCCCAGGAGACCGACGACCGTTGGACGGGCATGAAGGTCGCGAAGAGTGATGTTGATGCCGACTGCCCGTGCCTTTGACTGCATGAGGATTGCGCGGATGGAATCTCCGCCGTTGACGAAAAAATCGTCCTTTTCCGTCAACTGAGGCCTGCGGAGAACATCTCGCCAAATCGCCAGCAGTGCATGCGTTGCTTCATTAGCGGCAGGGGACCCGGAAACTGGACTTGGCTCGGAAATCTTGACCGTTGGTTGAGGTTGCGATTCAGATGTACCGGTTGTAGCCAGCAGACCTGTGACAGTCGGACGGGCATGAAGGTCTCGGAGAGTGATGTTGATGCCAGCTGCCCGTGCCTTCGACTGCATGAGAATAGCGCGGATGGAATCGCCGCCATTGACGAAAAAATCGTCTCGCTCGGTCAGTTGAGGTCTGCGGAGCACCTCCCGCCAGATAGAGAGCAGGGCTTCCGTATTCGGTTGTTCCCGAGTGACGATTTCCGGCTGGATCGCCGGTGGGTTCGAAGAACTGTCACCGACGGGTGGCAGGCTATTTACGGACACTGTATCCATCTCGGTCTCTTCTTCCAGCGAGGAAAGGATCGCCACCTTGTCAAGCTTGCCTTGGGGCGTGCGTGGTATTTGCGACACGACGCGCAGCGCGCGCGGAACCATGTAGGGCGGGAGTTCGGCTTGCAGTGCTGTCAGGAGACTGCGGCTGGTAACGCCGCCGAAAAGGCGATGAACAGTCGACGGTATCGTGATGTGTTGCCGAGGCTCCGCCAGATCGGTCCGCCAGGCCACGAGGTTCCAGCGGTCGGTGCTTTGGAGTAACGGGTCTTGACGCAGATCGACCTGAAACCCGGCCTGTTCCAGCATATTCGAAATGACGGAGCCACGACCGGCGGTCACGCCGGAGGGGTCGTCGTGTAGTTCCATCGAAATGGCGCGAATTCTGCGAAGATGACGCTCATCTATACCGCGCAGGACATCCAGCTCTGCCCGTTGCACATCGATCTTCAGGACGTCGATCCTGTCCAGACCGTTTTCATCGAAGACGTCCGACAGGCGTCGCAACCGGCACTCGTGGATCTGAGCGTCGAAACGGCCTTCGAGAACCTCTTCAATATGGTCAGCCAGCAAGCGGGCTTCGCCATCACCTTCGTTGGCAGCGTTACCAAGATAGGTTGTGATGACGGCTTTTTCGGCCCCGGCATCGGCATAGTCGCGCTGGCCGGACATCATCGCGTAGCCAGGATAGTAGGTAAAGCCGACCTCGCGCTCCCTGTCCGATAGGCCGTAGGGCAAGATCGTGACGTTGCGCGCGTATCTTGCAATATTGTTGGCCAGCTTTTCGCGGATTGGCGCAAGCGGTTCAAATGAATATATTTTTGCCCGTGGTATGTGGGATGCGACGAACAGCGAAAACAGGCCGAGATTCGCTCCCACGTCGAAGACGACTGCGTCTTCCGGATAAATGATACGAGGATCGGTGTAGATCTGGTCTTCAAAGATCTCCCGAAACTGATAGCGCGTTTCCGACGCATTGAGACTTGCTATCCTGTGCCCGGTCGGCAGATCGACGTAGACCGCATCGGGAAGATCCGGCAGCTTGTT
Source organism: Rhizobium rhizoryzae (assembly GCF_011046895.1). Lineage (NCBI taxonomy): Bacteria > Pseudomonadati > Pseudomonadota > Alphaproteobacteria > Hyphomicrobiales > Rhizobiaceae > Affinirhizobium > Affinirhizobium rhizoryzae. Next base: position 785,760 of record NZ_CP049249.1, on the reverse strand, counting down.
TTCTTCGCGCGGTACGACAGCTGCCACGATCCGCGGATTGCCTTCCTGACTTTTGTCGATGAGGACAACAGCCTCTGCAACACCCGGCTGGCGCGACAGACAGGTTTGGATCTCGCCCAATTCCAGTCTTTGTCCACCCACCTTGACCTGATCGTCGCGGCGTCCGATGAAGGCAATCGTGCCATCGGCTAGCTGACGAGCATAATCGCCGGTACGATACGTCCTGACTCCGTTCGGCAGCGAGCTGAAGCGCAGATTGTCCTTTTCTGAAGCGCCGATATAGCCAAGCGCCACACCTCTACCGGCGATGATGAGTTCACCCGCAGCTCCCTGCGGCAACTCATTGCCAGAAGCATCGACCACCGCAACCGAGATCCCTGCGAGGGGGTAGCCAAGGGTCGGGGCTTCATGGTCCTTGACGCGAGCGACGAGCGTATTGACCGTCGCCTCGGTCGGACCATAAACGTTCCAGGTATCGGTATTCCTCCAATTGCGTGCTTCGCGCCAAAGAGCCGCGTCGAAGGCTTCGCCACCCACCAGAAGGCGCTTAGGCATCCTCTCCGGATTCGATCCGAAGCCGACTGAAATCATCGCCCTGAGGATGGTCGGTGTCACGTCGAGCGCATCGAGTTGCATATCAGCAGCAAACTCGATCATCGCCTCCGGGTCGGCACGGATTTCGGCCGGCACCGGCACGAGGGTATGGCCCAGGATGATCTGGAAGACCTGCTTCATCGAGGAATCGAACGCGAGCGGTGCGTTGATGGAAAGCCGCAGGCCAGGTCCGGTCCTGCCATAAATCCTGTCCTTGAGGGCATCGACGAGGTTGAGGACGCTCGACTGTCGTACAGCCACACCTTTTGGTTCACCGGTAGAGCCGGACGTAAAGAGGATGTAGGCTTCATCTTCACCCGATCCGGCAAAATCGGCCATGGGTTGGGGCTCGTGCCCAATCGCAGGCAAGACCTTGCCCGGCATGATCCGGCTTGCGCGCTCGAACTCTCCCGCTTCCGCAACGGCACCAAGTGCATCTGACCTTGCCGCGATGTGACGAATCCGCTCGTCTGGATATTCCCTTAGAACCGGCACTGGAGTTAATCCAGCTCTCAGCGTTCCAAGCAGCGAGACCACGGCGCCGAAGGATCGATCTGCAAAAAGGAGTATGCGTCCTTTGGGACCGAACTTCTTCTGAAGTGTGCTTGCCAGACGTTCGGCAGCATCACGCACTTCGCCGAAACTATAGCTACGATCCGCTATGAGTGCCGTTCTGGTGGGCTCGTCGAGCGCAAGATCTTCGAAACGTTTCCAGATCGTGCCCTTTATGGGCGAAATGGGCGCCAAGGCTGGAGGTGCCAAACCGGCAAGCTGCGACCCGCTGCATCCCTTGTTGCTGGCGCCGCGTGTGATCGCATCCGCCGTCCGTTTTGCCAGGTCCGCAAGTACAGCCGGAGAAAGGCTGGAAACGCAGCTCGACAGTTCGATATCAGTCCGCCCGTCCGACAGGCGTAGTGACAGAACGAGTGGCGCTGCCGGACATTCCCGGAAGGAGAGAGTGGCCGCGGAAAACAGGGGGTGAAGATCCGGGATTGTCACGATGGATATGATGAGGGGCGGATCGACAGGGGCAGATGCGGCACCGGTCGCAATGGCAAGCGCGTTTTGATCCAGCTGATTTTCAAGCGCCTTGGATGATTCCTGAAGTTGCGGGATGACCCGAGAAACAGTCAGCGGCGTGCCAAGCCGAAACGGCCCGGCCATGCCTGAAAATTCACTGAAGAGGCGACCATCAGTACTGAGTGAAACCGTTATGCTTTCGCTCTGATCTTGGGCGAAATAGGGTCCGAGCACCGCAAGACCGGCAAGACACGCTTCCGCAGATCCGAGGCGGCCTGAATGGCTCACCATGGAGCTCGACTGCTGCAAGATACCCTTTTCCAGAGACACTCCCAGGTCCAGATCCGTGAGGGGAGCAACTGTCTCCGGCGTATTCTCGTTCTTCGCCTGGAGAGCCCACTCCGAAAAGTGCTGGTAGGTCAGTGTCGGGATTGCCTCCTCCTTGGAAAGAAGCAGAACAAGTCCATCCGGATCTGTCACATCCGTCGGGGCAAGCAGGGCGAGGCGGTGGATCTTTTCGTCATCTCCCTCCATCAGGATCCGAAGTGTTTCGGTCGCCTCGCGGTCAAACGGCTGGATCAGCTGTCGCTCGAACGCATCTGCCGATGTCTCGCAAATCCAGGCCACACGGCCTTCGCCCGGAACCTGAAGAGAAACAGGCGGTTGACCGAATGTAACGATACGGGTGGTCAGCATTGCCTGAGAGGCGATCCTTTTCGTGAGGAGCGCAATGACTTCATTCTTGTCTACGGGCTGCGGCCAGCGGAGCTGAACTGATGAGACTTGCCGAAGAACGCTGCGGCCTGTGCCGGCGATGGCTTGCTGCAAGGGTGAAAGTGGATAGCCTTCGATCAGTGCGGATGTCTCGGCAGTGTCGATCTGGGAATTCATCACACACCCCTCGAGACCAGTGTCGTCATGGAGACAAGGGTCGTACGCTTGCCGGTGAATGGAGCGCGACCGTGGAGGCAGATCAGATTGTCCAGCGCCAGCACATCATGTCGCTGCCAGTCGAAGGTTCGCGTTTCCTCAGCGTAAACTGCCCGGATGTCGTGGATCATTGCATCGGGTATGGGTGACCCGTCACCGAAGAAGACGCGGCGAGGAAGGTTCTCTGTGCCGAACTCTTCGATCAGTGATGCGAGGACTCCAGGCGGGAGGGTCGCAGTATGAAAAAGATGCGCGTGGTTGCAGAACAGTTTATCGCCCGTCGCAGGCACCCTTGCGAATGCCTTCTGGCGTTGGCGTGTCCTAAGATGTTCTGGCCCTAGCCATTCGAATTGCGTGCCGTTGGCTTCGCAATAGGCGGCGACGTCTGCTCTATCCTGCGTCTGAAAGGCGGAACGCCAGTCCATGTCGATCTCCGGACGGAAATTGCGTTCATAGATGACGCCTCGTTCCTCAAAGACTTTCAGGATCGCGGCATCGAATTTGGCAGTCGCCGCCCGTTCGTCGGCAAGCGGTGTGGCGCCGCCGGTTTCTGCAAGTGTTTCGGCAAAAAAGAAGATGCGCTCCGGCAAGTCTCTGGCAAACGACATTTCATGATGCAGATCGATGAAATGATCGGAGGAGAATTCCGTGGATGTGAATACTCCGGGGGCCACTTCAGAGCGGACCGCAGCGCGCTCAAGATAGGGCAATCGATCGCGGCCAAAAGCTCTTACCCCCTCGCCAAAGGCATGAGGAGTATTCAAAGAAAAGCCCCGAAGCAGTATGCCGCCTGCTTTCGCCATCAGTGTTTCGAGAGCGGCCCGGTGCTCCGAAACCCATGGGCCGAGTTCGACAGGGCCGGATGGAGCATTAAGAATTGCCACGAATTCGCGGTCAGGGTCGACGTATCCCTCCGGTTTCAGGCCATCGCTCATGCCCCTTTCATAGAGGCGCGGCTTCAGGACGGGGGCTGAAAAATGTGCAGCCATTTCAGTGCTCCTGACGAGAGAATTGGAGTGGGGATCTCAGTGGTTCACGCAGCGAAGTGTAAGGACGGGCCATCAAAGTGAGGATCTTGCGTTCACCCGTGAACGCCTCGCGGCCGTGCTGCATCAGCATGTTGTCCAGCAGCAGCACGTCATCGACCTCCCAGGGGAACCGACGCTTCGCTGCCGCGACGGCGCGGCGCATGGCCTCTATTTCCGAGCTTGAAAAGGCCTCGCCGTCGCCGAACGCCGTGTCTGTGGGAACATTGTCGAGCCCGACAGCGTCGATCAGCGCCGACGCAATCTCTGGATCGAGACTTGTGTGGTGAAAGAACAAGGCATGGTTGAACCAGACGAGCTCCCGGGTAACAGGATGTATCTGAAACGCAGAGCGATACTGCCTCGTCTTCAGTCTATCCTCACGGTCCCATTCGAACTCGATGTCGCGCTCTCGGCAAAACTGTTCGACGTCACCGCGATTATCGGTCTGAAAGGCAGTTTGCCACGATACGCCAAGACCCGGAGTGTAGGTACGTCGGTAGAGGACGCCCTTGCGGCGGAATTTTTCCACGAGTTCTGAAGGCAGACCTTCGAGGATAGTCCTGTTGCTTGCAATAGGGGTGGCGCCCATGGTCGCGGCAGGCACCTTGCACCAGAAGCAGATGAAACGTGGAAAGTTGAGAGTGTAAGATTGCTCCGAGTGCATCACGATCTCCTGATCGGCAGGATGATCTGTTGAGGTGTAGACCCGGTCTGCCACGGCATGTCGTGGAGATGACCGCTCCGAGTAGCTCAGGATTTCGGGGTCCAGCGCCTCCACTGTCTGGAAAAATCGTTGCGCATCACCAACCTGGAAGCCGCGGAGCAAGACGGCGCCAACCGCGGTCAAGGCGGTGGCTATCGTGTCGCGCGTGGCGGAGACAAAGTCTACCGGATTACTTTTGCCAGGCGACGACCTCAACGTGACGTAGGGTTCAATGTTCTCGAGGGGAACGCTCTTGGATAGAGCATTCGGACCATGATTCAATTTTTGAGGGTATTGAGCGGCGAAGGATGGCTTGTTCGATGGCGTCACTGCGACGGCTCCTCATGAAATTGGTTTGCGAAGATTGTTTGCCGGTTTCAGCCGATGGCCACTTGCTGATGGAGGAGTGCACGTCGGTCCAGCTTGTCGTGTCGTCCAAGGGGCAACGTATCGACAAACCGAAGTGTCGTAGGGCGCATCCATTCCGGCAGCTCATTCGTCAGGGCTTTGCGGATTTCCGCATCAAGACCCGAGTGGTCCCCCTCGGTTGATGCCATGACCCAGGCGACGAGTTCGGCCCGGTCTATTTGTCCGGCCGTACAGGGGCAGAGCCGAACTTCTGCGCGAAGAACGCCGGGCACTTGACAGATGGCATGTGTGATCTCCTGCGGCTCGATCCTGAAACCTCGCCACTTGATCTGATCATCCAGCCGGCCAGCGAAATGCAAGTTGCCGCTGCCATCTTTCCAGGCTCTGTCACCTGTGCGGTAGAGCCTCTTCCCATGACGGACCTCGAACCTGTCGGCGCGATAGGCCTCGGACAGTGCGCCCGGCACCGGGTGCGGCGCGTCCGCAAGCCCGACCCCCATGAGACATAGCTCCCCGACGACGTGCGCTGCCACTTCGTTAGCGTCCGGATCGAGGACCAGCGCCACATGTCCCGGCAGGGCCACACCAATCGGCACGTCGCCATGCCGAGTGACGGCCGCGAATGTGACAGGCGTAAGCGGTTGAGCAGTCGAATAGATTGTATCTTCGGTCGGTCCGTAGAGATTCCAGACACGTTTGGCTCCTGCTGCAAATAGTTTCTGGACAAGACCCGGTGGCGTCGCTTCTCCAGCCAGCAGGATCTCCTTGATCCCTGTCATGTCGACGCCAAACCGCATGAGTGCTGCCATGGCGGAAGGAACGCCTGTGATAAGTGTCAGCTGATTTCTGTCGGAAAGATCCGCAAGAGAGAGAATGGATGGAACAAGTTCGAGACATCCACCTGCTGAGAGAGTCGCAAAGATTTCGAAGACCGAGACATCGAAGGAGAAAGGGGTTGAGCACAGTGTTCGTGTCAGACCCGGCCGGCCAAACGTATCGAGAGCCCAATCCATGAGGTTTGCAGCCGCTCCATGGCTGATCGCTACACCTTTGGGCATACCGGAAGAACCCGACGTAAAGATTGTGTATGCCAGCGCTTCAGGTTTGGACGTCGCCCATTGGTCGATCGCACGCGATGTCTTCAGTTTGGATAGGAGGTGTGTTTCGATTTCCGTGGCGTGGTCGGGTTGCGAGACTTCGTCGACCAAAAGCATACGACAGCCGGCCTCATTGAGGCATCTGATGTTGCGCTCCATCGGGTTGCGTGGGTCCAGTGGCAACCAGTGGGCACCGCAGGCGAGGATACCAAGCATCGCAGCGATTGCATCCGGACTTCTGGAGGTCAGCAGTCCGACCCCGTCACCGTCGGTTATCCCCAGGCGCTGAAGGCTGCCAGCGATTTTCATTGCGTTATCCGCAAGATCGCCATAGCTGACGACCAGTCCGGCAGCTTTGATGGCGGTAACGGATCGCATCTCCGCACTCATGAAATGAGTGAGAATCCGCTGATGAAGGAAATGTAATTCATCAGAGATACGATTTATATTATATTTCATATCGATATCGCCAAAAAACTGTAATTATATTTATGTTTACTTGCAAATTACATTCTTAAAAAAGAATAGAGGGTTAGTTTCGAATTAAAGGTGCAAATTTTATTTAGTTAAAATTTATAGTTGATTTCGCGTAGCTGTAATCCCATGGAGACGTCTTGAAAAGCAGATTCATGTTGCGTGACACTTAGGGAGGATACCATTCGCCTCGTATCTCCATGGATTCCTCGTCTGCCGGCGGGCGGAGGAAAGATACATGACCGTATTGCAACTGCTTTGGCGGAGGATATTGCCGAAGGCCTGGTACCCGCAGGTGCTCGATTGCCTGCACACAGAGATTTGGCGTACCGGCTTGGCGTCGGCGTCGGTTCGGTCTCTCGCGCCTATCTGGATCTGGAACGCAGAGGTTTGGTGCGGAGCGAGCATGGACGGGGAATGTTCGTATCCGTCCAGGCGGTTCGTGAACGCGGATATACGGATCTGTCCGTCAATGTCCCGCCACAGTTGCTCGGTCAGCAGATCCTTGTTGCAAGTTTCCAGGCGCTCGCTCGAGATGTCACGGCAGAAGATTTCGGTCATTATCGGCCTGCGGCAGGTAATTCAGATGATCGGCGAATGATCGCCGGTTGGCTGCATCAGGTGGGTATCGATACAGCGATCGAGCGGATCCTCATCACAAACGGAGCACAACATGCATTATCAGTCGCATTCTACGCCGCGTGCGGCCCTGGGGGAACGCTGTTTACCGAGGAGGTAACCTATCCGGGAGCCATCCAAGCGGCAAAATACCTCGGATGCAAGCTGGTCGGTTTGCCGATCGATGAACAGGGTCTGATTCCGGCACATCTCGATTCAGCGCTCGCTGCGAGTGACCGGACCTCCCATCGGGTGATCTACGTAACTCCGACCCTGCACAATCCAACCACTGCGACGATGGGGATGACACGACGCCAGGAGATCGTGGATGTGTGCCGAGCACATGATGTGCTGATCGTTGAAGACGATGTTTATTCGCTTTTCACGCCATCTGACTGCAAGCCGCTGGTAACGTTTGCGCCGGAACGCGTTTTCTACATCAATGGCTTTTCAAAGATGGTTTCTCCGGGTTTGCGTATCGGCATCATCGTTGCGCCGCTGGCGTTCGCCGACCGCTCTCGTTCAGGCCTTCAGGCGACAACGTCGATGGCGTCACCAATTTTTTGCATGCTCTTGAATTTCTGGTTACGCGAAGGGGTGATCGCCTCGGTACGTGCCACCGTTCGAGAGGAGGCCGAACAACGCGTTCGTCTTGCCCGCCACCATTTGCCGGATGCCTGTCTTCCCCGCGATGGTGGCAGTTTACATGCATGGTTGCCAATGTCGTCTCTGGCTGCGGAACAAGTGGCAAACCGCGCTGCGGCTTCCGGTATTCTTGTCAGTCCGCCATCTATTTTCATGGTGGATTGCCAACAACCGAAGACGGGAGTGAGGCTATGCCTTGGTGCGCCCAAACGGTCGGAACTGGACGCAGCATTGGCGCTCCTGGCGAAGATCTCCAGCCAGCCTCTGGTTGTGACCTCGGAGAATTTCATCGGCGTCTGAGCTGAAACGCATTTGATCGATAACGCAGACAGGCACACATCCTGAAGTGTATCGATACATGATTGTGATTTACGGCAAGTGTCTCGATCGCTAACCAGAACAAGTTAGAAGTAATTTTCTTCAAGAGCGAGACACCGCGATGCCGGACCAATTTATCGCATTTGCGATCTATGCTTTTGTTACATCAATAACTCCTGGACCAAACAACACGATGTTGCTCGCTTCAGGCGTGAACTACGGCCTCGTACGATCCATTCCGCACATCCTGGGCGTTTCTCTCGGTTTTGCATTGATGGTGTTGGTCATCGGGGCGGGCCTTGGGGAAATCTTTCTTGCCGTGCCGCAGGCGCAAACCGTCCTGCGCTGGATTGGTTGCCTTTATCTGCTATGGCTGGCTTGGAAACTTGCCACCTCCGGCCCGATGGACAATGAAGCGCAGGAGGCCCGTCCACCTCTGACGTTTGCAGAAGCTGCGTTGTTCCAATGGGTGAATCCGAAATGCTGGATCATGGCGATGGGTGCGTTGACGACCTATTTGCCTGAAAGCGCCTCTTTATGGAGCGTCGCCGTGCTCGCGCTTGCATTTGCGCTCGTCAATGCTCCAAGTGTTGGGAGTTGGGCAGCATTTGGAACGATCCTGCGAGGATGGCTCTCTTCTCACAAGCGTATGCGCGCCTTCAACATCGTCATGGCGCTTTTGCTCGTTGCCTCCCTTCAGTCGATCATTAGCTGACTGGATCGTGTCGGGCCCTGCCACACTGCGTCGCAGATAAGTCTGGCGATCACGCGTTCGTTATCATCAGGCTTGTAACGAATGGCCTCCCGTTCCCGAATTGCCTGTGTGTCGCCCAATGCGGCACCACCAGCAACGGAGAACATATGATGTCGAAAGCCTCAATTAGCACTGTGCTGCTCGCCGGTGCAATCACCTCTGCACTATCGACGCTCGCAATCGCCGGTCCCCTTACCAAAGCTGAAGCCGACGCTGCTGTGGCGGCCAAGAAAGAAAAGTGCTTTGGCGTTTCGCTCAAGGGTCAGAACGATTGCGCAGCGGGTCCCGGCACTAGCTGCCAAGGCAGTTCGACCAAGGACTTCCAGGGCAATGCATGGAAGTTCGTTCAAGGTGGCACCTGCATTTCGCTTCAGTTGCCCGGTGACCGCAAGGGCTCGCTGACGCCCTTGACACGCGATACCTAAGTTCAAGCTGGTGGGAGCGGAGGGGCGAATGGCCAGAACACATTTGATACGGCAGCAGCCTGCAGGCAAGGCTGAAACTCTCCGCTTTACCCCTCATCGTGTGGCCGGTCAGGCCGGTACCAGTTTCAAGCCGGAGCATTTTGCAGCCATCCTCGAGGATCCACCACAACAGGGCTTCTTCGAGGTCCATGCTGAAAACTACATGGGTGCTGGCGGTCCCGCGCATGCGGCACTGGAATCAATCCGGCGAGACTATCCCGTATCCATTCACGGGGTCTGCATGTCATTGGGCGGGCCATCACCTTTGGACCCGCAGCATCTTGAGCGCTTCAGAATACTTGTCGAGCGTTACGAACCTGCGATGGTTTCCGAGCACCTTGCCTGGTCGACCCATGAGAATGTCTTCTTCAACGACCTGCTGCCACTGCCCTACAACCTGACAACACTTCTGCATGTCTGTGAGCATGTCGACCGCATGCAGTCAACGATAGGACGACGGATCTTTCTGGAAAACCCATCAACCTATGTCGCGTTCGATCATTCGACGATCAGTGAAACCGATTTCCTCGCTGAAGTCGTCAGACGCACCGGCTGCGGGCTCCTGCTCGACGTCAACAATGTCTTTGTATCTGCGGCCAATCATCGATTTTCACCCATTACCTATCTGGAAACCTTTCCGCTCGCTGCGGTCGGTGAGGTGCATCTGGCCGGCCACGCGGAGCAGGTGGACAGTGAAGGCCAAAGGGTTCTGATCGACAGCCACGACGGGCCCGTCGCCGATGCGGTCTGGCAACTTTACGAGACAATCATCACTCGCTGCGGCCCTGTTCCGACATTGATCGAATGGGATAGTGAAATCCCCGACTGGCCTGTTTTGCGCGCCGAAGCGCTTGCCGCTCAGGACATTCTGGATCGTCATGGTGCGACAGGGCAGGTGCGTGATGCCGCAGAATAACACCGTTCAGCTCTCGCAGTCGGCTCGGGAGCAGGCATTCCTGTTTTCGTCAGGCCTTCTTGCGCCAGATTCCCCTGTCCCCAAAGACCTGCGCTCCCCGCAGGGTACAGTGCTCGCGGACCGCTACAATATCTATCGCAACAACGTCACGGTCGGTTTGATCAACGCGGTCGCTTCCATTTTCCCTGCCGTCCAGCGCATCACCGGTCCTGATTTCTTTCGCGCCATGGCACGCTTCTACATTCGCGCCAAACCGCCCTCGTCGCCGCTCCTCTTCGAATATGGCCGAGATTTCGCCGAGTTCATTGAAGCCTACGAATATGCTCAGACCATGCCATGGCTGCCGGATGTTGCACGTATCGAGCGGGCCTGGCTGGATGCCTACCATGCGGCCGATGCAGATGGGCTCGATCCTGCCCGATTGGCTGCTATCCCGCAAGAACGGGTTGGCCTGATCCGCTTCACCATGCATCCGGCTACAAGGATCGTGCGCTCTCTCTATCCTGCCGTATCTATTTTCTCTCAAAACCGGGCTGACGGCGAAGTCTTGCCGGTTAACGACAGGCCTGAAGACGCCCTGATTACGCGCAGCGGCAACCAGGTCCAGGTCAGGCTACTGGATGCTGGTGCCGCCGAATTCCTGCTTGCCTTGTCACACGGTGCGCATCTGCAGGATGCAGCGCAGGTGGGGCTTGGCCTGAACCCCGACCTTGATCTGGCGCGGCTTATCGCCGTCATGCTTGAGGCAAACGTATTTTCCTCCCTCGAAATGGACCATATCGATGACTGATATGACACGGACCGGAAACCGCTCGGCTGTCGACAGCCTGGGAAAGGCAACTGCGATCGCACTTTCACGCATTCAATTACTGGCTCAGCCGGACGTAGTCTCGTTGATTGTTCGACTTGGTCTCGCAATTCCGTTTTGGAAGTCCGGGGTTCTGAAGTGGGATGGCTTTCTTCAACTCAGTGATACGGCGATCGACCTCTTCAGTCAGGAATTCATGCTGCATCTGCCGGGAGGACCCTATCCCTATCCAATGCCTATGGTGATGGCGTTTCTGTCCGGATGCGGCGAGGTCGTCTTCTCGGCGCTTCTCGTGGTCGGTCTGGCGACACGTTTTGCATCACTCGCTCTGCTGGCCATGACGCTTGTCATACAGATCACGGTTCCTGACGGATGGCCAATTCACTTGACCTGGGCGGCCATGGCGCTTTGCATCATGCGGTTGGGAGCGGGTCGCATCTCCCTTGATTACCTCATCTGCCGGACAGTGAAGCCGTAGAGAAAAAGCTGGCTCACCCTGGACCATGACCGCGTATAAGATGTGTTTCGAAGTCTATCTTGAACTCTTCTCTGCTTGACAGTTGAATAGGAAACCATCAGGCCGTTCCGCAGCACCTCGAACTGCGCATCGTCTGGTGCGACGGGGTGGTGGATACCGAGTTTGAGGGGCGAATGAATCAGTCGGCCCGTGAGGTGGAGTGGGGAAACTGGCTGCGTCTGGCCGTGGATGGCGATGCCGCGGCCTATGATCGCTTTCTGCGGGCTGTGACGCCTTATCTGCGTTCCATGGCCCGCAAGCGTTGCAATATGCTTGGCATATCGGCGGGTGAGGCGGAGGACGTTGTTCAAGAGGTTTTGCTGGCAGTTCATCTCAAGCGCGCTACATGGGACACGTCGCGCCCTATAGGGCCATGGCTATCGACCATCGTCCGGAACAAGATGATCGACAGCTTTCGCAAGCGCGGCAGACATATCAGTGTTCCGATCGATGACGTGATGGAAACGCTACAGGCTGAAGATCGTCGATCGGGGCTGGAACCGGCCGACCTGGAGAAAATGCTCGCTGGATTGCGTGATCCACAACGCGAAATCGTTCGTTCCATCTCCGTGAGCGGAGATGGCATTCGGGAAACTGCGGAACGCCTCAAAATGTCAGAGGGCGCCGTGCGGGTCGCGCTGCATCGAGCACTTAAAGGGCTGGCGATGCTCTACAGGAGTGAATAGCGTGCAGACAGACGACCTCATCAAGCTCATGACACAGGATGCGCGTGTCAGGCATCGCTTCAATCCCGTGTTCGCAGTCGCTGTCATCGGCGGGCTTCTGATATCCGTGCTGCTGCTGATTGGTACCATCGGCCTGCGCCCCGATCTTGCGCAAGCGATCCAGACCCCTCGCGTTGCATTCAAGATCGGCCTGATGTTCATCCTGGCTGCAACCTGTACCCGGATCGCCTTGATCATAGGAAAGCCGGGAGTATCCCTCAAACCAGCTCTCGCAATTCTTGCTGTGCCGGTCCTCCTGTTTGTCTCGGGGATTGTTCTGGAGTTGAGAAGCGTTGCTTCGGGAGAATGGGGAGCAAGGCTCATTGGTCAAAATCCTGGCTTTTGCCTGCTGTTCCTTCCGCTTCTGTCGCTCGCTCCGCTGGCCCTTATTTTCGCTGCGCTGAAGCAGGCAGCACCTGTGAGCCCGTCACTGGCCGGTGCCGCCGCGGGGTTTGCGTCTGGTGCAATTGCTGGGTCCGTTTATGCATTGCATTGCCCTGACGACAGCCCGCTGTTTGTGGCGACGTGGTACTTCATCGGAATAACCTTGGTGGCCTTTGGTGGCTGGCTGCTCGGCGGACGGATTCTTAGATGGTAGTTGCCGCCGGAAGTGCGTCAGATCCGCCGGCGGCGTGGCGATCGACGATGCGTCGAAGGAGTGTTACCAGCACGTGCCTCTCGTCGGGATTGAGATGGCTGAACACCTGTTCATTGGCTGCGTTCACGGCCACCGAAAGTTTGACGACTGCGCGTTCTCCCTCAGCAGTCAGGCAAAGTCCAACGCAGCGGCGATCTTCCGGAGGGATAACCCGCCGAACGAGATCACGCTTTTCCATCGACGCAATCAGTCTGCTCATGCTTGGCCAGGTGATTCGGTACAAGTCAGCAAGGAAGCCCTGCGAAATGCCCGGGTTGAGGGCTACGGCCTTGAGGACGATGAACTCGTTGAAACTCAGGCCTAGATCGTCGTCCTTGAGGAGTTCCGATTGTTCCTCAGATGCAGCTTTGTGCGCCATTTGAAGAAGAAATCCGAGCGAATGCCCAAGCTCGCCCAGATCCAGAAACTCCGGGTTTGCTGAGAGTTCGGTAGGCGTTCCGTGCATGCGTTGTGTCGTCATCTCGCTCCCATCGCGAACATTAATTTCATATGAAATTATTAGACCAGGGATTGGGCGGAGGCAATAGGCAGCGCGGGCGCCTTGCGTTTCCGGGTGCGGCCATGCCAGAAATGCGCCGTCGCGCCAATAGCGCGCAGCGCACGAATAGCCACTTTCCCGCAAAGGCCGCAGAGGGCAGAGTATGAGCCGCATTTCCGCCGACAGCAAAGGCGTTTACATCATCGCCGTCACCCCCTTTAAGGACGATGGAGCGATCGATACCGCAAGCGTCGATCGCATGGTCGATTTCTATTTCGACAAAGGCACGGATGGCCTCACCATTCTTGGCATCATGGGGGAGGCACCGAAGCTTACACAACAGGAATCGATTGCGATCACAAAACAGGTTCTTGCCCGCTCCGCCGGACGACCCGTCATCGTCGGCGTCTCGGCACCGGGACTTGCGGCCATCGGGGAGTTGACGAAAGCCGTCATGGACCTTGGAGCGGCAGGTGTCATGGTCGCGCCACCGGGTTCCCTGCGCACGGACGACCAGATTATCGGATATTATCGCAACGTCGTTGCCACGATTGGTGAGGATGTGCCTTTCGTTTTGCAGGACTTTCCTCTCGTGACGGGCGTCCAGATTTCGCCACGAACGATCGGTGCGATCATCGAAGCGCTTCCAAGCATGGTGATGCTGAAACATGAAGATTGGCCCGGGCTCGACAAGATCAGTGAACTTCGTGCTGCAGAAGCTGCCGGTCGCCGTCGTATCTCCATTCTCTGCGGCAACGGCGGGGTGTTCTTGCCGGAAGAAATGGCGCGTGGTGCCGATGGCGCAATGACGGGCTTTGCCTTCCCGGAGATGATGGTCAATGTCTGTAAACTGGCCGGCGCGGGCAATCTCGATCGGGCACAGGACATTTTTGATGCCTATCTTCCTCTAGCCCGCTTCGAGCAGCAGCCCGGGCTCGGTCTTGCGGTGCGAAAATACGTGCTTGAAAAACGTGGCGTTATCTCCAGTCAGGCTCAGCGCCGCCCGGGTGCGGCGCTCGGCACCAAGGCTGTGGCAGAGGTAGACAGATTGCTTTTGCGTCTGGAGAAACGCCTTGCCGAGCTGGCTTGATGCTGCTTCAACCTCATCCCAAAGTCTCACGCGCAAAGCCAGAAACTGGAAACCATGACTTCATTTGATTTCGACACTGTTGTTACCCGCCTCGGTACAGACGCCAAGAAATGGGGTGCCTATCCGTCGGACATATTGCCGATGTGGGTGGCGGATATGGACTTCGCCGCACCGCCATCGGTGATCGAGGCGCTTCGTCACCGCGTCGAGCACGGCGTCTTCGGCTATTGTCTGCCTCAGGACAGTCTGCGGACACAGATCGTCGATGATATGCAGAAGAAGTATGGTTGGACGATCAGCCCGGACGACATCGTTTTCCTCCCTGGCGTCGAGCCAGGCTTCAACATGGCGCTCAAGTCAGAGACCAAACCAGATGACGGGCTCTTGATCCAGACACCTGTCTACAACCCCATTCTGACCGCTCACCGACATTGGGGACTACAAAGCATCGAGGTCCCGCTGAGAGAAAGTAACGACGGCTATTCCATCGACGCAGACGCTCTGGACGAAGGGATGGGGCGTTCAAGGGTATTTCTTTTCTGCAATCCGCATAATCCAACGGGTAAGGTTTTCACCCGCGAAGAGCTCGGCCACATCGCACAATCTGCCATTCGCCATGATGTTCTGGTGATCTCCGACGAGATCCATTGTGAGCTTCTACTCGATGGTCGCCGCCATATTCCCATCGCTTCGCTGTCTGCAGAGATCGCGGATCGTACGATCACGCTCATGTCGGCAAGCAAGACCTATAACATTGCGGGACTGAAGGCGGCATTTGCAATCGTCACGAATCCGCAGTTGCGCCAGCGCTTCAACGCGTCCCGTCTTGGTCTGGTCGACAGTGTCAATCTCTTCGGTCTTGAAGCAGCCCATGCCGCCTATATGTCGGCAAGTGAGTGGCGCGAGGCTCTTCTGAGCTATCTGGAAGGCAACCGGGATTACTTGCAGTCCGAGATTGCGCGGCGGTTTCCGAAAATTCGTATCGTTCCCGCGCAAAGTACCTATCTTGCCTGGCTGGATTGCAGCGCGCTGGATCTACCGGAGCCGCCGCAGGCCTTTTTCCTCAACCGCGGCAAGGTCGCATTTAGTGCCGGGTCTGACTTCGGTGCCGCCTACGGCAATTTCATCCGTCTCAATTTCGGTTGCCCCCGCTCTCTTCTGGTGGAGGGGCTTGACCGAATGACGGCGGCCCTTGAATCGCGGATATAAGAAAACACAGCTTTGTTTGAGGGTTGCTCGCTCGACGAGCGGGTAAGCCTCAATCTTTACAGGTTCCGCTAAACCAGGCCCCAGACGATCAGCCCGGAAAATGACGGTCAAAGGCGAATAAACCGATCGGCAGGTCGGTGGTGCTCTTCTCTGCCAGATCGGCAAGAATTTCTCCGATGACGCTGGCGAACTTGAAACCATGACCCGAGCAAGCAGAGCAGATGATAATGTCATCCGTGCCCGGCAGGAAGTCGATCAGGAAATTCTCGTTCGGCATCATCGTATAGCGACAGGTAATGGCCTTGTGCCGGAAGCTCGCGACCGTCGGTAGCCGATGGTGTGCGAATTGATCCAGAAGCGTAAAATCCTCATCGTCGACGGGTGCATTCGGCTCGTCCGGGTCAAGAGGCTGATTGAAATGAAGATGACGTCCAATCTTCACGCCGTCGGAACCGATGGCTGGAAAGCCGAAGAACGCGCCATTGGGACCTTCGTCGCGGATGAATCCGGGCATTCTTCCCTGTTGTGCGTTGAGCGCCTGCTTCGGATGATACCAGGCAACCACCTGGCGGATCGGCTTTGCCTTCCCTTGTAACCGGGGAACGAGTTGGTTGATCCAGGCGCCGGTGGCCACGATGACCTTTTTCGCGAAATATCTGCCGTGGTTCGAAACAACCGAGACGCCGCCCTGGCCCGGATCGATGTGAGTGATTGTCTCCCCAAAATGCATCACTGCGCCTGCCGCTGCAGCCCGCTTGACCTGAAGCGAGATGGCTATCTCAGGCCTTACGAAGCCTCCCTCGGGATCAAGGATTGCCATTTCATCAGGGTCGAGGGAAAAGGCCGGGAAACGGGCCATTGTACTGGACGCATCCAGCACTTCATGGCTCAATCCGTGCAGCGCGCAGGAGGCAAGTACACCGCGAAGCAGGTCACTATCGGGCAGTCCGATCTGGAGCACGCCCGTTACGGAAAGGACTTCCTGTCCGGATCGCTGCTCCAGTTCGCGCCACTTGGCATAGGCTCTCTGAAGAATTGGGACATAAGACGGGTCTTCGAAATAGGCGAGGCGGATCATTCGGCTGTCACCATGTGACGATCCCAGAGGATGCGCCGGGTAATGCCGTTCGGAACCGATGACCTTGAAGCCGCGTTCTGCCAGCTCCGCCAGAGCTGCGCTACCCATAGCGCCCAGTCCGATCACTGCGACATCGAAGCTCTGGCTCATAGGTTTCTCCTTGCTCGCTATTGACCGCTATACCCGCAATCCGGGACGTATGGATGGCAAGAGGTCAGGTGATCATACAAGTGCCTTGCGCCACCCGATGCTGCTTATTATCACAATGCGCAAGGTATCAAGGTCTGATCGATTCCGCTCGGACTGCCAATCGATAAATATCTGGAGGGTTCAATGCGTATGTGGGAGCGGTTCAATTCGGGCTGGACATTCAAGCACGGTTTTGACGCGGGCTGGATTGCCGAGGAGGTGAATGGCGAGAGCATTTCGCTTCCCCATACTGCGGTAGAGCTTCCCTACAATTACTTTGATGAGAAATGCTACCAGAGAGCATTCACATATCAGACGAGCCTTGCCTGGCGTGATGTCTTCGAGGGAAGGGAAATCAGCCTGGTTTTTGACGGGGCCATGGCCGATGCCGTCGTGTTCGTAAATGGCACCGAGGTCGTTTCACACAAGGATGGGTATACACCGTTTGAGGCAAGGCTGACGCCCCATCTCAACAAGGGTTCAAATCTGATCACGGTCAGGGTGGATGGGTCTGAGAACCCTGAGATTCCGCCATTCGGGGGTGTCATCGATTATCTGACCTATGCAGGCATCTACCGCGATGTCTGGTTGAAGGCCACCGCTCCGGTCTCTGTCGGGCTCGTCAAGATTGAAACGCCGGATGCCTTGGCCGAGGAAAAGACAATCAAGGCACGGGTTGCCCTCTCGAACCCGCAAGGCTTGAGCATTAATGGAGAAATCGGCGTCACGCTAAAGGGGAGTGATGGTGAAACGATCGCCTGCCATTGCGTGTCCATTGCCGCGGAGACTGTCGAAATCGAGCTCGCAGGGCTTCGAAATATTCAGTTGTGGGACATTGATGATCCTCGCCTCTATACGCTCGAACTTGAGCTGGATGCTCCATCCGGGCGGGATACGAGCGCTCACCGTTTCGGTTTCCGGACAGCGGAATTCACCACGGATGGCTTCAAACTCAACGGTCGGGTCGTCAAATTGCGCGGCCTGAACCGCCACCAGTCCTGGGCACATCTTGGCTATGCCATGGGCCAGCGTGGCCAGGAAAAGGACGCCGACATACTGAAACACGATTTGCGCTGCAATATCGTGCGGACGTCACACTATCCGCAGTCGCCGTATTTCCTCAATCGCTGTGATGAAATCGGCTTGCTGGTGTTTGAAGAAATTCCCGGTTGGCAGCACATCGGGGGTGAGAGCTGGAAGGCGGGGTCCGTTCGCAACGTGCGCCGCATGATCGAACGTGACTGGAACCATCCATCCATCATCATTTGGGGCGTCCGGATCAATGAGAGCAAGGACGACCATGACTTCTACGTCGAGACGAATCGCGTGGCGAGGGAGTTGGATCCCACTCGGCAGACCGGCGGCGTACGTTACATTCCTGAAAGCGAAATGCTGGAAGACGTCTTCACGATGAATGACTTCATTCTCGGCATGGAAGAATTGCCGGGGCACAATCGCGATCGGATCATCCTGAGGGATCAACAGGAAGTCACCGGACTCGACCGCAAGGTGCCATATCTTGTGACCGAATATGGCGGGCATATGTATCCCACCAAGCGTTTCGATCAAGAACAGCGCCAACTGGAACATGTCAGCCGGCATCTTGCCATTCTCAACGCTTCAGCCGGCACGCCATCAACATCTGGCTGCATCGGATGGTGCATGGCCGACTACAACACGCACAAGGATTTCGGATCCGGTGACCGCATCTGCTACCATGGGGTCCTCGATATCTATCGCGAACCCAAGTTCGCTGCCGCGGTCTATGCATCCCAAGGGTCGCCGAGCGACGGAGTGGTGCTTCAACCGGTCACGTTCTGGGCGCGTGGAGAGCGCAACATCGGCGGGGTCCTTCCGCTGATCGTTCTGACCAACTGTGACTATGTTGAGGTGAAGATCGGCAATGTGACCAAGCGCATCGAGCCGGACAGAGTGACCTACCCGCATCTCGATCATCCGCCCTGCATTCTGGAACGCCATATGGTGACACCGGAAGAATTCGGTGAATGGGGCATGACCTGGCGAGACGGAACGATCATCGGTTATCTCGATGGCGTGGCGGTGAAATCAATCTTCATGCCAGCAGATCCGGTGCCGACGAACCTCGAAATGGTTGCCGATACTGACCTGTTGGAAAAAGGTTGCAAGGATACGACGCGCGTTATCCTGCGAGCTCTTGATCAAGCCGGAAATGTGATGCCGTTCTTCAACGAACCTGTCACGCTTGCTCTTGAAGGTCCAGGCCGCTTGATTGGTGGAAGCCTCGTCAGCTTCAAGGGTGGCGTTGTCGGCGTCTATGTTGAAGCGGGTGAGAGTTCAGGCGTCATGACTTTAACTGCACATGGCAGCGGGTTCCAGGCAGAAAAGATCGAGATCACTGTTTCCTGAACTCCGCTTGTCCGTATTGTACCCGTGACCGCCTCATCCCTGCGGCGGTCACTCTCCAGATGAGTTCGTGTCTCCCACCTAAAAATTGAGAGTATATCGGCTATTCTTGAGACAGTTTTATTGCTGTAGCTGCAATTTTACGGATTTCATCAGTAATGAATTAGATATTTGTAACTAAGTTCCTTCCAATACAGGCCCATCTCTTGTCTGCGTAGGAACGCCATGCTGGTTCGCATTTCGAAGCATTCGCTCTGCCAGGGCATGTATGTGGAGGCTGTGGAATGTCCCGACGCTGAGTTCAATAAAAAGCGCTTTCTTCTTCGGGAGAAAGAGGACCTTGATGCCATCCGCCTGACATCAGCCGCTTCTGTTCTGATCAACACGACGCTTGGTTGTGCCAAACCGGAGACCAAGCCGAAGGATTCGCTCAGCGAAGCGAAGGAGAAGCTTGTCGAGAGCCAGATTGTTGCGACTGCCCTGATGCAGGGCATCAATGATGTTTATTCCGTTTTTGATCAACTGGTTGCTGGCAAGGAATTTGATCTGGAAAAGACGCGCGGGGTCGTCCGTACGCTGGAGGAGGTGGCTACCCGCTCGACGTCAGCGCTGATCCAGATGACACGGTTGCGCAAGAAGGATACAGCCACCTATCTGCATTGTCTCAGCGTCAGCACGCTCATGATGCGCATCGGTCAATTGCTGCGTCTGAAGGAGCAAACGATCCTCGAACTCGGCATGGCTGGCTTGCTGCACGACATAGGCAAGCTTTTCACGCCAAACCAGATCCTTGGCAAGAGCGGCGCGCTGACGCCCGAAGAGCGGCGGATCATCCAATCGCACCCGGACGTTGGTTACGATATTCTGCGCAAGAACGGCATAGAGTGCGAACTTATCCTGGAGGTTTGCCGAAACCATCACGAAACTCTGGACGGCAAGGGTTATCCAAGAGCCTTGAAGGCATCAGAAATCAGCCTTGCCGTTCGTATTGGCACAGTGTGTGATGTCTATGATGCGCTGACATCTACCCGACCATACAAGAAGCCCTGGACGTCGAAGGAAGCGTTGGACTGGATGTATGAGCGAAACGAACAATTCGACCGCAAGATTATTCATCGGTTGATGGAAGCTGTGGTGGATTGAATGCTACGAAAAGAACTGGCTCCGGCCAGTTCCACAGAGTAGAAGGCGGCAAGGAGACTTCGCCGTGACCATTACTTCCGCCTTGCTCAAGCATCTCAAAGAACCCGCCCTTTTCGAGGCACTCGCCGAATTGCCATCTGGGGAGCTTTCGACTCTCAAGCGTTTCAAGGTCTTCAATCCGTCGACAGGCGAATTGCTGGCCGAATTGCCGGACATGGGCGTGGAAGAGGTGCGTATCGCTATCGACCGGGCGGAAGCCGCGCAGGAAAAATGGGCCGGTCTGACCGCGCGCGAACGATCCAACATTCTCTGGAACTGGCATCGTCTAATCCTGCAACATAGCGACGATCTTGCCGCGATCCTGACAGCAGAGATGGGAAAGCCTTTGGCAGAAGCCAAATCGGAGGTGGCCCATGCGGCGGCCTATCTGCAGTGGTATGCGGAAGAGGCAAACCGCATCTACGGAGAGACGATTTCCGCCCCTTCAAACGACCGGCGAATGCTGGTGATCAAGCAACCGGTTGGCATTGTTGGTGCCATCACACCCTGGAATTTTCCGGCGTCCATGGTCGCGCGCAAGATTTCTCCAGCGCTGGCAGCGGGATGTACAGTCATCATCAAACCAGCCGAACAAACGCCGCTTGTTGCGGGTGCCATGTTCGCGCTCACGCGTCTGGCCGGTTTCCCCGAAGGCGTCGTCAACCTCGTGTATGCTGCGGAAGGTGAAGCAGTCGGCACCGAGCTTTGCACCAATGCGAAGGTCCGCAAGATCAGCTTCACCGGCTCGACAGAGGTGGGCCGCATTCTGATGCGCCAGTGTTCGGATCAGATCAAGCGGATCAGCTTCGAATTGGGAGGAAATGCTCCATTCATCGTTTTCGATGACGCGGATATCGATGAGGCTGTCGATGGCGCGATACAGGCAAAGTTTCGAAATGCGGGCCAGACCTGCGTCTCCGCCAATCGTCTTTACGTTCAGGCAGCCGTCTACGATGAGTTCGCCGAAAAATTTGCGCATCGCGTCCAGTCGCTTGTCGTGGGAGACGGCTTCGATTCAGCGACGACGGTCGGCCCTCTTATTGATGAGCGTGCGTTGTTCAAGATGAAACAACACATCGATGATGCATTGGCGCAAGGCGCACAGGTTCGTTGCGGCGGCAGGCAGTGCGGCAATGACGGAACTTTCTTCCAGCCAACGGTCATCACCAATGTCAGCAAGACGATGAAGCTTGCTCAGGAAGAGACCTTCGGTCCTCTGGCCCCCATCATTCGCTTTGACGATGCCGACGAGGTTATTCGTGAGGCGAATGACACGATCTACGGCCTGGCAGCCTACTTCTATGCTTCGAACATGAAGCGTGTTTGGCGCGTTGCCGAAGCCCTCGAATACGGAATGGTGGGCGTCAATACGGGCCGGATGTCTTCGGAAGCGGCACCTTTTGGTGGAATGAAGCAATCCGGCATCGGCCGAGAGGGCTCGCGGCACGGTTTGGAAGATTATCTCGAAATGAAATACATTTGCCTCGGCGGTTTGTGACGCCAAGCCGCGCTCTGGCGGAGGTGAGACCGCTTGCGAGTTTCACCTTCTTTGCGCATAGAGGTGACACAGACAATCATCGGAGCGACGGGAAAGAATGGCGGACCTACAGGCTTTGGTCGAAGAGATCCATCATACGTTGAAGCCGCGGACCGGCGAAGGCAAGGTGGCTGACTACATCCCATCGCTTGCGCGTGTCGACCCGAACAAGTTCGGCATCGCCATCATTGACCTCAACGGCACCGTCTACAAGACTGGCGATTGCGACGAAGCCTTCTCCATTCAGAGCGTGTCCAAGGTCTTCACTCTGACTTTGGCACTGGGCAAGCATGGCGAAACAACGTGGAACCGGGTCGGTCGCGAACCTTCAGGCTCTGCCTTCAACTCCATTGTCCAGCTGGAACATGAGCACGGCAAGCCGCGCAATCCCTTCATCAATGCCGGTGCAATTGTCATTTCGGATTCCGTACTTGCTGGCCACACGCCACGCGAGGCAATTGGCGAGATCGTTCGTTTTGTTCAGTATCTTGCAGACGATCCGACAATCGCGATCGATCCGGAGGTTGCCCGGTCTGAGGCAGCGACAGGTTTTCGCAACATGGCGCTCGCAAATTTCATGAAGTCCTATGGAAAGCTGCAGCATCCAGTGGATCACGTGCTGGGCGTCTACTTTCACCAATGTGCGCTCGCAATGAGCTGCACTCAGCTTGCGCGCGCAGGCCTCTTTCTGGCAGCCAACGGCAAAAACCCGATCACAGGTCATACGGTCGTGTCCAGCCAGCGTGCTCGTCGTATCAACGCGTTGATGCTGACATGCGGCCATTATGATGGCTCCGGCGATTTCGCCTATCACGTAGGCTTGCCCGGCAAGAGCGGCGTTGGCGGCGGCATCATGGCAGTGGCCCCCGGCAAGGCTTCGGTCGCTGTCTGGTCGCCCGGTCTCAATCAGAATGGAAACTCGCTGGTTGGTTCCTTAGCTCTGGAAATGCTGGCCAACAAAACGGGCTGGTCGGTATTTGGCGGGTGATCCGCCCCTCGCTCAGATAAATATTCAAAGAGCGAAATGAATTGCCCTTGTCTTCTTCGGTGTCTGCACCATTTGCGCCTTTAGCAGGGTGTGGCCATCGGGGGGCAACCTAAATCCGTTTCTGTCCATGCTGGTTTGACGGACGCATACTGAGCGTCAGGCGTCTAAGGCTTTTGACCATTCTTCCCATTCCTGGGAGATGCGGCGAAGAGAGGAGCACTGCTACGCTCCTCTCTTTTTTGTTTCAGAAACGACTATCAGCTTTCGACAGTGTTGCCCTCGCCACCCTGCAGCAAGCGCACGACCGAGGCACAGTTTTCATTGTTCCGGTCAATGTATTCCAGCGGAGACGACCAGCCAATCATGAGGCCTGTCCCTGCGGCGATGGCCCAGGCAGGCTCGTTCGTGGCGCGTTCGATCAGGCGCGGACCCTCGCTCGCAATACACTGGCGAAACTGCTGCACGGTCTGTGCGGACGCGTTCGCTCTCTGCAGTTGTTCCTGGGCTTCAGCTTGAAGCGGGTTAATGAGAAAAAGCGTAATGAACCAGGCTGCAATATCTGCAAGCATGCTGAAATCCTCCAATCCGGCATCGAACTCAAAAGGGTCCGACATCGTGAAGGCGCCGTAACCTTCACCAGAGGGGCCCGGACCAGCGGGTTGACGAAGATATGGGATTGTCCAAGGCCGCGTTCAAGATGTTGATAGTCAACCGCAGTCTATCTCTGTTGTATCGCCATTCACCGGGCAATGCGGTTTTTTTGCCGCTCGATCTGTCTTGCGAGAATGCAAAGCAACTCGAACATGACGGTTGCACCGACGATCGATGTCATACCGTTCAAGTCGAAGGGCGGGGCGACTTCCACCACATCTGCGCCTACCAGATTGAGGCCATCCAGCATACGCAGAAGTTGCTGGGCTTCACGGGTCGTAAACCCGCCAATCTCGGGGGTTCCGGTGCCGGGAGCCATGGATGGATCGATAGAGTCGATATCGAAGGTCACATAGGTCGCATGGCCGCCAACGATGGCGCGCGCCTCCTCCATGACCTCAAGAGCGCCGCGGGCAACGAACTCTTCCATGTAAATGATACGAACACCCTGCTTCAGTGCCCAAGCATGCTCGTCAGAACCGTAAACCGAACCCCGAATACCGATCTGCACCATGCGGGCTGGATCCAGCAGCCCCTCTTCGATCGCGCGTCGAAACGGAGTTCCGTGCGTATAGCGATTATCGCCGAAATAGGTGTCGTTCGTGTCGGAATGAGCATCGAAATGAATGAGACCCACGGGGCCATTCTTCGCGACTGCGCGCAGTACGGGCAGGGTGGTTAGATGATCCCCGCCAACGGCGAGCGGCAGGGCGCCTTTTTCCACGATGGCGGAGATCCCGTTTTCGATCAGTCGAAGACCATCCATCAGATCAATGGGATTGACGGCAACGTCGCCGACATCTGCGATATTGGCAACCTTGTAGGGCTCAGTTCCGAACATGTGATGCGCGCTGCGCATAAGGCTTGAATAATTTCGGACCTCGCGCGGTCCATGGCGTGCGCCAGCACGGTTTGTTGTTCCGCCGTCCCACGGGATGCCGACAAGTGCGATATCGAGACCTTCGGCGTCTGCTACGGCCGGCAGCCGCATGAACGTCGCGTGTCCTGCAAATCGCGGCACCTGCGCCGCATCGACAGGCTGATGAAACTTGTCCGTCATGATGTGGTGGCCCTTCGCTGGTGGGTCTGACTATGCATGGCCGACACGACCACAGGCGAAGAGACTGTAGAGCCCTTTTTCCCGAATGGGAAACGGCTGGTCGAATAATACGGTTTCAAATCATAGCGTGAAATGACGGTATCAGTCAGAGCGCCCAAGGCCGTAAGCCCAACGAGCCGTCAGGCATTCCTCGTCATTAGGCTGACATTCACGGCAGACCTGGGGTCTTACCTCATAGATCGTGCAGCGTGTCGCCACGCCGATCTGGCCGTCTAGCGCTGAACAACGTTGACCGTCGCAGCGCATGCCACTCAGATCCCCGGCCACGAGATGTGGAGGGATCTTCTCCAGAGCATCTTCGCTTTCCATAGTGAAGCGTGGCCAGTCTGATGAATAGGCGCAACATGCACCGCAGGTTTGGCAATCTGCGCCTGTAAGGCCGCTCATGGTAATCCACCGATCGAATTCACTGCAGATGAGTGTAGCACAAGGGATAACAAGGCTCGCTGCAGCCCGTCATTTCAGTCGCTTGCGGGCGCCAGATTTACCAAATGCTGCCGCCTCCTGCTCTCGCCCAAGCCGGGCCTGCCGCAGACGCTCGGTCTTTTCCTGACGCTGCCTGTCCAGAAGGTCAATCTCCTCGGTGGCGCTGTCTGGTAAGGCTGTTCTAGTTTGAATATTCGTAAAGGCAATCTCGGCCTCTTGGCGAGATTTGCTGAAGTTTTGAGTCATATCAGTCCTCGAAGATTGTCGCAGAATAGCGTCTGAATGAAACCTGAAGGAAAATTCTTCCGTTCAAAATACGATCTCACGGATCGATTGAACAATCATGCACCCATGAAAGATTGCTTCAACCTAACAGAAACCAGTGCACATACAAGGTTGAATACTGTACGAGTACATTTTCAGGAGCACTATTCATGTGGAAGCTTTGTCATCGGTAGATGCAAAGCGTTGTTATTGATGACGTGGCTGCGGCGAACGTGACCGGCGGTAATCCTGGAGAAGCGAGTTGCGATGCAAGAGGCGCATCTGCGGCAAATGTCAGCGAGCCAGACTTGGCAGCGACCAATTTCACTTCATCGAAATCGATGAAACGACGAACGAAGGGCCAGGTGGCTTTGAAGATCGCCTCTTTCGCACAGAAAATCAGGGTAAAGATCAGTGCGAGATTATTGCCTGTCAGATCCTTCAGAACATCTGCCTCTGCCGGGTCCGCAATGACACTGAAGAGATCTTCTGCCTTCTGCAAATCGACGATATGTTCGATATCGACACCAAGACTGCGGCAGGCGGAGGAAGGCGCAATCACCGCCATTGCCTCTCCATGGCTGTGCGTGATGCTGCCGACAACGCCCGCGGGCCAGATCGGCTCTCGATGAAGGCCGGTTGTCGCGGGCGTCGCATCCAGACCCAATCTGCGGCAGGCTTCAACCGCGCACGCGCGACCCGCAAGATATTCGAGTTGCCGGCTTGGAACAGCGGTCGCAAGAGCCGGTGGCAACTGGATGCCGGCTGCCTCCAGCACCGGTTCGCCCATGGGTTCGTAACGGGTCCCGATCCCCAGCATGCCGGGTGCCAGTCCTGGTAGACGGAGCTCTGTAAACTCGAATGCAGGCACCATTGCTCTTCCTAGTTCACGCTATACGATGGAAGCATGCGGTGCTGAATCTCCATCCGTGCCTGTCGTTCGGACGTTTGCCGCTCGCGTCAGGTTGCTCGTCAGGTGATTTATTGTTTGCAATGTCACATTTGCCTGCTGCATGTCCATTTGAAGCGCTTGTCCGATACAGCGTAGAACCTCTCCGGACTTTGCTTCAAGCTCGCGGCCCGCCTGCGTCAGGTGGATATCGACACGACGTTCGTCGTCGGCGCGGCGCTCCTTGCGAACCAACCCCATATTGGTAAGACGTTTGATGAGCGGGGTAATTGTACCGGAGTCGAGGCCCAACTGCTCAGAGATCTCTCCCACCGATGACGACCCAGACCTCCACAGAAGACGCATTGTCAAAAACTGCGGATAGGTAAGGCCAAGAGGTTCCAAAGCCGCCCTGTAGACGCGGTTGAACGCTTGCTCCGCTTTGTAGACTGCAAAGCAGAGCATTTGGTCCAAAGCGACATCACTGGTTGGTTCGGCTTTTTTCATGATCTGAATATATATTGTGCGCAATCTGATTGCAAGCTATTGACGAACAGGTTTCGCCGATACATATTGTGCGCAATTGAATTGTGGATCACTGAAGCGGTGGCCACACAACCCAAGGAGAAGACCTATGTCTGTCGACGCAAAGTACAAGACCTCTGCAACGGCTTCCGGTGGTGGCCGTGATGGTAAGACCAAGTTGGAGGATGGTTCCATGGAACTGCAACTGGTCGTTCCGAAGGAATTGGGTGGACCGGGCGGTGAGGGTGCAAACCCGGAAAAGCTTTTTGCTTTGGGTTACTCCGCATGCTTCCTGGGTGCCCTGCGCGTCGGCGCGCAGCAGCTGAAGACCAAGGTTCCGGAAGGTTCTACAGTAAACGCAACCGTGGGGATTGGCCCGCGCTCTGAAGGCGGGTTTGGCATCACGGCTGAACTGGACGTCTACCTGCCAGCCATGGCTGAAGATGAGGCCCAGAAGCTGATCGAAGTCACCCACGGCATCTGCCCGTACTCCAATGCCATCAAGGCAAGCGTCGACGTGCCGACAAAGGTCCGCACCTGACATCCGGGAATTTTTGGAAGACATTGGAAGGCCGGTCATCGCAGGATGGCCGGCCGTCCCTTTTTTCACGCGCGTTTGAACAGGAAGCTACGCTCTTTCTATCGCGTTTGCGGCTTTAACCGACGGTATCAAGACAAGGCGGCCTGCGCCTGCGCACTACCATGAACTTGCCTCCGAACTCGTGCGCCAGCCGGTTTCGGAGTGATGAGCAAGAGTTAATTAACAGCCTCGCTACTGTCGATCATAAAGGATGTCTCGACAACGAGGCGTTCCCGCGCCAAAAGCAGAGCCCCGACCGTGGTCGCAAGCCCGGTCGCCGCAACGAACTGTGTCTGAAGGAAAATGAGCCGATGAATTTCGTCCTGACTGTAACCTGCCCCACCGCCCGCGGCATCGTGGCTGCACTTTCGGGTTACCTGGCGGAAAAGGGTTGCAACATCGTCGATAGCTCGCAGTTCGATGATTTCGATACCGGGCGTTTCTTCATGCGCATCTCCTTCATTTCGGAAGAGGGCATCGGGCGTGATGCACTCATGGAAGGCCTGGCACCGATCTCACAGAAATTTTCGATGCAGGCCGATATCCATGACTCCGCCGAGCGCATGAAAGTGCTGCTGATGGTCTCGCGTTTCGGTCATTGCCTGAACGATCTGCTCTATCGCTGGAAGATCGGCGCGCTGCCAATCGATATCGTCGGCGTGGTTTCCAACCACTTCGACTACCAGAAGGTCGTCGTGAACCATGATATTCCCTTCCACCACATCAAGGTGACGAAGGAAAACAAGCCGCAGGCGGAAGCGCAGTTGATGGATGTGGTCGAGCAGACGGGCACGGAACTTGTCGTGCTGGCCCGCTACATGCAGGTTCTGTCCGATGATCTGTGCAAGAAGATGTCCGGCCGCATCATCAACATCCACCATTCCTTCCTGCCGAGCTTCAAGGGAGCCAACCCCTACAAGCAGGCCTATCAGCGCGGCGTGAAGCTGATCGGCGCGACGGCGCACTACGTGACAGCAGATCTTGATGAAGGCCCGATCATCGAGCAGGACACCGTGCGTGTGACGCATGCCCAGTCGCCGGACGATTATGTTTCTCTCGGTCGCGATGTGGAAGCACAGGTGCTGGCGCGCGCCATTCACGCGCATATCCATCATCGCACCTTCATCAACGGCAATCGCACAATCGTCTTCCCACCCAGCCCCGGATCTTACGCTTCCGAGCGAATGGGGTGATCAAGAAAACGCCCCGTTCGACATTGGCGAACGGGGCGATATTTGGTGTCGTACTTTATTGGTTTCTACGGCTGGAAACGCGCGATCTCGGATCCGCTTTGCAGGTAATCGCCCTGATTGGCGGTGAAATTCAAGACGCCGCTGCGCTTTGCAATAACTTGCGTTTCCATCTTCATCGCTTCCATGACGGCGATCAGATCACCCTCCTGGACTGTGGCGCCATCCTCAACCTTGAAGCTTTGCAGCGTGCCGGAAATCGGCGCGATCATCGCCAGGGGATCAACGGTATCCACTGAAGCTGCGGCACTTTTGGAACCTACTCCCGAAAGTCCCGCCAGGCCGCCGAGCAGCGCCTGCGGGATGCCCAGCATCACACGCTTGCCATCAATCTCCACAGCGGTGCGGACCAGACCCTCCGTTGTCGCAGGCTCAGGTCTTGCGGCCTGTTCCAGGCGATCGGCGAAATCCGTCTCGATCCAGCGCGTGTGAACCTTGAAGCCGTCAGTGCCGATGAAATCGTCTTCCTTCAGCACGGCGCGGTGGAAGGGCAGCACCGTCGCAACACCTTCAATGACGAACTCATCCAGTGCGCGCCGAGCACGCGCGATCGCCTGTTCGCGCGTTGCCCCGGTCACAATCAATTTTGAGGTCAGCGAGTCGAACGTTCCCGGTACGGTGGAGCCTGAAACGACGCCGGTGTCCAGCCGGACGCCCGGCCCCGAAGGTCCTTCGAAGCGGGTGATCGTGCCCGGCGTCGGCAAAAAGCCGCGCCCTGGATCCTCGGCATTGATGCGGAACTCAATTGCGTGACCGCGTGGAGCAGGCGTTTCGGTCACTTCCAGCGGCTTGCCTTCCGCGATGCGGAACTGTTCAATCACGAGGTCGATGCCCGCCGTTTCCTCCGTCACCGGATGCTCGACCTGAAGACGCGTATTGACCTCCAGAAACGAAATCGTTCCGTCAACACCAAGAAGGAATTCAACCGTTCCTGCACCTGAGTAGCCTGCCGCCGCGCAGATGCGCTTTGCAGCATGATGAATGCTCTGCCGTTGTGTATCGGTGAGGAATGGAGCCGGAGCCTCTTCCACGAGTTTCTGGTTGCGGCGCTGGAGGGAGCAATCGCGAGTACCGACGACCAGAACATTGCCGTGCTTGTCAGCGATTACCTGTGCCTCGATATGGCGTGGTCGATCCAGAAAGCGTTCGAGGAAGCACTCGCCTCGACCGAAAGCAGCCTTGGCTTCGCGGACGGCAGACTCGAAGGCTTCTGCCACGTCCTCCATCTTCCACACAACCTTCATGCCTCGCCCGCCGCCGCCATGAGCAGCCTTGATTGCCAGCGGCAGCCCGTGCTCGCGGGCGAAAGCCAGCACTTCCGCTGCAGTTTCCACCGGGCCATCGCTGCCCGCGACGAGCGGTGCACCGACCGAAAGAGCAATGCGTCGCGCCTCGACCTTGTCGCCAAGCGCCTCTATGACGTTCGGATCCGGCCCGATCCAGGTCAAACCTGCATCTATCACGGCCTGTGCAAATTCCGCGCGCTCTGAAAGAAAGCCGTAGCCGGGATGCACGGCATCTGCGCCTGCACGTTGCGCAATCTCGATCAGCTTGGCGATATCGAGATAAGTCTCTGCTGGACGAGCGCCGCCGAGCCCATAGGCTTCGTCGGCCAGACGAACAAACAATGCATCGACATCCGGATCGGCGTACACTGCAACCGATTTCAAGCCGTAATCGCGACAGGCACGGATGACACGAACGGCGATCTCGCCACGATTGGCAATCAGAACCTTCTTCATGGATGTTCCCTCTTGTTCTTCTTCGGTCTGCTGGTCAGCGTGCAGCCGGTTCAATCTCGTTGAATTGGGTGATGGGGCGAAAGCGCACCTTCGCATTCACGGGCATCTGACCGGCCAGGTCGAGGTGATATTCCGCGACCGTTGCGATGACCGGATAACCACCTGTCAGCGGGTGGTCGGCGAGGAACAGGACGGGTTGTCCGCTGTGCGGCACCTGAATGGCACCTGTGGCCGTACCTTCGCTCGGAAGTTCTCGGGAATCGATGCGTTCAAGCGGGGTGTCTCCGGCAAGACGAACGCCAACGCGGTTAGACTGCGGCGTCACCGTCCAGCTCTGGCTAAAAAGCGTTTCGATGCCCTTGTGCGTAAACCAATCGGTTCGAGGCCCCATGACGACGTCGAGCACAACCTCTTCGCCTGCGATGGGATGTTTGAACGCTGGTTGCTCCTCAAGGCTGACTGGCAGAAGCCGCTCAGCAACGCCACCAATGCCGACCACGCTTCCGGCAACAAGCGCTTCCGGCCCGACGACCGCAAGCGTGTCAGTCGCCGCACTCCCGAGAGCCATGGCAGCGTCGATACCGCCTCGAAAGGAGAGATAGCTGCGAGCGCCGCTCACAGCAAAGCCGAGACGGACTTTGTCGCCTGCTTCCAATGAAACTGGTTGGTAGGTTGAGTGAGGAATCGAGGTGCCGTCGTGTGTTTCGATCTGAAGAGGGCAAGAGGCACCCGTCAAGGCCATCACGGTTCGACCTGTGATCTCGAAGCAGAAGCCACCCAGGGTTACTTCGAGGCAGGGCGTGTTCAGCGGATTGCCGACAATGCGGTTCGCTGCTTTGAATGCACCCTGGTCGAGAGCACCAGAGGAGGATACGCCCTGACCTGTCTGGCCGAAGCGACCGAGATCCTGAATGAGCGCAGGCATAGGCGCTTCCAGAACCTTGAGCGCAACACCTTCAGTGACATCTCGTGCCGGTGCCTGCATGATCTGCCGAGTTGGCGGCAGATGATAGCTGGCGGGCACATGCGCCAGATCGATGAATCGCACCTGATAGCCAGGCTGGAAAAGGGCCGGCGGGTTTCGGTCCAGATCCCACATCTTCACCGGCGTCGTACCGATGATTTGCCAGCCGCCGGGACTGTTTTGCGGATAGACGCCCGAGAATTCGCCCGCAAGCGCCACAGAACCGGCAGGTATGCGGGTGCGCGGGCTTTTTCTGCGCGGCACATGCAGCTTGGGATCGCCATTGACCAGATAGCCGAAA
This sequence comes from Rhizobium rhizoryzae, assembly GCF_011046895.1. NCBI lineage: Bacteria > Pseudomonadati > Pseudomonadota > Alphaproteobacteria > Hyphomicrobiales > Rhizobiaceae > Affinirhizobium > Affinirhizobium rhizoryzae. Next base: position 754,274 of record NZ_CP049249.1, on the reverse strand, counting down.
CCAGGGGCGAAGCCACAAAAGGCAACGGTGAAGATGCTTTCCGTATGACGCCGGATGACCTCCTCCACCGATAATCCTGTCAGTTCCGCTACATCGGCCAGATCCTCACCATCATAGTGGACAGGGATCTCAACGCGCTGATCAGACGCGGATAGAGCCTTCGAAACATCGTGTCCGGCAATGATCGCCACCAGTTCAGACGCGGTGATCACCTCTGGCTGGAAGCGCACCATGAGGGTGCGTGCGGCGGGCACCATCTCCACGATCCCATCGACCGGATCGGCCTGCAGGGACGCGAAGAGTGCCAGCGTCTCATCCAGATTTTGCAGTTCCACCAAAAGGGTGGTGAGGCTGACGGGCAGGAAGCGCATGGAACCTCACGCGTGGTAAGCGGAATCGGGGATATCGGTAATAAACATATGGCCGGGAGCATGGGTAATGGCAAACGGAACACCGGACGCCATGACCGCCGCTTGTGGCGTCACACCACAAGCCCAGAAAACAGGAACTTCACCCGGCTCGATCCGGACCGGATCTCCAAAATCAGGTCTGGAGATATCGGAAATCCCGATGGCTTCCGGCTGGCCCACGTGAACCGGGGAGCCATGCACAGAAGGAAAACGCCCGGAGATGGTGGCGGCATCTGCCACGCGATCTGCCCGGATCGGTCGCATCGAGACGACCATGTTGCCGTGCAGACGACCGGCCGGCTGGCATAGCTTATTCGTCAGATACATCGGCACATTTGACTTGTCGGTGATATGCCGGATCTCGATACCCGCTTCGGCCATGGGCGTTTCAAACGTGAAGCTGCAGCCGATCAGGAAGCTCACGAGATCCGGGTGTTCTGCCCAGGCGGCGGAGGCATCCGGCGTTTCTTCCGCCAGCTTGCCGTTGCGCCAGATGCGGTATAGCGGAACGTCGCGACGAAGATCGGCATCTTTCGCAAGTGCCGTTGTATGCGAGCCCGGATCCGAAACATCGAGGACCGGGCAGGCCTTTGGGTTTCGCTGCGCATAAAGCAGAAAATCGAAGGCCCAGTCACGCGGCAGCACGATCATGTTGGCCTGCGTGAAGCCGCGGGCAACGCCTGCCGTCGGCTCTACAAGGCCATTGCGGTACTGCGCGCGGGCGTTCCTTGCGGGAGACGCATCAACATGCGCCAGATGTTCAAACGAGATCATATCTTCCTCCCGGAAAATGGGGGTCAGACAAAGGAGCGGATGGTGATGCCATCGGCTTCCAAGGTCTGGCGAACGGCTTGCGCAATGGCGACGGCACCGGGGCTGTCACCGTGTACACAGATGGAGTGAGCCTCGATTTTGATAGTCGTGCCATCGATCGCTTCGAGCCTGCCCTCACGCGCCAGTCGCAGCATGCGCTGGCCGATGAGATTGGTGTCGTGCAGGACGGAACCGGCTTCACGACGAGACACAAGCTCTCCGCCGGGCGTATAGGCGCGGTCTGCAAAGGCTTCTGCCACGGTTCTCAGGCCCGCCTTCTCCGCGAGCTGGAGGATTGGCGTTCCTGCCAGTCCCATGAGCACAAGGTTCGGATCGATTTCCCGAATGCCGTCGATAACCGCTTGCCCCTGCTTTGCGTCATGAGCGATGCGATTGTAGAGCGCTCCGTGTGGCTTGACATAGGCCACTTTGCCACCGGCTGCTGCGGCGATGCCTTGCAGTGCGCCGATCTGGTAGATCACGTCGGCTGTCAGTTCCGAACTTGTGGCGTCCATATCGCGGCGGCCGAAGCCGACGCGATCCGGATAGGAGACATGGGCGCCGATGACGACACCTCTCTCGACAGCGGCCTTCACCGTCTGGCGGATGCCGAGCGGATCGCCAGCATGGAAGCCGCAGGCGATGTTCGCGCTGGAAACGATGGACAGCATGGCCGTGTCATCGCCCATTTTCCATGCGCCGTAGCTTTCGCCGAGGTCACTGTTAAGATCAATGGAAGTCATGGTTTCCTCTCCCTAGTCTGTCTTGCTTCAGCCGAGCAGCGCGAAGATCGGGCCGATGGACTTGTAGCCCATATACCAGGTCAGCGCACAGACCAGCACGCCGAGCACCAGCAGCCAGCGGGGATAGCGATAGCCTCCCATCAGGTCGGATCGGGCCCATGCCGCATAGATGAAGATGGAAAGGCCGATTGGGAGGATCAGACCGTTCAATCCACCGACGAAAACGAGCATCTGCGCAGGAGGCGTGGTGATGATGACGTAGACGAAGAGCGAGATGGTGATGAAGATGATCGTCGCAATGTCACGCGCGCGGTCGCTGATGTCCTTTTTGAAGACCGTGATGAAGGAGACCGACGTATAGGCCGCACCGATGACCGAAGTAATGGCGGCGAACCAGAGGACCGCGCCGAAGATGCGAAGGCCGAACTCGCCTGCCGCAGCCTGAAAGGCCTGCGCAGCTGGGTTGGCGCCTTTGCCCGACACATCGATCGCGACACCCGCCGATACCACGCCGAGAATTGCGAGGAACAGGACATAGCGCATGATGCCTGTCACCGCGATGCCGGAGAGCGCTGCGCGGTTGACGGCACCGAGGTTTTCGATACCGGTCTGGCCTTTGTCCAGGAGGCGGTGTGCACCGGAGTAAGTGATATAGCCACCAACAGTGCCGCCGACGATCGTGGTGATGGTGGCGAAATCGATGGTGGAAGGGATGAAGGTTTCAAACATCGCCTTGCCGACGGGTGGCTGAGAGACAATCGCAACATAGAGGGTAAGGATGATCATCAAGACGCCCGCGCCGATGATTGCCTTGTCAACAGCGACCCCAGCACGCTTTGAGCTGAAAATGCCGATGGCGATCAGAGCGCTGATGGCGCCGCCCCATTTGGGGTCGAGGCCGAGAAGCGCGTTGAGACCAAGGCCCGATCCGCCAATATTCCCGATGTTGAAGAACAGCCCACCAACGATGACGAGAATTGCAAGGATGTAGCCTGTGCCGGGAATGGCAGCGTTGGCAATGTCGGATGCGCGCATCCGTGTCAGTGTAACGATGCGCCAGATGTTCAACTGGACGACGAAGTCGATCAGGATGGACGCCAAGATGGCGAATGCGAAGGCGGCGCCAAGCTTTGTGGTGAAGGTAGCGGTCTGGGTGATGAAGCCCGGTCCGATCGCTGATGTTGCCATCAGGAAGACGGCAGCAGTGAGCGCCGCGCGGCGTGACTTGCCAGATGCAGGATCTGCAGATGGTACGGCAGTTGGCTGTTCCATGGTTCCCTCTTTTGTTTGGATGAGAGCGGCCTCAATGGATCCCCGACCGTTCTCCTAACGCTAAGGGTTATCCCGTTTTACAAATTCGTCAAGATTGTTGAACGATATTTCTTTTATCGCCATACATAAGCACAATTGTTGTGCGGCGCGATGATTTGCTGTGCAGTGCAAGAGAACTGTTGTTCAGCCGACCAAGTCATTGAAGAAGCGCAGAAACAAAAGCGGGGCGGAGATTGCTCTCCGCCCCGCTTGCGTCTTGAATAGGCGATGTCTAGTGAGTGACCGGCGCGGTTGAAGGCGAGGCCTCAGCGCCATCCGTCGGCTTCTTGATCCGGAACCAGACGATGTAAAGGGCTGGAAGGAACAGGAGAGTAAGGACGGTACCCACCACGATTCCACCCATCATCGCATAAGCCATCGGTCCCCAGAAGATCTCGCGGGCAATCGGAATGAGGGCGAGGCTGGCAGCCGCGGCGGTCAGCATGATTGGCCGCATCCGATGCTCCGATGCCTCGATGACCGCATCCCAGGCATGACGCCCCGCGGTGCGAAGCGTCTCGATCTCCACCACCAGAATGACGGAGTTTCTGATCAGAATGCCGATCAGCGCGAGAACGCCGAGGATGGCCACGAAGCCGAGCGGTGCGCCGCTTGGCAGAAGAGCGGCCACTACGCCGATCAAGCCCAGCGGTGCAACAATGACCACCAGGAACAGGCGCTGGAAGCTCTGCAACTGGAACATAAGGATCGTTGCCATGGTCAGGAGCATCAATGGAACGACAGCCACAATCGGAGCCTGGCTTTTCGCGCTGCTTTCGACAGAGCCGCCGGTCTCGATCTTGTAGCCGATCGGCAGCTTCGTCTTGAAGTCGTTGATGGACGACTTGAGGGAGGCATCGATCGTCGCCGGCAGGGTGCCGTCAACAATGGCTGCTTCCACGGTTACGGTTGGCAGGCGATCGCGACGCCAGATCACCGGCTGTTCCAGCTCGTAGCGGAAGTTTGCAATCGAAGCGAGCGGCACGGATTGACCGTTATTGCCCGGCAATTGCAGATTGCGTAGCGTCTCGATGGAACGACGCTCGTCTTCGGTCGCGCGGCCAATCACGTCGATCAGATAGATGCTGTCGCGGATCTGCGTGATGGTTGAGCCGTTCGTGATATTGTTGAGCGCCGTGGCAATGTCCGAGGATGTAACGCCGAGCTGGCGGGCCTTATCCTGAAGCACATCCACCTTCACGCTGCGTGCGGGTTCGTTCCAGTTGAAGACCACGCGACCTAGACGGGGATCCTGACCCACTATCCCAGCTAGTTGGCCTGCAAGCATGCGGACCTGCTGAGGATCAGGACCACTGACGCGGTACTGGATGGGGCGGCCTACCGGGGGTCCAAGTTCCATTTCTTTCAAGAGGATGTCCGCGCCCGCATACTCGGTCTCGGCAACCTTCTCGAGCTTGGCCTTCAGGCGCTCGCGAGCTTCTATGCTCTTGGTGACAATGACCATCTGACCGAAGTAGGCGGTGGATGGCTGTACGTCAAACGAGAGTACGAAGCGCTTTGCTCCCTGGCCGACATAGGAGGTCCAATGAACGATATCCTCATCCTTGGCAAGATAGGCTGCCTCGAACTTGTCCATATCAGCCTTGGTCTGGTCGATCGTGTAATTCTGGCGTGAATTCCAGTCGACGATGAGTTCCGGGCGATCGGATTGAGGGAAGAATTGCTGCTGAACGAAGCCCATCCCGTAAACGGAGGCACCAAACAAGGCGACCGTAACGAGGATTGTCATCTTCGGCCAGGTGACGCAGACGTGCAGGATCCTTGAAAAGACCCGTGCCATCAGGCCTTTGTGGTCCTCGTGCTTTTTCATGGTCTTCGGCAGCATGACCACGCCCAGCAATGGAGCAAAGAGTACCGCAACGATCCATGAAACGATCAGTGATATCGCAATCACAACGAAAAGCGAGAAGGTGAATTCGCCCGCCGCGCTATCGTTCAGACCGACGGGAATGAAGCTCGCCACGGTGACGAGTGTGCCTGTCAACATTGGAAAAGCCGTTGAGGTGTAGACGGCGGTTGCCGCCTTGGCGAGCGTTTCACCGGCTTCCAGTTTGGACACCATCATCTCGATCGCGATCATGGCGTCATCGACGAGCAATCCAAGTGCGATGATGAGAGCACCGAGCGAGATGCGCTGAAGCGAGATGCCCAGATACTCCATGAAAACGAAGGTGATCGCCAGGACCAGCGGAATGGAGACGGCAACAACCAGGCCAGCTCGCATCCCAAGGCTGAGAAAGCTGACCACAAGAACGATGGCGATGGCTTCGAAGAGAGCTTTGGTGAAGCCGCCGACGGCTTCCTCGACGACGACGGCCTGATCCGCCACGTGGTGCACGCCAATACCCACAGGCAGGTCGGCTATGACGCGATCCATCGTCTTCGACAGGGCTTCACCGAAGTTCAGCAGGTTTGCTCCCGGCTTCATGCCGATCGCGAGACCAATGGCCGGCTGACCATTGTAGCGGAACAGAGGCTGTGCAGGATCCGAATAGCCACGCGTGATCTTTGCCACGTCGCTGAGACGGAAGAAGCGGTCATTGACCCGAAGATTGATGTTGCGGATGGCATCCTCGGTTGCGAATTGGCCCGATACCCTGATGTTGATGTTTTCGGCCCCGGTACGCATCGTGCCGGAAGCAACAACCGCGTTCTGTTGCTGCAGCGTGTTCAGGATCTGGCTCTGGGTAATGCCCAGAGCAGCCATCTGGCGCGTGGAGAACTCCAGGTAGATAACCTCATCCTGTGCTCCGATGAGGTCTACCTTGCCGACATTTGGCACACTGAGAATTTCGGTCCGCGCCGCTTCCAGATAATCACGCAACTCGCGCTGCGTCAGCCCATCGGACGTGAACGCATATATGTTGCCGAACACATCGCCGAAACTATCGATGAATGCGGGTCCCTGCACACCCTGTGGAAGTGTGGGAGCGATATCGTTGATCATGTTGCGAACTTTGACCCAGGTCGGTTTTACATCCGCCGCCTTGGTGTTTTCTCGCAAGTTTACATAGATCGTGGTTTGACCGGGAGTGTTGATGCTCTTTGTGTAATCGAGCGATTCCAGTTCCTGGAGCTTCTTCTCGATCCGGTCGGTCACCTGACTGGTCATCTCGTTTATCGAGGCGCCCGGCCATTGGGCCTGGATCAGCATGGTCTTGATGGTGAAGTCCGGATCTTCTTCACGCCCGAGGTTGATGTAGGAGAGCAATCCGGCCACTGCCGAAAGGATCATGAAATACCAGACGAGCGACCTGTGCTTGAGTGCCCATTCGGAAAGATTGAATTTCTTGTTCATAGAGGCAGCTCTTCAGCAAAACGGACGGGTTGATTATCGGTGAGGGAATTGACGCCTGCGGTCACGACCCGTTCACCTTCCTGCAGGCCCTGCGTGACGTTGACGCCGCCAGTTGCGGAAGGCTGGATTCCGACGGGGCGTCGAACGACTTTTTTGCCCTGTGGATCGATGACCCATACGAAGGTCGCTCCATCTTTTTCGCCAACCGCCCGGGACGGCAACCAGAGGGCCGCTTTGATCTCTTCCATCGGTGTCGCAGTGACCGTGCTTCCCAGTCGGTAGCTTTCTGGTGCCGTTTCCAGCGCAATCTTGGTTCGCCGTGTACGGGTCGCGGCGTCTGCCTGTGGTGCTGCTTCACGCACCTGTCCCTTCACCTTGATCTCCGGATCGGCCTGCAGCGAAACGAGGAAAGTGCTTCCAATCCTGGTCAGATCACCATAGCTTTCCGGTATGTCGATCACGGCGTCCTTGGCGTCGAGGCGTGCAATCGTTGCCACCGTCTGACCAGCCGCCACGACCTGTCCGACTTCAGCGGCAAGCGACGACACCACTCCGTCCGTCTGGGCGATCAGGGTCGCATAACCCAGTTGCTCCTGGGCTTTTGTGAGATCTGCCTCCAGTTGGAGAACCGATGCCTCGGACGCTGCACGAGATTGAACGGCCTCTTCGACGCGTTCCTTGGTCGTAGCGTTTGTCTGGAGAAGCGTGCTTTGACGCTGCTCGTTGACACGGGCCAGATCAAGCTTGGCACGCGAGGATGCGAGATCCGCTTCTGCTTTCGTGACGGCGAGTTGCAGCGCAGTGGCATCGAGCTTTGCCAGTTCCTGCCCTTTGCGCACAACATCCCCGACATTGATATTGCGTGAAACGATGCGGCCAAGGACCTGGAAGCCGAGATCGGCGCTCAGCTTTGCTTCAACCGTGCCGGTAAAGCCCAGTGTTGTCAGTTCGCGCGGCTTGACTGTTGTGAACAGGACGGGTCGAACCGGCGGTGGTGGCTCCTGTTCTTCGGTGCAACTGGTAAGAGCCAGGCCTGCGGCCAGCAGCGTCAGTGAGATAGAGAGCTTCATCGTGCTACTCCTGCATCGAAAGAGACCTGCTGGTTTTCACGCAGAAACTGAGCGCCCTCGATGACCACAAGATCTCCGGCTTGCAATCCGCTGGAAAGAACGACCTTCGATGAGTCGTATCGTTGTATCTCGACCTGCTTCAGTCGACTGGTCTTCTTTTCGGGATCGATTGTCCAGACGGCAGGTTGACCTGCCTTGGACATGAGAGCCTGCCACGGCACGTTGATGCGTTCCTGACGCTCCATGTCGACATTTGCGACAATCGGAGAGCCAAGCGACATCGCGGGCGGAGGATTCTCAATGGCGAGCTTCACCCGAACGGTGCCAAGTGATCGGTCTATCGCGGGGCTGACCTCCCGGATGGAAGCCTTCGCCCTCACGGAGGGGTCTGATACCAGGGCGACTTCCATCGCCAGCGGCTGACGATTGCCGGTGAGGACCGACTCCTGAACGTTGAACGCGGCATCGCGCGCACCATCATGCGCAAGCGTAAAGACGGACGTCGAAGGCTGGACGACCTGACCAACTTCGATACCTCGAACGGTAATCGTGCCGTCCGCGTCAGCGCGCAATTCAGTTTGCCTTAAGGTATCAGTCGCCACGTCCAGACGTGCCTTTGCTGCGTCCAGGTCGTTCTGAGCGGATTGGAACTGTTGAATCGCGCTATCCAGATCCTGCTGCGACAATGCACCCGTTTGCGTCAATGCCTTTCTCCGGGCCAGCACGGAGCTTGCCATGCGCAGGGTTGCCTCTTGTGAGGCGACCGCGGCCTTTGCCGATTCCAGATCAGCCGACTGCTCAGTTGAGTCTAGCCTGGCAAGGAGATCGCCTGCCTTCACGCGATCACCGACATTGACCTCCCGCGAAATGACGCGACCGCTGACCTTGAACGAGAGTTCACTCTCTATGCGCGCCTTGACCTCGCCGGTGCCGCTGGCACGCACGACGTCGGGCGTCAGCCGAACAGATTCGACTTTGACATGAGCGAGATAGGGCTCCCGTTCCTTGCTCTGCTCGTCACAGGAAGAGAGAGCCAGAGCCGCTATCGCGATGAAAACGGCGGGAAGGGATCTTTTTGGCGCCTTCAGGCCTTTGGGAGGAGGAGTAGACGTTGCCGTCATTGGTGATCCTGATCATAACAGGGTTGAAATAATTCATCAGATGTTGAATATATGTCTTGCAAGCATGGGAGTTGTCAAGATGGAAGCACGAACGAAACCACAGCAGGCGCAAAAGGCGAGGGCCGGACGAGGAAGGCCCCGCAAAGGCGCAGAGCCTGGGACCGACACCTTGCTTGAGTCTGCCCTTCAGAGCTTTGCTGAAAATGGTTTCGAAAACACATCGCTTCGAAATATTGCGACGATAGCGGATGTAGATGTCGCTCTTATTTCATACCGTCACGGGTCAAAGTTCGGGCTTTGGACTGCCGTTGTTTCGTCGGTCGCCGAGGAGTCTTTGCAAAACATCGATAAATTCATTGCGGATGCTTTGAAGCTCCCCGCGGAGCAAAGAGTTGATTACGTTGCAGAACAGCTCGTCGAGATGATTTTCTCAAAGCCGCACTTCGCCCGACTGATGATAGGGGAAGTGGCCGGAAGCCCTGATCGGGAGCGGCAGACTTTTATCGCGGAAAAACTTGGCAAGCCTATTCATACCAAGTTGCGTCATTTTCTGGATGACCACAAAGAAGAGGCGAGACTGATCGATGATGATCTTGCAGTGTTTGCCTCAATCTCACTTCTTGGTCTTCTCTCGACAACGCAGGATTTTTTGTCGGAGATGGTCGGCATCAAGCACTCCGACAAGGAGCTCAAGTCTCAAATGACCCGAATTGTTACCGGGCTTCTCACGCGATGAGCCGCGCGCAGGTCTGTCAGCGTTAGGCGTTTGGCTTCAAAGCTGGTCCGGCTGATGCTGCCTCCAGTTCTCTCTTGCTGCGCGAACCCGACCACCGGGAAAAGATCAGATAGATGATCGGCGTCGTGTAGAGTGTCAGCGCCTGCGAGACGATCAGGCCGCCAATGATCGTGATCCCGAGCGGACGATGAAGGTCGGCACCCGGGCCGCTTGCCAGGATCAGCGGTAGCGCGCCCATGAATGCCGCAAGGGTCGTCATCATGATGGGGCGAAACCGCTTGAGGCATGCTTCATGGATGGCCTCGGCAGGCGTCATGCCAAGCCGGCGTTCTGCATCGAGGGCAAAATCGACAAGCATGATGCCGTTTTTCTTCACGATCCCGATCAGAAGAATGATGCCGATGAATGCAACAAGTGTCAGTTCCGTACCGCTCACCCACAGTGCCAGCAGAGCACCGAGCCCGGCCGATGGCAGCGTCGAGATGATCGTCAGCGGGTGGACGAGGCTTTCGTAAAGAATGCCAAGCACGATATAGACGGCCAGCAGGGCGGCTAGAATCAGCAGCGGCTGGTTGCTGGAGGAATCGCTGGCATTGGCAGCGTCGCCCGCAAATTCAGCGTGAAGCGTATCTGGCAGATGCATATCCGCAACGGCGGCTTTGATGGCCTCGTTCGCCTGAGACAGCGTAATGTCCGGCCCGACATTGTAGGAGATCGTGACGGAGGGGAACTGATCCTCATGGTTCACGCCAATCGGCGCCAGGGTCCGCTCGACCTTGGAAAATGCGCTGAGGGGAACCTGCGTGCCGCCTGTCGCTGGAACGTAGATTTTCAGGATATGCTCAGGGTCTTTCGCGAATTCCGGATAGGCCTCCAGAATGACGCGGTACTGGTTTCGCTCTCCATAGATCACCGTGACCTGTCTCTGCGCAAAGGCATTGTTCAGGGCCGTATCGACCGCGCTCATGCGTATGCCAAGTCGCGAAGCGGCCGTCCGATCAACCACCACATTGGCCTGCAATCCATTGGGTTGCCGGTCGCTGTTCACATCCGTCAGCAGCGGTTCCTGTCTCAGCCTTGCCAGAATTCGCGGCGCCCAGGTTATGAGTTCGGCATAATCGGCACTCCAGAGGGTGAACTGAAATTCCGAATCCGAAGATCGGGCACCGACGCGAATATCGCTCGGCGAATGAAAGGAGGTATCGAGGCCGGGAATGACCGCTGTCGCCCGGCGCAGCCGCTCGACAACCACATCGGTGGGATCTCGCTCCGCCCGCGGCTTCAAAGAGATCTGCATCTGCCCGCGATTGGCGGTTCCGAGAAAGCCACCGCCGACGCTTGCGCCTATGTTCTTGACGGCCGGGTCCTTCTCGACGATCGCCAACGCACGCCGCTGAAGCTGAACCATCGCCGGATATGAGATGTCACTGGCCGCCTGGCTGTTGCCCATCACGAAACCTGTATCGTCCCTCGGAATGAAACCCTTCGGAACTTTCGCATAGAGATAGCCTGTCAGCGCAATGCAGGCGGCCGTCGTGACAATGGCCAGAAAACGGTGATGCAGCAGGCTGCTCAGGGTTCTGTCATAGAAGGCAATCATGGAATCCATGGTGCCCTCGACCAGTCGGTCGAACCAGTTTGCCCGAGCCTCCAGATCATGCGGCTTCAGCTTGTGGCCGCAGATCATCGGCGTCAATGTGAGCGAGACGATGGTTGAGACGAGAATGGTGAAGGCCAAAGTCAGCGAGAAGGTTAGGAAGAATTTTCCGACGATCCCGCCCATGAAGAACAGCGGAATGAAGGCAGCCATCAGTGAGACACTGATTGCAATCACGGTGAAGCCGATCTGGCTTGCGCCTTCAAGTGCCGCCTGCAGTGGGCTCATGCCCTTTTCCAGATTTGCATAGACATTCTCGATCATGACGATGGCATCATCGACGACGAAGCCGCTGGCGACCGCCAATGCCATCAATGAGAGATTGTCTATGGAAAGGCCCGTAAGCCACATCGCGGCAAAGGCCCCGGCAAAGGACAAGGGCACCGTGATGCCCGCCGCGAATGTCGGCACCAGTCGCCGGAGAAAAACGAAAACGACGGCCATGACGAGGCTGATCGTAGCAAGCAGCGTGAACTGCATGTCCTTCACGCTTGCATTGATGGTCGTCGTGCGGTCGTTCAGCACGTCGATTTCGATACCCGCAGGGATCAACTGCTTGAGTTCGGGAAAGAGCGCGCGCACAGCATCGACAGTTGCAACCACATTGGCGTCCGTTGCCTTGGTGATGTTGAGCAGAACGGCCGGCTTGCCGTTGAACCATGCATCGGACCGCCGATTGCGCACGCCCGGTTCCACGCTGGCAATGTCCGATAGCCGGGTCGCGGTTCCATCGCCAGACCGAATGATCAGGTCTCCGTAATCTTCCGGTTTCGTGAGTTGCGCGTTGAGAGAGAGTGCATAGAAAGCATTAGGCCCATCGATGGCACCCACGGGGGCGAGGGCATTTCCATTGACGATGGCATTGCGCACATCGTTTGCGGAAAGACCGATGGCTGCCAGCCGATCCGGATCGAGCCGCACGCGGACCGCCGGTTGATCCGCGCCGCTGACATTTACATCGCCCACACCCTCCACCTGTGAGATGCGCTGAACGACGACCGTATCCGCGGCATCGAAGATGGCACTTGCTGGAAGAGTGGATGAGGTGAGCGCCAGCGTCAGTATGGGTGCTGCGGCAGGGTTTGCCTTGCGCATCGACGGCAGGTTCGGCATGTCGCTCGGCAAATCGGCCACGGCAGCATTGATAGCCGCCTGCACATCCTGTGCGGCGCTATCGACGTTGCGGGAAATGTCGAACTGCAAAAAAATGTTCGTCGTGCCCAGCCCGCTGGTCGATGTCAGTTCCGTCAATCCGGCAATCGCACCAAGGTGCCGCTCGAGTGGAGCGGCAACGCTTGATGCCATGCTTTCCGGATCGGCACCCGGACGACTGGCGGACACACGAATTGTGGGGAGATCCACCGCTGGCAGGCTGGAAACAGGCAGGAAGCGATAGGCCACAATGCCCAATATCATCAGGCCAATCGCAAGAAGTGTGGTGCCAACTGGACGCCTGATGAAGGGGGCGGACAGGTTCATGCCGTTTCCCCGGCGTGGCGCACTTCAGGTGTTTCGCTTGGGCGTTCCGTCTTGCGAATCCGCAGTCGATCCAGTGCGAGATAGATGACCGGCGTCGTATAGAGTGTCAGCAACTGGCTGAGCAGCAGTCCGCCGATGATAGAAATACCGAGCGGAATGCGCAGTTCCGCGCCGGAGCCTTGTGCCAATGCAAGCGGAAGGGCGCCGAAGAGGGCCGCCAGCGTCGTCATCATGATGGGACGGAAACGAAGGCTCGCGGCCTTGATGATGGCTTCACGCGGAGAGAGCCTGTCCTCCCGCTCAGCGCTCAGCGCAAAGTCGATCATCATGATGGCGTTCTTCTTTACGATACCCATCAGGAGGACGATGCCGATCAGCGCGATGATCGAGAGATCCTGACCGAATGCCATAAGCGCCAACAGCGCACCCACACCGGCAGACGGAAGGGTGGAGAGGATCGTGATCGGGTGGATGGCGCTTTCGTAAAGCAGGCCAAGAACGATGTAGATGGTGATGATAGCTGCCAGTATTAGCCAGGGTTCACCCGCGAGGGATCGATCGAACTCTTCCGTATCGCCGCTGTAATGGCGCTGGATAGATGCTGGAAGGCCAATCTCGGCTTCGGCGCTTTTGATCGCGGCCACAGCGTCCGACAAGGAGGCGCCGCGTGCCAGATCGAAGCTCAGGGTGACGGCCGGGAATTGTTCGCTGCGGCTGATCACCAGCGGAGCCGTGGTGAAGCGTACCGTAGCAACGGTGCCAAGCGGTATCATGGCGCCATTGGCGCCCGCCACATAAAGCTGGTCCAGCGCCTTCGGATTGCCCTGAAAACGCTCTGCTGCCTCCAGAATGACGCGATACTGGTTGGCTTGACCATAAATCGTGCTGATCTGGCGCTGCCCGAAGGCATCGTAGAGCGTATCGCTGATAGCCTGCATGGATACGCCGAGCCGAGCCGCCGTCTCCCGGTTAACCTGAATCGCCAGCCGTCCGCCGCCGAGCTCCACTTCAGAGGTAACATCAATGAGGAGAGAATCCTGTTGAAGGCGACGCGCGAGCCTCTCCGCCCAGTCTGCGACAGTCGCCGCGTTCGTACCGGTCAGAGTGTATTGATAGGGCGCGCGGCTGGCCCGTGTGCTGATCGAAATATCGCGAACGCTCTGGAATGTTGCATGAATTCCGGGAATTCCGGCAACGCGCTCCCGCAGCCGATCGATCAGGTCGGTTGAGGATATGTCCCGTTCGTCCTGTGGCTTCAGAACAATGCGGTAGCTTGCGGTGTTCAGCGTCAGGTTCGTCGCGCTCGTGCCGATGACGGCCACCACACTCTCAACCGCGGGATCCTGCCGCAAACGGTCGCCGATCACCTTTTGCGTCGTCTTCATCGCGTCGAAGGAGCTCGTCGGTTCCGTCTCCACGACAGCGGTTATCATGCCCGTATCCTGAACTGGCAGGAATCCCTTCGGGATGATGAGATACAGAAAGACTGTTACACCAAGGGTAATTGCTGTCAGGCCCAGCATCAGCCAGCCGCGATCGACTGCCCAGACAACACTTCTATGATAGCCTCGATTGACCCAGTCCATGAAGCGATCGCTGAGACCCAGAATACCGGTGCTTCTGGCCTTTGGCGCCCGCAGAATGCGTGCACACATCATTGGTGTCAGGGTCAGCGAAATGATGGCCGATACCACAACGGCAATAGTCAGTGTCAGCGCAAACTCGCGGAACATGCGCCCGACAATACCCGTCATGAACAGCAGCGGAATGAATACCGCGATGAGAGAGGCAGTCAGCGAGATGATGGTGAAGCCGATTTCCCCAGCACCCTTCAGTGCTGCCTTCATCGGATGTTCGCCCTCTTCGATGTGACGGGCGATGTTTTCAATCATCACGATGGCATCGTCGACGACGAAACCTGTTCCGATGGTCAGCGCCATCAGCGAAAGGTTGTCGAGGCTGAACCCGGCAAACCACATGATGCCGAACGTTGCGATCAGCGAGAGTGGAAGGGCGACCCCGGCGATAATGGTAGCCGTGAGAGTTCGCAGGAAAAGAAAGACGACGAGGATAACCAGTGCGATCGACAGCACCAATGTCCACTGCACATCGTGAATGGAAGCCCGGATCGTCTCTGTTCGGTCATTGACAATATCAAGCGCGACGCCCGCCGGGAGTGTCGCCTTCAGCCGGGGAAGTTGCGAGCGCACATCCTCGACCGTCTGTATGACGTTTGCTCCGGGTTGGCGCATGACGTCGACGATAACGGCGGCACGACCGTTATACCATGCGCCGACACGGCTGTTCTCCAGCCCTTCGACGACATCTGCGACATCCTTCAGACGGACCGGCGCGCCGTTCTTGTAGGCGATGATGGATTGTCGATAGACCTCAGGCTCGTGGATCTGGTCGTTGGCGGAGAGCGTGAAAGATTGAAACGTGCCATCCACGGCACCTTTCGCTCCCGACACATTGGCATTGGTGATGGCCGTGCGCAGGTCCTCCATCGAAAGACCGTAGGAGGCAAGCCGTGTCAGGTCTGCCTGAATGCGGATGGCTGGCCGTACCCCGCCCTCGACGCGCACATCACCCACGCCCGAGACTTCGCTCAGGCGTTGGGACATGATGGTATCGGTAAAATCACTCAGGTCACGAATGGGATAGGTATCCGAATGCAAGGCCAGCGTGATGATCGGTGTGTCCGCCGGATTGACCTTGGCGTAGGTCGGCGGGTAGGGCAGCGTCTTGGGAAGGCTCCCGGCTGCTGCATTGATGGCAGCCTGCACATCCTGAGCCGCTCCATCGATATCTCGATCAAGATTGAACTGCAGCGTGATCTGGCTGATGCCAAAGGCGCTCGAGGACGTCATGGCGGCCACGGACGGAATTTGCCCTAGCGGCCGCTCCAGCGGCGCGGTGACCAAGGCCGTCATGGTGTCCGGATCAGCTCCGGGCAGCTGTGTCGTCACCCGGATCGTCGGAAAATCCACCTGGGGCAGCGGTGCGACCGGAAGCGAGAAAAACCCGAGCAGTCCGCCCAGCAGAGTGGCAATTCCAAGAAGCGAAGTTGCGACGGGTCGCGAGATAAAGGGCGTGGAAACACTCATCGCGATGCATCAGCCGACTTCTGGCCGTCAACCTTCGGCGCATCAGGCTGAGCACCCTCTTTTGGAGGCACCGCGCCGCCATCTACCGGAGGCCTTTCTGAAGGCGTTTCCGTGCCTTTGTCGGCGTTTCCATTTTCGGGATGAGGCGTGGCTGAACCCGGTTGACCGGAATGCTCTCCAGCAGGAGGTTTGTTCTGCCCATTGTTTCGGTTTCCGCCACCCTTGCGACGCTGTGCGCGATTGTCATCCGAAAGCGGGACGACCATCTTGGCAGGATCAGCCTCTTCAGGCGTTGAAACCTTGACCTGCGCGCCATCCTGCAATCGCGCAAAGCCGGTTGTCACAACGCGCTCACCCGCCTTCAGGCCGTCGCTGATCACTGCGATCTGATCATCCTGCATCTGCACCGAGACCGCCTGCATTCGCACCTTGTCGTCACTCTCGACAACATAGGAATAGGTGCCACCCGGCCCTCGTTGCACGGCTGCGGATGGAACGGTCAACCGGTCTTTTCGTGTTTCGACCAGAAGGCGCGCATTGACAAAGGCTCCCGGCCACAGCGAAAGATTCTCATTGGGAAATTCTGCGCGCAGCTTGACTGTGCCTGTCGTGGCATCGACCTGATTGTCGACCACAGTCAGGCGCCCTTGTCCGAGCACCGTTTTGCCGTCATCCGCAAATGCATCAACACTCAGAGGTGCTTTGGAGCTTGCTGCGTTGACGCGGGCCAGTTCCTGCTGGGGCACGGAAAACACGACAGTGATCGGACGGATCTGCGAAAGTGTAACGATCCCGCTGGAATCGCCACTGGAAACGATGTTGCCGACGTCGACATTGCGAATGCCGGTCCGTCCGTCGATAGGCGCGCGGATAGTGGTGTAATCCAGCTGAACCTGCGCAGCCTCGATCGATGCCTGGTCCGATTGGACCTGGGCTTTGTACTGCGCCACGAGTGCCCGCTGGTTATCGACCTGTTGCTGGGTTGCAGCAGAATTGCCGGCCAAACGCTGAACGCGCTCGAATTCGACGACCGCATTGCCCAGCAATGCTTCGTCCTGGGCCTTCTTGGCGATAGCCTGATCGAGCTGTGCCCTGTAGAGCGCGTCGTCAAGACGGGCGATAATCTCACCCTTCTTGATATCCTGCCCTTCCTGAAAGCGGATCTCGGTGATGCGACCGCTGACCTGCGCACGCACGACGACAGAATTGGCGGGTCGTACCGTCCCCACGCCCGTCGCGTAAATCGGCACATCTGCAAGTTTAGCTGGCGTTGCCACAACGGGAATGGACCGATCCCGGCTGCCTTCACGCTCTTTCTTCTCTTTTCCAAGCCAAGACGATGCCACCGATTGCATATGCGGATGCTGAACGGCATAGGCAAGCCCTGCTCCAGCAAGCGCGAGGCCGAGCAGAACCATTTTTGTTACTGACTTCATCGATCAACCGTTCATGTCGTGTTGGCATAGTCCTCATGCTCCGAAGTTCTGAAAACCGCTCGAAGCTGTCTGACATCATCGTGATAACCCAATCACAACTTTGAGAAAATGCCACTTACAAGAACGTAATGTTCCGACTTTTTCAGGTTGCTGTGTCCAGTCCTGAAGTATCAATCCAGAAGCTTGGCTTCCAGCGATGCGCGAATGAATGCCTCCCGCGCAAGATCCTGCGCCATTTGGCGGTTGACTGCTGCCAGGCAACTGGTTCGTGCACTCCGGTAGTGACGCCCGCGCCGTGGCGGCCAACGGAACATCAGCTTCTCCAAAGCTTCTGCCGGGCCATGAACCGCTTCCGGAGATCCGTCGTTCAAACGGACCCAAACTGGCGTCAGCCACCGTGGAGCGTTACGACCGTCTACCACTTCATTCGTCATTAAGCCTATCTCCCTGTCGCTCAGAGAAACGCCGAATGTAAACAATGGGTTCCAGCCGATCATGCATCGGATCTGCTGGTCCGGCAATAGTTACCATACTCTTAAGAACGAGAGTTAGCCAATCAATGCTGCTTCACAAATCCGACACGATGCAACGGCTGTGCCGCTGGCTCATCTAAAGGGTACGTGTTTCATCCAAGTTTATCTCATATTAAACTTATCACTATTAGTCTTAATTACATTAGTGGTGCCTATCCGCCCCAACCCGCGTCATGATGTCGTGGAAAGACTGTCCCTGCATCTATGTCATCCTATTCGAGGCATTCATGTTCGCCTTACTTTCCCGTTCCATCGCAGCAAAGCTCCTTTTCGTCACTGGAATATCGATCGGCCTTGTTCTCTTCCTCTCCAATCTTGTTCTGATCTCGCAGACACGAGATCGAGTGCAGGCATTGACGATGGAGCAGTCGAATGCGGAAGCCAAAGCTATTGCGCGTGAAATCGCTGGCGATGTCGGCGAACTGGCGAGTGCCGCCCGGACGATGGCAGGCGTCATAGGTCGAGCGCATGAAGGGAAGTCGCTCGATCGCCTGGGGATCACGAATGTTCTGCGTGCCAATCTCGAGCAGAATCCGTTCGCGTTCGGAAGCTGGATGGCGGAAGAGCCGCGCGCTATCGATGGACGTAAGGACGAGGTAAAAGGGCAGACCAATCTCGGTGCGAATGAAGACGGCGTCTTCACGCCCTATTGGTCCAAAGATCGAAACGGCGCAATTCAGTACTCAACATTCGCTGCCAAGTACGATGCGGAATGGTATGCCCTCGCTGCCAAGAGTCGCAAAGGTGCCATTACTGCCCCCTACCTTGCCGAGGGCACCGACGTCCCTACGACCATGAGTTCCATAGCTTACCCGGTCATCTCCGGCGGCAAGATGATCGGGGTCAGCGGCGTTGATATCTCACTTCGTTCGCTCTCCGAAAAACTGAAAGCGCTGAAGCCGTTTGGAACGGGCCGTGTCCTTCTCGTCGATCAAACTGGCCAATGGATGGTTGCGCCGAAGGATGATCAACTGATGAAGCCCTATCAGGCCGAAGGCGCGGATAGTTTGAAAACGGCGCTGGCAAGCGTCAAGAGCGCTGTTCTGGAAAACCTGACGTCAGATACAGGGGAAGGTTTTGACCGTCTGATCTATCCTTTTGCGGTCCCTGGCGTAAACGCGACCTGGGCGGTTATCATCGATATCCCCAGCACGGCGATCAGTGCGCCTGTGACCGAACAGACCAAGATGATGATCCTCGGCGGTCTGATCGTCCTCGGCGCCGTCATGATTTCCCTGTTCCTGGCGGTCAGAGGGCTGGCGCAACGCCCACTTCATGGTCTGGTCGGTGATGTCGAACGGATGTCGAACGGCGATTACTCGAATGAAATTTCGAACCAGGCCCGTGGTGATGAAATCGGCATGGTTGCCAAGGCGCTCGAAGGTTTCCGCCATCGCCTTGCGGAAAGTCATAACCTTGCTGCGGAAGCTGATGCTCAGCGGAGTGCCGCGGAAGGCGAGCGGAGACGCAATGAGGCTGAACGCAGCCAGTCCGCTGCGATCCAGCAACATATCGTGGCCGCGCTCGGAACTGGGTTGGCACATTTGTCGCAAGGCAACCTGACTTACCGGATCAACGATGACTTCCCGGGCGACTACGCCGCGATCAAGCGCGATTTCAACAGCGCGGTAGAAAGTCTGGAGCAGGCGATTGCTTCCGTAAACGGAAGCGTGGTCAACATTGCGGCAGGGACAAGCGAGATTTCCGAGAGTGCGGCAGACCTCGCCAAGCGGACCGAGACACAGGCCGCCAGCCTGGAACAAACCGCCGCGGCCCTGAACGAATTGACGGAGCAGGTCAATGCCAGCGCAGATAATGCCGGGACCGCTGCCAGCGCCGTTTCGATTGCTGTCACGGACGCGGAAAAATCAGGCGGTGTCGTCCAGAAGGCGGTAGCGTCGATGCATGGTATCGAGCAATCCTCACAGGAAATATCACGCATCATCGGTGTCATCGATGAGATTGCCTTCCAGACCAATCTCCTTGCGCTGAATGCAGGCGTAGAAGCTGCGCGTGCAGGCGAGGCGGGCAAGGGATTTGCCGTCGTTGCGCAGGAAGTACGCGAGCTTGCTCAACGTTCTGCCAATGCGGCCAAGGAGATCAAATCCCTCATCAACGCCTCCGCAGCACAGGTGCAGGACGGCGTAGCGCTTGTCGGCGAAGCTGGAAAATCGCTTGAAAAGATCGCTCAGCAGGTGATGCAAATCAACGGGCTGATCCGCCAGATCTCCGTCTCGGCGAGCGAGCAGGCGTCTGGCCTCAAGGAGGTCAATATGGCCGTCAACCAGATGGATCAGGTAACTCAGCAAAACGCTGCCATGGTTGAGGAAACAACTGCGGCCAGCATGGCACTGCTCGGTGAGTCCAATACCCTCAGAAATCTGGTTGCCCGCTTCCAGGTTGCGGGAGCGCAGTCCGCCGCTTTGAGAGCAACGGGAGAAGCAATGCGCGCGGCCACGAACACCCGCACGACGGGCACCCTGCCGGCGCGCCAGCCAGTGGTTCGCAAGGTAGCCGGTGCTGGAACCCAGTCTGTGCCAGTCGCCTCTGAAAACTGGAGCGAATTCTAAATCCAGACGTGGTTCGACCAGCTTTTACGATTTTGCGGGGTCGCAGATATAATTGCGATCCGGCTTTCTATGAGCACAGGTGCAACTGAATGGCGCACGGGTTTTGGTGTATGTTTGACCGATCCTCACGACACGGCTTGCTGGAAGTATAATTTCAACTTATTAGTATTCTTGCAGAAACGTTGAAACTAGCGCGGTGCGGTGCTCATCTAAGGTTGCATGCTATTGGCTCTCAATACTTGCGTGTACTGAACCGACGGAGCGAAGTTGGCGTCGATGCCCAATTTTTGACGCGGATGAATTGTCGTCGGTGCCAAGGAACCATTCCTGTCTTCCGTAATTGATGCTGCAACAGCCTCCGGTAAGTGTACCAAATAATTGAGAAGGTAGTGAAAACGTCGTGAGCAAATCCTTCTCCGTGACTTCGGCAGAAATGCTGGCGAAGATGAATGACGAGCTTCAGGCTGCGGATTCCAGATTGGTCGGGAACGCGGCCTTGTTGGCATCCGTGCTAAATGGCTGCGGGGATTGCATCAAGATCCTGGATCTCGAGGGACGCCTTCAATTCATGAGTGAAGGCGGCAAACGGGTGATGGAGGTTGATGACTTTAGTGCATTCCAAGGCTGCCCTTGGCCGGATTTCTGGGCTGGAGACGGTAACGTTGCCGCCCGTCAGGCTGTTGAAACGGCTGCATCTGGACAGCCCGCACAATTCTTCGGTGACGCCAAGACTGCGAAAGGGACGCAAAAATTCTGGGAGGTTCAGGTCATCCCGGTATTTGGCGAGGGTGGAAATCCCACCCATCTGCTGTCCATCTCAAAAGACATCACTGATGTTACCGACGCCCTGCGCCGAAACGAGTTACTCGCACAGGAACTTCAGCATCGCATTAAGAACACCCTCGCCATGGTCGCGGCAGTAGCCTCCCAGACCTTGAAAGGCGAAGATATCAGCGATCGCAGAACGGCATTTCTGACAAGGATCCAGGCGCTTTCGAAAGCCAATGAGATCATAACCGCAAAAACATGGCAGAACGCACCAATGCGCGCTGTGATCGAGAAGGCTCTGGAACCGCATCTGCCACGGCCGGAGCGATGCTCTATTCAAGGTGACGATCTTGATCTGACCGCCAAGCAGGCGCTCTCTCTCGCCTTGTCGGTGCATGAACTGGCCACGAATGCGACCAAATACGGCGCATTATCTGGAGAAGATGGCAGGGTTGACATTGAATGGCGCGTCGATGACGAACAGCCTGTCGGCGAGCGATTGCTGTTTGAATGGCGCGAAACTGGTGGCCCGCCAGTAAGTGAACCAAGTTCACGTGGCTTCGGATCCAAGCTTGTCATGCGCGCTCTCGCCTCGGATTTCCAAGGCAAAGTCACGCTCGATTATCTGCCTACCGGCGTGGTTTGCAGAATGCTCGCGCCGGCGCCAACTGTAGCCTTGTGATGCTGACCACGGGTGAACGGTCCATGATTGCGGCGTCTCAGGCGACGGCTTCTCTTTGCGATTTGAGTGTAATTTCCAGCCGGCTTATGGATCGATTGGCCCGTTTTACGAAGCCATTGAATCCGGAGAAGAAGATCCGGAGGAACCTTTCTGTTTCATGTTCAGCTGGGCTTGGCGTATGTTTCAAACATCGCGCGCCCAAGGCTGCATAAAGATCAAGCCTGCTTTGGCTGATCGTGCCGAAAGCCAGTTGCGAGGCTTGCCGTAGGCAATACCAATCGAGAATGATGTCGATCAGGGGAATGTCGCCAAGATCCGCTTCCGGCAAATTGACCGTTTCTGCCAGATGACGCAGGAGGTCCGGCTGATCGAGTGCCGAACCGAGAATGCCACAAGCGCTCCGAAAGTCTTGGTCCATCAGGTCCTGAACGACGGCTTGAGGCCATTCCTTCTTGAAATAGCGATGCTGGATGAGCGAACGAAGGTGGTCGACCAGAAACGTCCGGTAATCATTTGCTGCAATGGCACTATCTTCGGTCTCACCCGTACGGTTCGCTTCAAGTCTATAGGCAGCCGAGATAGCTTGCTCGACGGGCATATCGTTGAGGGAAATGGTGTCGACCATGACACCCTTATCGGTCAACGCGACTGTCTTGAAGGCGGGCGGGAAGGCCACGAGAGACGGGACTGCAATATTGCGAAGTTCGCCATGTTCCATGACGGCACGTGTTACGCCTTCGACATGGAGGTGGCCGCTGAAATGCACTTCCACGCCGGACTGGATGAGCTTTGCGGCAACAGCCGGTTGCGGTGTCCTGCGAACCACATTGGTTTCGCCGAACAGAGCCGCTTCAGCGGCGCTGGTACCGTCGAATGGGTCAAGCACCGGGTAATGTGAAAAGGCAAGCAGGGTCTTTCCGGAAGCATTGGCCCTGGCCGCAACACTTGCGATCCAGTCGATCAGAAATGGCTTGCATCGCAAAAGCGCATTCCATCCGGCGGCGGTGCTGTCGATGAAGGCGGCTTCCTCCTCCCGAGCAAAACTTCCGTTCCGCGGCTCAAAGATGTTGGCATCGATCATCAACAGCCAAAGGCCGGGTTCCGGTTCTACCAGATAGGAGGCATCCATAAGCGAGTACACGTTCTCGCAGTCCGGTGATGCGATCTCATATCGCCGGTCTTCATCCCGGTCCGATAATCCGAAGGGCGTTTCCCAATGAAGGTACGAGGGCTGGCGGTAATAGCCGAACTCCCGCATTGGCTGGAGCCCGACAGGGTAACCTTCGCAATACATGTCGTCGCTGACGATCACAGCACCATGCGTCAGGGTCTTGTCGCTGGTGATGAGGACGCCGGATCCATCGGCACTGATAAATTGCTTCGTCTGATGACGCCCGGCAGGTCCGAAGATGTCGTGATTTCCAGGGAGCGCGTAGAACTTCAGGCCAAACTCTTTTTCATAGCCCAGCAATATTTCACGGAGCCGCCGCATGGTGGACCGTTGCCCGTCATCAGAATAGTCGCCCAGCAGGACAACGTGCCGGATTCCCCGCTCTATGACTGCCTTCAATGCCGCGTGAAGCGCTGGCGCGCTCTCATTGAATACGCGCGTTGATTGGCGTGTTTCGGACCAGGTGCGCAGAGCCATGCGCCGGCCATCTATTGTTATCCCGGGGAAACCAAAGTCTGCGTCAAGATCATGGAAATGGATATCGGCGATAACAGCGATGGTATTGTGATGAGGCATGGCGACAAGCTTGTACTATGTTCTGAAATCCGGTCGAACCTATTCTTCGCCGATGAGACCGTCGAAGACTTCCATCATGGCATCGACAATGGCCTGACCCAGGGCGTTTGCCGTTTCTCCGACCTTTTCATCCGTGCCGTCGCGAGCCGCAAGCGCGAGGTCCGCCCCTTGATCCGCAACGATAGCCTTCGCCCGCTCGATTGCCCACTGGGCAAAATCACTGCGGCTGCTAATGGTCATTTCATCGTCCTGCTGATCTGTCATTGTCGCGATTTTCTCCAGAGGAATATCGGCTAACTACGCGCAATTGCCGTGATTGACAACGAGGCGCAGGGACGATGGATTGTCTTCGCGAAAATCGTGCGGGCTTAACTCAGATAAGTTCGGGGAGGGCGCCCCAGAATGCGCCGAAACATTGTAGAGAAAGCAGCAATATTCTCGTAGCCAGCGTCCAGCGCGACGGTGGTGACACTCTGCCCTTCGGCTAGACGGGGAAGGGAGGCGAAGACACAGGCCTGCTGACGCCACTGGGTGAAGCTGATGCCGGTCTCTTCCCGGAAACGGCGCGTAAAGGTGCGGCGGCTCGTCTTCAGTTCTCTCGCCCAGTCATCGATGCTGGTGGCTGCTGTTGGCGCGCTCAGAAAGTGGCGACAGAGTTTTGCCAGGCCTGCATGGTTGGGGAAGGGAAGCCCTAGCGGCCTTTCTGGAAACTGCTCGAATTCGTCCAGAAGAAGATCTGTCACAAGGCTTAGCCGATGATATCGTTCTGGCCTTTTCTCGACATTGACAAGTTCGCCGATCAGGTTCTGAGCAAGAGGCGTAACTTCCACGACCCGCGGATGGGCTGGACTCCCTTCCGGCAAATCCCAGTAGATCGATTGCATGTGCACTTCGCTGATCATCTCCGCCGAGTGTCGGTAGTTGGAGGGGATAACCAGCGCATGTCCCGGCGGGATCATCCATCGCCTGCCATCGGTATTGACCAATACGATACCTTTGCGCGCAAACCATAACTGAGTGCGGCTGTGGGAATGCACCGGCACCTCAAAGCCTGCCGGATAAACGCGCTCAAGCGCGATCAGCCTCTCATTGGTCTGCTCTATCCAGACAAGGCTACGGTTGTGGTCCTGATAATCCGGTCCATCGTCGGACGTATGATCCACAATACGCATTTGGCCCACTCGCGAAATATATAGACCGAAACACAAATGCGGGCCATCTGCAACCTAGCTAAACCAACTTCTGCGGTGTTTCGACGCAACCGAGGCATAATATCAAAAGGACAGAGGAACGGTCATGGCGAGCATAGCTGCCACAGGAGCTACGGCAGAGAAAACTGCTGTTTCCATCATCTTCGCGGCAAGTTTTTGCCACATGCTCAACGATATCATGCAGTCACTGCTGACATCGCTTTATCCTCTCCTCAAGGCTAATTACGCGCTCGATTTCGTGCAGATCGGCCTGCTGACCTTCGCGTTTCAGGTGACCGCATCCCTATTGCAGCCTGCCGTTGGCGTTATCACCGACCGTTGGCCGATGCCGTTTTCGTTGCCGACGGCCATGCTCTCCACTTGCGCTGGTCTGATCACACTTGCCTTTGCCCACCACTTCGTTGTGCTGATTATCGGCGCCTGCCTCATTGGCATTGGTTCGGCGATTTTTCACCCGGAAGCGTCTCGCGTTGCGAGATTGGCATCGGGTGGCCGTCACGGACTGGCTCAATCCATGTTTCAGGTGGGCGGAAATACGGGCACGGCCATCGGACCTCTTCTCGCCGCTTTCATCGTCATCCCCTATGGACAGTCGGTTCTGAGCTGGTTCTCGCTGATCGCCCTGCTTGGCTTTTGTGTGCTGTCCGGGGTCAGCGTCTGGTACATGCGCCATCGCCGCAGTAACGCGGGCCGCTCCAATCCAAGCCGGACTCTGCCGCTGCAACGTTCGCATGTGGCTTGGACACTTGCGATCCTGATTGTCCTGACCGCGACGAAAAATGCCTATTTGGCCAGCATTTCGAGCTATTTCACATTCTATGCGATCCACAAGTTCAACGTCAGCGTTCAGGATGCGCAACTCATGCTCTTCCTGTTCTTAGGCGCGTCGGCGGCGGGCGTCTTCGTGGGAGGTCCGATCGGCGATCGTTTCGGTTCTCGAAGCGTGATCTGGTTCTCAATTCTCGGAGTCATTCCTTTTGCACTGATGCTGCCCTATGCCGATCTGTTCTGGACGTCGGTACTGGTCATCCTGATCGGCTTCATCTTCTCGTCCGCGTTTTCAGCAATCGTGGTCTTCGCGCAGGAACTGGTTCCGGGTCGCGTAGGATTGATTGCCGGACTGTTCTTTGGCTTTGCCTTCGGGTT
Source organism: Rhizobium rhizoryzae (assembly GCF_011046895.1). NCBI lineage: Bacteria > Pseudomonadati > Pseudomonadota > Alphaproteobacteria > Hyphomicrobiales > Rhizobiaceae > Affinirhizobium > Affinirhizobium rhizoryzae. The sequence goes on along the minus strand of NZ_CP049249.1, from coordinate 728,415 downwards.
CGGGGGGATTGGAGCTGCGGTGCTCGGCGTGTTTGCCGACCGGCAGGGCATCGAGTTTGTCTATAGCCTCTGCTCGTTCATGCCGCTCCTTGGGCTGCTCACTGTCTTGCTGCCTCGGCTTCCAAGCGAGCGACGCGCCTGATGCCGGATATTGGCGAAGCCGGGAAGGCTTCGCTAGTAGCTCTTAATCGTCCGATTGCAAACGCACAAATTTAAAGCACTTGATCGTCTGAAGGCTTCCCCAGAGCTTCGTTGTTCGCCAATGGCCGCCGCTAAAGGCGGAATGCAAAACCTCTTGCATGGCATGTAAATTGCATACACTTTCGGTAATTATCGCAGCCCTGTGCCGGAGGTTTGAATGCTGCCGACTATTCTCGATCTCGAAGCCGTGAGAGCGGCCTATGCCTCTGGTCTGACGCCCTTACAGATGATTGATGAGATCATTGCGCGCCGAGAAGCATCCGAGGATCCGGCAATTTTTATTACGCAAAGCTCTCCAGATCAGTTGCGTATTGCGGCCAGAGAATTGATGGAACGAGCACCGGAGCCGAACAGCCTGCCGCTCTGGGGGGTGCCATTTGCAGTCAAGGACAATATCGATGTGGCGGGACTTCCCACCACGGCCGGATGTCCGGCCTTCGCTTACGAACCCGTTGCAGACGCTACGGTCGTCGCGCGCCTGAAGGCTGCGGGTGCTTTGGTGATTGGGAAGACGAATCTTGATCAGTTTGCAACCGGATTGAACGGAACGCGCTCGCCCTACGGCGCGCCACGCTCCGTATTCAATCGCGATTATGTTTCGGGTGGTTCGTCTTCCGGGTCTGCCGTAGCCGTTGGCGCAGGATTGGCAAGTTTTGCGCTGGGAACAGATACAGCCGGCTCCGGTCGCGTTCCCGCAGCCTTCAATAACCTCGTGGGCATCAAGCCAACTCCAGGGCTCGTTCCCAATGTGGGCGTGGTACCAGCCTGCCGCAGCGTCGACGTCGTGACGATCTTTGCAGCGACTGTGGGGGATGGCGTCGCCATTCGCAAAGTCATGGAGGGCTATGATGCGGCCGATCCCTATTCCCGCAAGGCGATTGCGACAACCCTTCCGCACCAGGGTCTGCGCATTGGTGTGCTTGACGTCTCTGAGCGCGAGTTCTTCGGAAACAACGAGGTAGAAGCTCTCTATGACACTGCGATTGAGAGGGCGCTGTCGCTTGGCGCAACAATCGTGCCCTTTGACTACGCGCCATTCCGTCAGGCAGCGGAACTGCTTTATAACGGGCCGTGGGTGGCGGAGCGGTTGGCAGCGGTCACAGATTTCCTTGCGACGAATGCGCAGGATTTCGACCCAACCGTGAGACAGATCATCGAAGGTGCTAAAGCCTATGATGCCGTCGCGGCGTTCGAAGGGCAATATAAACTAGGCCACCTGCGTCAGAGGGCTGATGCGGAATGGGCAAAGGTAGACATATTGATGCTGCCGACCTCGCCGACAACCTACACGGTAGATGCGATGGTAGCTGATCCCATCGTCAAGAACAGCCACTTTGGCCGCTATACAAATTTTGCCAACCTCTTCGGATACGCAGCGATTGCTGTGCCCGGAGGTTTCGGTGCAACCGGCCTGCCGAATGGGGTGACCCTTTTCGGCCCAGCCTTCTCCGACGATGCGCTGGCGCCTTTCGCGGATGCCCTGCATCGTGCTTGCGCGTCGGGAATGGGCAAGGACCGCGGCGCTGTATTGCCGGAAGCTTCAATGGTGACAGAACCTGATGATGGGTTTGTTCCTATCGTCGTGGTCGGAGCGCATCTCACGGGTATGCCGCTGAACCATGAACTGACCGGCTCAGGTGGGCGCTTGATCAAAAGCTGCCGGACGGCAGCTGACTACCGGCTTTACGTTTTGCCGAACACGACACCACCGAAGCCGGGGCTCATCCGAGAGCCGGGTTATTGCGGACCAGGGCTGGAGGTGGAAGTCTGGAAGGTAAGCCCCCAGGCATTCGGGCGTTTTGTCCAAAACATCCCGGCACCGCTTGGTATCGGGAAGGTCACGCTCGACGATGGCTCCCAGGTCTCTGGTTTCCTGTGCGAGCCTTACGCGCTTGGGAACGCCAGGGAGATCACAGCCCTTGGCGGTTGGCGCGCTTACATTGCAAGCATCAGGCAAGCCGGATAGCACCGTAAGCGTGGGATCCATTGAAGGGATCTGATGCCGCCGCGCGAATGTCTCTTCCTCGAGGAGCAGGACGGATGTCGGCTGCTCAACTTGGCGTGCGTCATAAAATATACGTATTCAGGCTGCTGTCAGCTTCGGTTATCAGTGCTGGTCATTGAAACTGGTCGACCCTTTTCGACCAGAACCGAAAATGACAGAGCCGGAGCCTATGATGTTCAAACGCCCAATCCTGGGAAGCATCCCGCTGAGCATCATCGTCTCGGTCTATATTCTGTTGCTCCTGAACCGAACGTTCTGGGCAAAGACATTCGGGATCATGGCCGGGCAGAACCTGGCCATCGCAGCCTTTGCTGTTGGCATCACCTTTGCATTCATCGCTTTGTTCGTCAGCTTTTCGGTCAAATATCTGATGAAGCCGCTGCTGATCGTGTTCATCTGGACGGCTGCTTCGTCCGCTTGGTTCATGGATCAGTTTGGCGTCATCATTGACGACGATATGATCAGAAATGCAGCGGAGACGAACACTGCAGAAGCCAGTCATCTGATCACTGCAGGCTTCATACTGCACATGTGTCTCTACGCACTCTTGCCCAGTCTGTTGATCGCCTGGGTGAAGATCCGCCATCGGAACTTTTTCAGCAAAGTCGTGCGCAACCTGGCGGTTATAATTCCCTCTCTTGTCATCTTCGCCGTTGCCGGGCTGTCTCATGCGGGGATTTACAGTTTCGCGCGGCGCCAGAACCACGATTGGTTCGAGATGTTGAATCCTGTTTTCCCGATGATCAACGCGGTCACCTATGTCCGCAAGGCCACTGCCGAAAAGAACATCGTCGTAAAGCCGCTTGGCCGTGATGCGAAGGTGGCAGATGCACTCAAGGCCTCACACAGAAAGCCCCGAGTAACCATTGTCGTCGTCGGCGAAACGGCGCGTGCCTCCAGCTTCCAGCTCGGCGGTTACGAACGCCCGACGAACCCTGAGCTTTCAAAGCGGGACATCTTCTACTTCACCAAAGCCACGAGCTGCGGAACAGCAACCGCCATCTCTGTTCCTTGCATGTTTTCGAACCTGGGCCAGAACGGTTACGCGCATGCGAGAGCTCTTGCGCAAGAAAACCTGATGGATGTTCTGGTCCATGCTGGCGTGCGGACCGAGTGGCTGGATAACAATACTGGCAGCAAGGGCGTGGCTGATCGTATCCCCTATAGCGATCTCTTCAACTCCAAAGATGCTCGCTTCTGTAATGGCGGCGAATGTTGGGATGACATCCTCCTTGATCGTCTGGACGGCTGGCTGAAAACTGTCAGCGGAGATGCGGTTCTGGTTCTGCATCAGCTTGGCAGCCACGGTCCGGCCTACTACGCCCGCTACCCCGACGCGTTCAAGATCTTCCAGCCTGATTGCCGCTCTTCGGAATTCTCCAAATGCCATCGCGATGAGATCATCAACGCCTATGACAACACGATCGTCTACACGGACCATGTCCTTGCGAGCATCATCGACAAGTTGAGCGCGCAGCAGGATCGCCTTTCGCCATCGATGATCTACATGTCGGATCACGGGGAATCTCTCGGCGAGAAGGGCCTGTTCCTTCATGGTGCACCGTGGCTCGTTGCACCGGAACAACAGACGCATATTCCCTTTGTTCTGTGGCTAGGAGCCGAAGCGAGGCAGGGGATAGAGTCGGAATGCATTGATAAGCTGGAAAAAGAGCCCGTCTCGCAAGACAATCTCTTTCATACCGTGCTGGGCTTGATGCATGTAGAAACCAAGGTAAAAGATCCGAAGCTCGATATTTACGGTTCCTGCAAGGCATCGAATGCAAAATCCTGATGAGATTCCGCGCAAGGTAACGGGAATAAGGCATCTTTTCGCGGCACAGCGATATTCCGCTTCAGGCGCCAGAAGGTTGTGGCAGGAAGCGGCATTTCGTCACGAATGTCTCGCAATGCTGGCGTCACTTGTCTTCTTTGCCGTCATAGGCGCAAGCGTTGAGCGCTTTTCGATTCTGATCGGTGTTTTCCTGATCGTCGTCGCGCTGGAAGCGCTCAATACAGCCATCGAAGAGATCATCGACCGTATCTCGCCCGAATTCTCAGCCACCGGACGGCATGCGAAAGATCTCGGCTCATTTGCCGTTTTCTGCGGGCTTCTCGCCTGGGGAATTCTGATGCTGGATACGACGGTCCGGGTGATCGTTGGCTGAGATCTAATGTTCGATCTTCGTATCGAGGATCTCGAGGCTTTTCGGATTGAAGAAGGCAGCAACCTTCTCCCCCTCTGCATTGATGGCGAAAGCTTCGTAGCAGCCATCTTCGCTTCGGATGGATCTCACTTTCCAACCAACGCTTTCGAGCTTTGCTTGCAAGACCTTGCGTGGTTGCCAATCGGCAATCGGTACGTTGCACCGTTCGCTTGCAACGGCTGCCGTCCCGACGGCCCAGCTTGCAATCGCAATAGCGACGAGACGTTTCATGTGATCTGCTCCAGCCATTGTTCGCCTGTTACGCTGTATTCATTAGCTGACATCCACCTGAAAACAGGAGAAATTCATCACGGAATCGCAACGCGGTCGATTTCAGTTTGGTGACAGTTTGATAAGACACTTGCTTGGTCGAAATGGAGACACGTTGCCTTGCGTATCCTGCTTGTAGAAGATGATGCAACACTGGCGGATGCGGTGCGCACTCACGTCACCCGGCACAACCATGCAGTGGACCTTGCGGAAGACAAGGAGAGTGCGCTTGCCTGTCTCGCTGGTGTTGATTATGCGCTGGTTCTCCTCGATCTTCGCCTGCCCGATGGAAGCGGCCTCGATATTCTCAAGCACATCCGGCTGAAGAAGCAGATGATACCGGTCATCGTTCTGACCGCGCATGACCAGGTATCTGACCGGATCGCAGGGTTGAATGCAGGTGCGGACGACTATCTGGTCAAGCCCTTCGACCTGGATGAACTGGAAGCGCGAATCCATGCGGTTTCCAGACGATACGGCGCCAGTCAGACTCCGATGGTCGAACTGGCCGGCTTCGAGGTCTATCCGTCCGAACATCGCATCGAGGGAAAGACCGGTGAGCGCATTTCCCTTTCCGCGCGTGAGTGGGCTGTGCTTGAATGCCTTCTTGCGCGACGCAATTCCATCGTATCCAAGTCCCAGATCGAAGAAGCGCTCTATGCTTTTGGTGCCGAAATCGAAAGCAATACCGTTGAGGTTTATGTGAGCCGTCTTCGGCGCAAGTTGGGGAAGGAGATTGTCGAAACAGTTCGCGGTATCGGCTATCGGGTGGCTGAATGAGTATGCCGAGGCCCCGCAGCATTGCGCGCGAACTGCGCATTTCGCTCGGATTGACCCTATTGGCTTTCTGGCTGCTGGCTGCAGGACTTGCCTTTTCTGTCATGCAGGAGGAAATGGGCGAGGTTTTCGACAGCGCTCTTCAGGAGACAGCAGAACGCCTGGCACCTCTGGTCATTGATGACCTTTACACTCGAGAGGATACCAGCGCTCCCCGGAAGCTGACGGCGTTGCGCGAAAACGTGCCAGATGAGTATTTGACCTATCAGGTTCGGGATGGCTCCGGTCGCGTGCTGCTGCATTCGCATAATGTCAGTGCCGATCCGTACGAAGCGCCGCTGGTGGAAGGCTTCTGGAGTGGCGGCGAAAAACGCATATTCACGGTTGCTGCCGTCAGTGGCAGCATCTTCGTACAAGTCGCAGATTCGCTGGAACATCGGCGGGAGGCCTCAATTGAGGGCGGTACGGCACTGCTGCTGCCGCTTCTCCTGCTCCTGCCGGCGAGTCTGATTGCCGTCAGTTGGTTCGTGCGTCGCAACGTCAGCGAGGTGGATCGTTTGAAGCGCGTTATCGGCCTGCGCGACAGCGGGAATCTTGCACCCATCGATCTCAAGGATCTGCCTATCGAACTCGAACCGATCCAGCAATCCGTCAACCTTCTGATCAAGCGGGTGGACGATGCGCTGGAAGCAGAACGTTCCTTGACCGCCAACAGTGCTCACGAATTGCGGACACCCATTGCAGGTGCACTTGCACAAAGCCAGCTCCTGCTTTCCGAGCTTGAGGATGGACAGACCCGGGATCGCGCCAGGCAGGTTGACGCAGCACTCAGGAAGCTCTCCGTGCTGACGGAAAAGTTGTTGCAGCTTGCGCGAGCCGATGCGGGCATCGGTAAGTCTGCGGTTCGTTCGGACCTGTCGACGATCCTTGACGTCGTTATGGAAGAATTCTTGCGCAACAGCCAGAGTGGCTCGGTTCTTCATTATCATCGTCCGGAGAGAATGGTCCTTTCTCGCGAGGTAGATCCGGACGCCTTTGCCATTGCTGCCCGTAATCTGGTCGAAAATGCTCTCGCCTACCGCTTGCCTGACACGCATGTCGACGTGCACCTGAAGCCGGATGGCCTGCGCGTATCGAACCTCACGTCGCCCAAGACCTTGCTTCCTCCGGAAAAGCTGCGACAGCGCTTCGTGCGCGGCCATTCCCTTCATCCCGGCTCGGGTCTGGGGCTCGCCATCGTGGAACGGCTGGCGACCCAGATGGGCGCGCAACTGGAACTGACGGCCACGCCGCTGGCGCCCGACCAGTCTCGTTTCGATGCGAGCATCGTATTTCCTGACCCGTGATTCTGTCTCACAGTTGTTTTCTCGTGAAATCGCCGTGAACGGGATTGCGCTGCGCTCAAAAACAGTCTTAGGCTTCCCGATGATGGTCTCGGTTGCCCATAAAGCAACCGGTGAAAAGGGAATGTGGTGATGCAACGCAAGTTGCCAATGCCACGGCTGCCCCCGCAACTGTAGGCGAGGAGCGACATCCGTTATCCACTGGCGTCAGGGCCGGGAAGGGGGATGAAGCTGCGAATCGCAAGCCAGGAGACCTGCCATCAGAGGCGGACATTCGTCCGATTATGACACACCAATCGACCGCGCGGTGGGCGCGGGGAGGCAGATATGCATATTGAACCGGGCGTCGTTGACGGCGCAAAAATCGTGCTCAGCTACGCGACAGCATTGGCCGCGCTGGGGCTGACAGCCAAAATGGCAACAGACAGTGTTCGTCGGGATGGTGGTGTCGCGTCGCTCGCGTTGCGAAGTGCCATTACGACCGTTCTCGTCTTCGGCTTTTTCGAGGTCTTGCCGCATCATCCGGTCGGCGTTTCCGAAGTTCACCTCATTCTTGGGTCGACCCTGTTCCTGATGTTCGGCGCAGGTGCTGCGTCCATCGGGCTTGCCGCCGGCCTCCTCATCCAGGGCCTGTTCTTCTCGCCGTTCGATCTTCCTCAGTATGGCATGAACGTAACGACCTTGCTCGTTCCGCTTTGGGCCATCAGCCAGCTCGCGGCCAAGCTTATTCCGGCCCGCACGGCCTATGTTGATGTGACCTATCGCCAGGCATTTACACTGTCTACCGCCTATCAGGGTGGTATTGTTGCCTGGGTGGCCTTCTGGGCGCTCTATGGCCACGGGTTCACGGTCGAAAATCTCGTGAGCATCGGAAGTTTCGGCGTGGCCTATATGAGCGTTATCCTCATTGAGCCGTTGGTCGATCTGGCCGTGCTTGCAGCGGCGAAATCCTTGCGCAAATACAGCCAGGGCCCGATTTTCAGCCGTCGATTGCATCAGGCAGCCTGACGCTGTGATCTCTAAGCCGGCGGCCTGATTGCAGGCCGCCGATTGCCGAGACGTTATGGAACGTCCCGGCCTTCTGCCGTGGAATAGAGTTCGAACCAGTCTTCCCGCGAAAGCTTGACTTTCATCGCATCGCCAATCTGTCGAATGCGTGCAACATTGTTTGTACCCATGACGGGCAGAATGTGGGCCGGATGTGCGAGTAGCCAGGCGACGGCAATGGCTGTGCGATCTACACCTTGTTCGGCTGCGATGCGATCCAGCGTCCTGCCAAGGTCGGTGTCATTTGAAAAAAGGCGGCCACCACCCAGAGGTGACCATGCCATTGCCCGGACCTTGTCTCGTGTCATCGAGCTCAGATCACCATTCGTGAACGGGTCCCGCGCCAAAAGGCTCAGTTCGATCTGGTTGACCACGAGTTTCGTCTGCATGCACGACTGAAGCGCCGCGAGATCCCAGGGGCGGAAATTCGAAACGCCGACGGCTCTGACCTTGCCGGATGACACGGCGGCATCGAGAGCGCCGCCGGTTTCCGTAAAATCCATGAAAGGATCGGGGCGGTGGATCAGCAAAAGATCGATGTAATCTGTGCCCAGGAGACGTAGAGATCTGTCGATCGACGCGCTGATGTGCTCTGCCGAGGTATTATAATGCTTCAGCCGTGCCCCGGCGTAGTCTCCCGTGGGTGCAACTATGCCGCATTTGGTAACAATTTCGATCTTGTCTCGAAGTCCGGCGCCTTTCAATGCTCTGCCGAAATGCTCTTCAACGGTGTAGCCGCCATAGATATCCGCATGATCCATGGTGGTAATACCCTGTTCAAGGCATGCTTCCACTTTGGCAATGATATTGCCCGCGGACACATCCTGATCATCGGCTAGCCGCCACATGCCATAGACGATCCGTGAGAGATCCAATCCGGCCTGAATTTCAACGCGCTGCATCTGCTTCCTTTCTCGCCAAATCGCGGGCTGCAGCCCGCCGCTGCCACGCGGTTTATCTCAACTCTGTGATATTGTCGAAGCGGTGATGGACGAATAGCAGCGCTTACTGGAACAGCCGTTGCAGGCGTGGCCTGATGCGCAAGAAGCCACGATAAAGTAGGTCGAAAAGGGGAGTCAAAGGCGCCCACCCTGCCATAATTCCGAGTGGGCGGAACATGGGAATCGCCCGCCACATTGCAGCAAACGCCTGTGCACCGACATAAAGCTTGCCATTTTCTTCTGCATGAAACCGCGCCAGTGCTTCTGCACGATCAATCGGGCAACTGGCCGATGCATCATAAAGGTCTACGAAGCGGATGGCATTGCCGCGGTCCAGCTTTCGCATCAGCGCAATTTCGCGACGGCAAAGCGGACATCCGCTGTCAAACCAGACTGTCACACGATGGGGGTTCATTCCGTCTAGCCTTTCTTTTGTGCCAATCTACGCCCTCTCTGATCCGACGGATCAATGGGGACCCGAAGAGCGCTTTGACCCGGGAGCCTATTTGGTTTACGAGACCCCCAGACTGAGGCGGATGCGGAACAGACCGGACATGATGGCCTATCTCGGGCTGATGGCAACAGCCTTCGTCGCGGCAACCCTATTGCCAGCACAATCGGAAGCACTCCTTGCATATCTCGTCGTCCAGGCTGAACACCCGGTTGTTCTGCTCGTTGTTTTTGCCACCATCGGGAATGTCGCAGGATCCGTCGTGAACTGGGCGCTCGGTCGGGGCATCGAACGTTTTCGCAACCGGCGCTGGTTTCCGGTCTCCGAAGCTGGCCTCAATCAAGCAAGCCGCTGGTACGGAAAATACGGCCGATGGTCTCTGTTGGCGAGTTGGGTTCCGATCATTGGCGATCCGATCACGGTCGTAGCGGGCGTGCTGCGAGAACCGCTGGCAAGCTTTCTCATCTTCGTTACGATCGCAAAGTTTGCGCGCTATTGCGTGATCGCAGCGCTAGCATCCAACGCATTTTGAAGCATGGGTCGGTCTCGACCGTTCAAGAATATTCCCTATCACCGTCTGTAGACGCGCGATTCTTTGCGTGAAACGAACTGGATATCGATCAGACTTTCTCCGCGCTGATCACGAAAATGAAACAGATTTCTTTAGGGGCGGACCTTCGTTGACTAAGTCGACCTGTTCGGTAGTCTTAAGCCATCAACTGGAGGGAAGTTGCCATGTCGAAAGATATTCGCACTCTGAGGTTTGCCATGGCCTGTGTACTTGCATCGCTTCTAATGGCACCGGCCGTGCATGCCGACACGACACTGTTGAATGTCTCTTATGATCCGACACGCGAGTTTTATAAGGACTTCAACGCGGCCTTCGCCAAGCACTACAAAGCGCAAGCTGGTGAGACCGTTACGATCCAGCAGTCTCATGGCGGTTCTGGCAAGCAAGCGCGTTCGGTTATCGATGGTCTTGGAGCCGATGTGGTGACGCTTGCACTGGAAAGCGACATTGACGCCATTGTACAGAATGGCGGGAAGATAAAGCCCGACTGGCGCGCACGCCTCGGCAACAACTCTTCTCCGTATACCTCCACGATCGTTTTCCTTGTTCGAAAGGGCAATCCCAAGGGCATCAAGAACTGGGGCGATCTGGTCAAGGGTGACGTGAAGATCGTGACCCCGAATCCAAAGACCTCCGGTGGCGCTCGCTGGAACTATCTGGCGGCATGGGCTTGGGCCAACGAGGAGTTCAAGGGGGATCAGGCCAAGATCAAGGCGTACATTGCAGATCTCTATAAGCGTGCCCCGGTGCTGGACAGTGGTGCCCGCGGCTCGACGGTCACCTTCGCGCAACGCCAGATCGGCGATGTTTTGCTGGCCTGGGAAAACGAAGCTTTTCTCGCCGGTGAGGAATTCGGCAAGGATGCGTTCGAAATCGTCGTGCCCCCGATTTCAATCCTCGCTGAGCCGCCGGTTGCTGTCGTTGACGCCAATGTCGATGCAAAGGGAACGCGCAAGGTCGCAGAAGCCTACCTGCAGTACCTGTATTCCGATGAAGGCCAAAACCTCGCAGCGAAACACTTCTATCGTCCGGCCAACCGTGCGGTAGTGAAGCCGGAACTGCTAAAGGCCTTGCCAGACATCAAGCTAGTCACCATCGATGATCCGCAGTTTGGTGGTTGGAAGAAAGCGCAGCCTGAGCACTTCGGTGACGGCGGTATCTTCGACCAGATCTACAAGCCGGCACGCTGAGGAGTGAGCCTGATATGACATCAACCACCGCTTCGATGCGGTGGCGATTGAAAGAGCCGAGCATCATCCCAGGTTTCGGATTGACGCTTGGCTTTTCGCTCGCCTACCTCGGCCTCATCATCCTGATACCGCTTGCCGGTCTCATAGTTCGGGCTAGTTCGCTCTCGGCATCCGAGTTTCTGTCCATCCTGACGGATGAGCGGACACTGGCAGCCCTCAAGATCAGCTTCGGAACTGCGCTGATCGCAGCCCTGATCAACGGTGTCTTTGGCGTATTGATCTGTTGGGTTCTGGTTCGCTACGACTTTCCCGGCCGTCGCCTGATCGATGCGATGGTGGATCTTCCGTTCGCCTTGCCAACGGCAGTCGCAGGCATTGCGCTCAGTGCGCTCTATGCTCCGAAAGGATGGATCGGCGCATGGTTCACCCCCTTCGACATCCGTATTGCCTACACACCGATCGGCATCACCATAGCGCTGATTTTCATCGGGCTCCCGTTCGTCGTCCGCACTGTGCAGCCTGTCATGGAGGAGATCGATCGTGAGGTCGAGGAGGCGGCAGCCACGCTTGGTGCCAACCGCTTTCAGACCGTCTTCAAGGTCTTGCTGCCCAGCCTGCTGCCCGCGATCATGACGGGTTTTGCCCTGGCGTTTGCACGCGGCGTCGGCGAATACGGTTCGGTCGTCTTCATTGCCGGAAACATTCCTTACGTTTCCGAGATCGCGCCATTGTTGATCGTCATCCGATTGGAAGAGTTCAATTATGCGGGCGCGACGGCGATTGCGACGATCATGCTGGTTATCTCATTCGCCATGCTTCTGATCATCAATTTGATCCAGTCGTGGAGCAGGGGGAGGTACGGCAATGGCTGATCGTGCAACTCGCTTCGTCAATCCTGTCGACGAGAGGATCGGAACCAAGATCGTCCTGACATCGATCGGTGGCCTGTATCTCGCCTTCTTTCTCTTCCTGCCGCTGGTGGCCGTGTTCATCGAAGCCTTCCGCAACGGTGCTGCCAGCTATTGGGAAGCTTTGGTTGAACCAGATGCCGCGGCGGCCATTCGGTTGACATTGCTCGTTGCCGCTATTGCGGTTCCGTTGAACCTTGTCTTTGGCGTCGCTGCCGCCTGGGCAATCGCTAAGTTCGAGTTCAAAGGCAAAGCTTTCCTGATAACCCTCATCGATCTGCCATTTTCAATCTCACCGGTCATTTCGGGTCTGGTTTATGTGCTTCTCTTTGGAAGCCACAGTGTGCTGGGACCTATCTTAAAGAGCTATGGGATCGAAATCCTCTTTGCGGTTCCAGGTATCGTCCTGGCGACGGTGTTCGTGACGTTCCCCTTTGTCGCGCGTGAGCTGATTCCGCTCATGCAGGATCAGGGTTCGGGAGATGAGGAAGCGGCACTTTCTCTTGGAGCTTCCGGTTGGCAAACCTTCTGGTACGTAACACTGCCCAATATCAAATGGGGTCTGTTGTATGGCGTGCTGCTCTGCAATGCCCGCGCGATGGGCGAATTTGGCGCGGTGTCTGTCGTCTCCGGCCATATTCGCGGCCTGACCAACACAATGCCCCTTCATGTCGAGATTCTCTACAATGAATACAATATGGCGGCGGCGTTTGCCGTTGCGTCTCTGTTGGCTGCGCTCGCGCTCGTGACACTCGCGCTTAAAACGCTTCTTGAAATACGATTTGGCGCTGGCAATGCTGGCGGACGACATTAAGGGCATGATGATGGAAGTTACCGTATCAAACGTCACCAAGGAATTTGCCCGGTTTCCGGCCCTCAACGATGTATCTCTCGATATCCGTTCCGGTGAACTCATTGCTCTGCTTGGCCCGTCAGGTTCTGGAAAGACAACGCTTCTGCGCCTCATCGCCGGACTCGATCAGCCTACGAACGGGAAGATTCTGTTCGGTGGAGAGGATGCCTCCCATAAGAGCGTTCAGGAGCGCAACATCGGATTTGTCTTCCAGCATTACGCGCTGTTTCGGCATATGACGGTGGCTGATAATATCGCGTTCGGATTGAATGTTCGTCCGTCTTCCACTCGCCCTCCCAAAAATGAGATTTGGAAACGGGTCGCCGAGCTCCTTGAGATGGTCCATCTTTCGGGTCTGGAAAAGCGCTATCCCAATCAGTTGTCCGGCGGTCAGCGCCAGCGTGTGGCTTTGGCGCGTGCCATGGCAATCGAGCCGCGGGTTCTTCTGCTGGATGAGCCATTCGGGGCACTGGATGCCAAGGTTCGCAAGGAACTGCGCAAATGGCTCCGAGAATTTCATGATCGTACTGGCCATACGACCGTGTTCGTTACCCATGATCAGGAAGAAGCATTGGAACTCGCGGATCGCGTCGTGGTAATGAGCCAGGGCAAGATTGAGCAAGTTGGATCAGCCGATGATGTTTACGACAAGCCTGGCTCTCCCTTCGTACATCGCTTCATTGGTGAGGCATCGGAGCTGCCGGTTCGTGTCGAAAATGGTGAGGTATGGCTTGACGACCGCACGGTCGGCCTGAAGACCGATGACGCAGCCGAAGGCCCGTCATCCTTGTTTTTCCGTCCGCACGACATTGAATTTCTCAGTGGCTGTGGCGGTTGCTTTGATGGCGTCGTGGTCGGCAGCCGACGGCTTGCCGGCGCCCGCCGCCTGGAACTCGAGCTCGGCGGCAGCCAGTACCGGGTAGAAGTCGATGTGCCCGTTGATCACCCGGCTGCCCTGAGGAGTCAGATCAACTTCCGGCCCAAGCATTGGCAGCTGTTTCCCAGAAACGCTTGAACTGCTGCGCGGGAGGGTGTGAAGCGCATTCTCTGGCACTGGCGTCCAGACCATGCGGGTGAAACGGTGAGATGAACCATCAGAAGGTGGGCGGTGTATTGACCCAGATCAGCACCGTTTCACCGTCGTGAATATTTCTCCATGAGTGGAGGCGTGTGCTTTCGAAGTAAAAACTGTCGCCTGCCGCAAGCTCAAAGAAGTTCGAACCATCCAGCATAATCTCAAGGTTTCCGCTGAGAATATGCAGAAACTCCTCCCCCGGATGCCTGTAGGCTCCTTCACTTGAGGCGCCGGGTGCCAGAACAAACCGATGGCATTCCATCTGGTTGCGTCCCTCCGCCAAACACTGGATGGTGACGCCTGAAAAGGTCGTTGGCCAAGTCGACCATCTACCGGATCGGATGAGTGATTCCGCGCCGCTTGGTTCCTCCTGTCCGCTCAAGGACGTGATGGTCGTGCCGAAATAGTTGGCCAGATCATGCATTCCTTTGAGCGACAACCCCTGCGATGTCCTCTCGAATGTCGAGAGAAGCGAAATCGGGATATCGAGATCGCGCGCCACGGCATCGAGAGTCTTGGCTGCCTCTCGTCGCATACGTCTGATCTTCTGGCCGATCGATAGATTGGAGCCTGAGGTAAGCTCTTCCTCGTTGGAGGCACTGTCAGTGTCTGCATCTGCAGATTCTTGCTTCAACTGCTCACGGATTGCCGCCGGGTTCAGTCCTTTTTCGGTCCTGAGGTAGCTGATCATTTTCAGACGGTCGATGTGTGAGCTGTCAAACAGGCGCTGCCCGGAGGGCGTCCGGATCGGCTCAATCAACCCCTGGCTTTCCCATAGGCGCAGGGTGGAGGGCGAAACCCCCGCCATGCGCGCCGCCTCCGCAATTTTGAATAGGATTGTATCCACCTTGCCGCTGCTCTGAATTTCTGATCGGTCCATGCTGAAATAATGTGCGGAACCCCGATTGTAAAACTACAGAAAAAATGCAAGAAATCGTTAGAGGGCGATTTTCGTTCCGGATCTTTTTCAAAGAGGGGCGCAGCATGGATAATCAGGCATTGGCGGTTCGCCGCAGCGACGCAATTTCGCGCGGCGTGGGTGTCACCACGAGCGTTTACGCAGAACGCGCCGAGAACGCAGAAATCTGGGATGTGGAAGGCCGTCGCTATATCGATTTCGCCGCGGGCATCGCCGTCGTCAACACGGGGCATCGGCATCCGAAGGTCATGGCTGCGGTTCGTGATCAGCTCGACCACTTTACCCATACCTGCCATCAGGTCATTCCTTACGAGAACTATATTCGTCTCGCTGAGCGTCTCAATGATGCGGTCCCGGGCGACTTTCCCAAGAAGACGATCTTCGTGACGACCGGTGCGGAAGCGGTTGAGAATGCGGTAAAAATCGCCCGCGCTGCCACAAATCGGTCGGCGGTGATCGCCTTTACTGGCGCCTTCCACGGCAGGACATTCATGGGCATGACGCTCACCGGCAAAGTGGTGCCTTACAAGACGGGGTTCGGTGCCATGATGCCCGATGTCTTCCACGTACCGTTTCCGGTTGCCCTTCACGGCACAACCGTCGAAGATACGCTGGGCGTTCTCGACAAGCTGTTCAAGGCTGATGTCGATCCTAACCGGGTTGCTGCCTTCATCGTAGAGCCAGTTCAGGGCGAGGGCGGCTTTTACGAAGTGCCGCGCGCGTTCATGGCAAAGCTCCGCGAGCTCGCAGACAAGCACGGTATTCTGCTGATTGCAGATGAAGTTCAGACCGGGTTTGCCCGCACCGGCAAGCTTTTCGCCATGGAGCATTATGGCGTTCATGCAGATCTGACCACCATGGCGAAAGGTCTGGGCGGCGGTTTCCCTATCGCTGCAGTCACAGGTCGCGCCGACATCATGGATGCGCCTGGACCGGGAGGACTGGGGGGCACTTATGGTGGTAACCCGATTGGCATTGCTGCGGGGAACGCGGTGCTCGATGTGATCGAGGAAGAGGCGCTTTGCGCACGGGCAGACCAGCTTGGCGCGCGGCTCAAGCAGAGATTGCACTCGCTGACGGAAGCCGTTCCACAGATCGCGGATATTCGCGGACCTGGCTTCATGAATGCTGTCGAATTCAATCTCCCTCACTCAACGACTCCAAACCCGGATTTCACGAACAAAGTGAGACTTCGGGCGCTGGAAAAGGGCTTGATCCTCCTGACCTGCGGCGTCCACGGCAATGTGATCCGCTTCCTCGCTCCGATCACCATTCAGGACGATGTCTTCGCGGAAGCGCTGGATATTCTGGAAACCACCCTCCGCGAATGCGCGGCGGAGGCTTGATCCATGTCGGTTTCTTCCACGCTCGCATCACGGCTCGAAGATCCGTCCTTGCTTGTCGATACCGCGCTGATCGCTGACCGCTGGGTCGGACGGAGCGAAACAGGCGAAACCTTTGAAGTCACCAATCCGGCAACTGGAGAGGTGCTGGCCGTATTGCCCGATATGGGGCGAGCGGAAACGGCAGATGCAATCGAGGCGGCGCATGCGGCGCAAAAAGCATGGGCTGCGAGAACGGGTAAAGAGCGCGCCGGTGTGCTGCGTCACTTCTACGATCTGATCGTGGCGCATGCTGATGATCTGGCGATCATCCTGACCTCGGAAATGGGCAAACCCCTTGCCGAGGCCAAGGGCGAAGTTCTTTATGGCGCTTCGTATGTGGAATGGTTTGCCGAAGAGGCAAAGCGCATATATGGCGATACCATCCCCGGACATCAGCCAGACAAACGCATCATCGTTCTGAAGCAACCCGTTGGTGTCGTTGCGTCGATCACGCCGTGGAATTTTCCGAATGCGATGCTCGCCCGCAAGCTTGCGCCTGCCCTGGCGGCTGGCTGTGCCATGGTTTCCAAACCGGCTGCGGAAACTCCGCTTTCCGCACTGGCGCTCGCTGTTCTGGCGCTACGCGCTGGCTTGGCGCCTGGACTTTTCAACGTCGTGCTGTCCACGGATTCAGCCAGCATTGGACAGGAGATGTGTGCGAACAGTAAGGTTCGCAAACTGACTTTCACCGGGTCCACCAATGTCGGCAAGATCCTCATGCGGCAAGGCGCAGATCAGGTGTTGAAGCTTGGGCTGGAGCTTGGTGGCAACGCACCTTTCATCGTCTTCGATGATGCAGATCTCGATGCCGCAGTAGAAGGCGCGATGATCTCCAAATTTCGCAATAACGGCCAGACTTGCGTTTGCGCAAACCGGCTATACGTACAATCCGGTATCTATGATGCGTTTGCAGCCCGGCTTACGGAACGTGTCGCACAGTTGAAGATTGGCAATGGCTTCGAGGAGGGTGTTCAGGCAGGCCCGCTCATTTCATCCAAAGCACTCTCCAAGGTTGAGGAGCATATTTCCGATGCTCTTTCTCAGGGGGCGAATGTGACCACCGGTGGGCGACGCGACGGCCAAGGCGATCTCTTCTTTCAGCCAACGGTCCTGACGGATGTAACATCTTCCATGAAGGTCGCACGGGAAGAAACCTTTGGCCCGGTCGCGCCTCTCTTCCGCTTCGAGACTGAGGAAGAGGTGATCGAGCTTGCCAATGATACGGAGTTTGGTTTGGCCTCCTACTTCTACGCTAAGGACCTCTCCAAGGTCTTCCGCGTGGCGGAAGCTTTGGAATATGGAATGGTCGGGATCAATACCGGATTGATCTCCACCGAAGTTGCGCCATTCGGAGGGATCAAACAATCCGGACAGGGGCGTGAAGGCTCGAAATACGGCATCGAGGACTATCTCGAAATCAAGTATCTCTGTCTTTCCATCTGAGCCTTAGCCATCACTGTCTCTAAATTGAAAACAGTGATGGCGCAATTGTTCATCTTATGAAGACGTCTGACAAATGTCATCTTTCACGCAACGGAAGCACTGTCTTGCTTCACACGTGAAAGGAAATGAAGATGACCCTGATCCACGAGAATATGAGCCGCGGTCGTACGAATACTGGTTGGCTTGACAGCTTTCACACGTTTTCCTTCGGTGGCTTTCAAGATCCGACCCGTATGGGATTTGGCGCACTTCGCGTGATCAATGAAGACCGGATCGCGCCGGGTTCCGGCTTCTCAGAGCATGGTCACGCTGACATGGACATTCTGACGATCGTGCTTTCCGGTCAGTTGGAACATCGCGATACATTGGGCAATGTCGCAACCATTGCGCCCGGTGAAGCTCAGTTGATGTATGCTGGCAGCGGCGTGCGCCATTCTGAGATGAATGCTTCAGCTGACGCACCTGCTCATTTTCTGCAAATCTGGTTGATCCCGGACGTTCGGAATGGCCTGCCCACATATCAGCAGGCACCCTTGCCGGTTGAAGACGATATGACTGGGGGATGGCAAGTTCTTGCGGCAGGCGGTGATGCGAAGGCGCCTCTGAGGCTGAATTCCGATACGCGGCTTTTCCTAGCAAACGTCGCTGAGGGGACACGGCTTCCTGTCCCATCGTCGCCCGAACGGTTGACCTTCGTGCATATCATCGAGGGTCTGGCAATGGTCGACGGTGAGCGTCTTTCATCAGGAGACGGTATCCAGTTGGGAACTGGTTCAATTCCCGATATTGAATGGGTGACTGACGGAAGGGCGCTGCTGTTCGATATGCATCGCTAACGGCATGTCGTAGCAAAAATTGTGCTGCGGTTTTGCGGTAACGACATGCGATCAAACAAAAAGTTAAAGCGTCGAGAGCGGATCTGAAAGATCGCGCTACCCTTTAACGGCATTAGGCAGCCTGCGCAGGAAGTGGCTTGTTTCTGCGCAGGTTGAAAAGGTTACCGGTGAGGATCAGGGCTGCGCCGCAGGCTGTGAAGACGTCGATCGCTTCTGCATAAAGCAGATATCCAATCACGGCGGAAAGCGGCACCCTGAGATAATCCATAGGCATGACGACAGTGGCATCTGCATAGGAAAGTGCTTTTGCCATGCAAAAATGGGCAAATGTACCGGAAAACGCGATCAGAAAGATCCACGGCCACAGACCAGCCGATGGCCAGACCCAGACATTGAGGGCTGGAGTAAAACCGATAACCGACTGGATGATCAGCATCCAGAAAATGATCTTGGTGGCGCTGTCACGCCTGGTGAGTGCTTTCGTCGTGATGAACGATACCGCGAAGACAAAGGCTGCGCCCAGGACGACGAGCTGGCCGGGATTGATGGATGTACCACCGGGCCTGACAATAATGATAACGCCGACGAGGCCCAGCAGAATCGCGAGCGATTTTCTCCAGGTCAGCTTTTCACCGAGAAAGGCTGCCGCCATGAGGGCGGTCCAGATTGGCGCGGTAAACTCAATTGCGATCACCTGCGCCATCGGAATCATGGTCAGCCCCATGAGCCACAAAAACTGGCCGACATAATGTGCACCATTGCGGACGATATGACTGAACAGGATGCGCGTGCGCATCGCGCGGAAGCCACCCTCCCGATACACGAATGGGAGCAGCATAAAAAATGCGATGACGGATCGCATTTCCATGACCTGAAAAACGTTCAGCTCTTTTGTCGTCGCACGACCCGAAACGGCCATCAGGAGCAATAGGGCGATTGAAGCCAGCATCCACGCTGCCGCCTTGAGTGTGTTGGGCCGGGTCTCTGACATCGCGAATACTTCTTTAAATGGTGCAAGCTGCCACCTCAGTCTGGCTTGCGCTCGCTTCGCAAGCGAATGAGCGGCAGCAAACCAACTATTTGAGGCATATCTAATTCTTGCCCCTCGTTACCGGTTTTATGGGGCAGATACCAATTCAAATTTGTACATTCTGATCCAAATGCGTTGATCGATCAGTTTCTGCAATTACAACTCTTGGCAGATGCTCAAATGCCTCTACCTTGGGGGGTGAACTCAAGCTCAGGATAAGTGCAATGCCCGGAACGATCGACCCGTTCAAATTCCTTGGCCATGATGGCGAAATGGCTGCACTCGTCCGCAAGTTTGAATGGCGTCAGACACCCTTGGGCGATGTGTCAACCTGGCCCCAATCTCTGAAAACGGCGATTGCGCTGCTGATCCAGTCTCCGGTTCCAATTGTCATGCTATGGGGGGAAGAGGGCGTCATGATCTATAACGACGCCTATTCGGTCTTTGCTGGCGCGCGACATCCAGCATTGTTCGGCTCAAATGTGCGGGAAGGATGGGCCGAGATAGCCGATTTCAATGATCATGTCATGAAGGTCGGCCTGTCAGGAAAAACCTTGGCCTACCGCGATCAGGAACTGACACTCCACCGCAAAGGCTACCCCGAGCAGGTGTGGATGGATCTCGATTATTCTCCAGTGATGGATGAGGAAGGTCGTCCGGCGGGGGTCATTGCGATCGTCGTTGAAACCACCGAGCGTGTTCTAGCGGAGCGCCGCAACAAGGAGGAATTCCAGCGGCTGCAGAACCTGTTTTCGCAGGCGCCTACATTCATGGCGATGTTGAGCGGACAGGACCATCGTTTCGACCTGATCAATCCCGAATATCAGAAATTGATCGGAAGCCGCGACGTGCTCGGGCAACCCATTGCGTCGGCGCTACCCGAAATGGCAGATCAAGGTTTCATCTCGCTTCTTGATCAGGTTTTCGCAACCGGGGAACCGGTCATCCGCATGTCGGAGCGCGTTGTCATCGGACGCGCCAAGGGTGGGAGAATGGAGGAGCGGTTTGTGGACTTCGTCTTTCAGCCGATCCGGGATGAGGCCAACTCTGTGAGCCACATCTTTGTTCAGGGATCCGATGTCACGGATCGGGTACGGGCTGAAAATTATCAGAAGCTTCTGATCAACGAATTGAACCACAGGGTGAAGAACACGCTCGCCTCCATCCAGTCCATTGTTAGCCAGACGCTGCGCAACGTCGAGGGGGCTGCGGCTGCATCCAACGCCATAACACGACGAATTCTGGCGCTCTCGAAAGCCCATAATGTCCTGACAAACGAGAACTGGTCAGGCGCAAGCCTGAAGATGATGATTGAAAGCGCGCTTGAAGCTTTCCAAGAAGGCGGTAAACGGCGCTTCGTTCTATCAGGGCCGGATCTGCGGGTCGGGCCGCACGCCGCAATGTCCGTCGCCCTTGCGATCCATGAACTTGCGACAAATGCGCTCAAATATGGAGCTTTGTCCGTGCCTGACGGATATGTCGATATTGCCTGGTCTCTTGAAGATCAGACGTTTCGCCTTCTCTGGCGAGAGCGTGGAGGACCTGCCGTTATCGACGCCGGACAGCGCGGCTTTGGCTCAAGGCTCATTCTTCAGGTGCTCCCTCACGAATTATCCGGCGACGCCCAATTACGCTTTGATCCAGCCGGCGTGATTTTCACGCTGGATACAACTCTGGAGGCAATTCGGGATAAGCCGGTCATGGATTCTGTCTGATGCGTATACTTGTTGTTGAGGACGAAATGTTGGTCGCCATGTTGATTGAGGATCTTCTTGTCGACCTCGGGCACCAGCCGATTGGTCCTGTCATGCGGCTTGAACCGGCCATTGAAAAGGCTGCGACTGCAGAGATCGATATGGCAATTCTCGACATCAATCTTGCTGGCAAGCGTTCCTTCCCGGTGGCAGATCGCCTGACAGAGCGGGGCATACCCTTCATTTTCGCCAGCGGCTATGGTGCTGCCGGTCTCGAACCGCCATACCTTTCGGCACACGTCCTTCAGAAACCTTTCGATTTACCCCAGCTGAGGGATGCTCTGAAACACATTGGCGTCGATGAATAGGTCTTTCAGTCGTGGAGGTGGGTTCAAGTTTTACTTAAACATGAACGCCAGCAGGCTATGGATGACTGTTGCGCCGCCGATCGGCGCGATGAACAGAACCAGGATGTTGAAGCAGATCACCCATGCCAGGATTTTTTGCTCCCTTGGGCTGAGGTTGGGCTTCGATGGTTTGGGCGGCAGTGGCTCCGGCCTTGGCCCATAGCTCTTCATATCCAGAAACATCGGCAAATCCGCTATTGGTCGTTCTGAGTTGACTACGATCTCAATCCTCGCCGGATCATCGACCCAGCCGTTCGATCAAAACGGCTGGGTCGTCGAATGTTAGAGGCCAAGAATGTCCTCGATATGGATCGGGAAATGTCGTACGCGCCTGCCCGTCGCATGCCAGACGGCATTTGCGATTGCGCCCACGGTTCCAGTAATGCCGATTTCGCCGACGCCCTTGACGCCGATGGCATTGACGTATGGATCGTCCTCTGCAACCAGTATGGCTTCCAACGACGGAACATCTGCGTTCACCGGAACATGATATTCCGCGAGATCGGCATTCATCACGCGGCCTGTGCGCTGGTCAATGAGTGCGGCCTCATGCAGGGCGAACGATGTTCCCCAGATCATCCCGCCATAATACTGACTGCGGACCAGCCGGGGATTGATGACGCGTCCTGCGGCGAAGGCGCCCACCAGTCTCGTTGTGCGGATTTGTCCAAGATCAGGATCTACCTTGACCTCGGCAAATACGGCGCCGTGTGAGTACATGGCGAACTTTTCCGCATTCCCGGGTTCCCGCATCGACTTCGCTTCGCCGATGACTTCGCTCTGCTTTGCCCGTGTCAGGATGTCGGCAAAACGTTCACCGCGGCTTTCGTCGTCACGACGGACCAATCGTCCGCCTCTGGGAAGGACACCAATGTTGCCAGCACCGAACAGTGGTGAGTCGGGATCGTTGGTGGCAATTTCCGCAAGCTTTGCGAGCGCATCGAGACCTGAATTGCTCAAGGCGAGGCCAGCACTGGCGGTGTGGCCTGATCCCCCGGCGACCCCGGCATCCGGCAGCGTTGAAACGCCGGATCGGAATTCGATCTCGTGTGCTTCCAGTCCCAGCGCCTCTGCAGCAATCTGCGCCAGTGCGGTCCATGCGCCCTGGCCCATGTCAACGCCGCCGGTTTCCACGAGAACGGAGCCATCCGCCCGCACGGTTGTTCTTGCCTGTGCCGGGAACATGGGGCAGGGGAACACGGCCGTACCCATTCCCCAGCCGACGAGCAGCCCATTGTCGTCCCGCATCGTGCGCGCTGCGCGCGGGCGCTGTTTCCAACCGAATGCCTCCGCGCCGCGCTCATAGCATTCACGCAGTGCCTTGGAAGAGAAGGGTCTGCCGGAGCCGGGCTCACTCTCGGCGTAGTTCAGCAGACGGAACTCGAGCGGATCCAGTCCGCAGGCTTCGGCTGCTTCGTCTATGGCAACTTCAAGCGCAGCGGATCCGCTTGCTTCGCCGGGTGCACGCATCGGCCCTGGTGTGCCGATGTCAAGGCGCAGACCTTTGTGCTCCGCCAGCAGCGCATCTGCCGCGTAGAGCGGAAGCGAAGCATTGGCGGCAGGTTCCAGAAAATCGTCGAAGCTCGACGTGGCAGATATCGAACGGTGATGGATTGCTTTCAACCTGCCATCACTCGACAATCCCATTCGCAGCGTTTGCCATGTCTGTCCACGATGGCCGACCGGTCCGTACATCTGGGCACGGGTGAGTGCCAGTCTGACCGGGCGCTTCAGCTTGCGTGCGGCGGCAATCGCCAGAATCTGCGGGCCATTGAGAATTGCCTTCGAACCGAAGCCGCCACCCAGAAATGGAGACCGTATGACGACATTTTCGACTGGAACATCGAAATAGCGCGCATAGGAGGCGCAGCTCATGGCCAGCGCCTGATTGGGCATATCGAGGGTGAGGTGATCGCCGTTCCACTCTGCGACAACGGCATGCGGTTCCATGGCATTGTGATATTGCGCAGGTGTTGAATATTCCGCTTCGACGATCGTTTCTGATGCGGCGAAGGCGGCATCGAGATCGCCGTGGGAGGTCGATGGCGGGCCACCCACCCCGACCGCTTGCGGGTCAAACTGAACGCCGTTGTCGCGACCGGTGCGCGCTTCATCCGTCTCATAGACGGGTTGAAGCAGGCGCGCGCCTTCCGTTGCTGCTTCCAGCGTTTCCGCTACCACCAGAGCAATTGGCTGTCCGGCGTAACGGACTGAATGGTTCTGCAAGAGCTCCAGCCGAAAGCCAAAGGGTGGCATCTTTTCATCCGGATCATGCGCGAAAGCGGGTGCATTATCCGGCGTGAAGACCTCGATGATGCCGGGATGACGGCTGGCAGCTTCCACATCCATGGCCGTTACGCGGCCGCGGGCGATTGTTGCGCCAACCATGACGGCGTAGGCAAGTTGTGCGGGATGGTTGTCCGCGGCATAGGTTGCCTGCCCGGTCACCTTGAGAACGCCATCGCGCCGGGTCAGGGGCTGCCCCGAGTTTGATCCATAACGGGTCGTTGGTCTTGCCGAAGTGTCTGACGAATGGTCAAGCGACATGGGCATCTCCTGAAAATGTCGATAGCGGCGAGCCAGGAAGTGCTGGCATCGCAGCAGGTGTTCCGGCACTGGCAGCAGACAAGGCTCTGGCGGCAAGGCGGCCAGCAAGCTCGATCTTGAAGGCATTGTCCCCGCTGGGGATTGCCCCCTGCAAGGCGAGACCGGCGGCGTGATGGAAGAGGTCCTTGGACGGCATCTGTCCGATCATTGCCGCTTCCGCATCTCTCGAACGCCACGGTTTGGCGGCAATGGCGCCGAGGGTCAGGCGAGCCTCTAGAATGCGACCATCCTCGATCGTCATGGCGGCCGCTGCCGAAACCAGGGCAAAGGCATAGGAGGTACGCTCGCGAAGCTTCAGATAGCGGCTATGCGCTGCAAATCGTGATGCGTCCGCCGGGATGCGGATTGCCGTAACCAGTTCGCCCGCTTCGAGCGCGTTTTCCTTGGCCGGCTGATCTCCCGGAAGAAGGTGAAAGCTTTCTATCGGTATCTCGCGGATACCTCCCTTGCCAGTTACCTCGACCATCGCTTCAAGAGCCGCAAGCGGGACGCAAAAATCGGAAGGATGGGTGGCGATGCAGTGATCGCTCCAGCCCAGGACCGCGTGCAGGCGATTGAGACCGTGGCGTGCATCGCAGCCAGAGCCAGCATTTCGTCGGTTACAAGCGCTGGCCACATCCTGATAGTAGGAGCAGCGTGTCTTCTGAAGAAGATTTCCGCCCGCCGTCGCGGCATTGCGCAACTGAGCAGAGGCACCGGATAGCAAAGCCTCTGCAACCATGGGAAACGCAGTGGCGAAGCGGGTTTCGTAAGCCAAGTCTGAATTGCGCACGAGCGATCCGATGCGCACACCGCCATCCGTTAGCCAATCGATACGCTTCAGATCTTCCAGGCGCGTTATGTCGACAAGCGTCGTCGGTTCAGCAACGCCGATCTTCATGAGATCCAGAAGGTTTGTGCCGCCCGCCAGTATGCGCGCGCCGGGCTTCGCAACTGCGGCAACAGCTTCATCGACAGAGGATGCTCGGACATAGTCGAACAGGTTCATGCCGCATCCCTTTCCTTGAAGATTGTTGCATCTTTTTCCATCGCGGCAAGGACGGCTTCCGTGATGCCCTTGTAGGCACCGCATCGACAGATATTACCGCTCATCAGTTCTCGAACCCGCTCTGGATCACCCACCGCTTGCCCTTCGGCGATCAGGCCGACGGCACTCATGATCTGCCCCGGCGTGCAATAACCGCACTGCAGGCCATCACAATCAAGAAACGCTGCCTGAACCGGATGAAGTTCATCGCCCGTTGCCAGGCCTTCAATCGTCGTGACGTGAGCCCCGTCGACCGTCATTGCAAGCGTAAGACAGGAATTGATCCGGCGACCGTCCACGAGAACAGTACAGGCGCCGCACTGCCCTCGGTCGCAACCCTTCTTGGTTCCGGTCAGTTGCAGGCGTTCACGCAGAAGATCGAGCAGCGTCACGCGTGGATCTTCAAGAACAATCGTTCTTGCGTCTCCATTTATGGTAAGGCTGATGGAGAGTGACATGCGTACCCCATTCAGAAAGAGTGATGTTGAGATTTGAACCGCGATTGACGGTATGTCCGGCAGTATGAAACTTTGAATTGCCATCGTGGCCAAAAAAGCAGTGCGTCAGCTTCTGCTTTACATACTCAATATACGGAGGCACCCTCCGTTTAGCAAGAGGCTTAAGTCAGAAATTGGAAATGGTCCCTGAAGCGAAGAAGACAAGGCGCAAGCCGCGAGCGGACTCGGTGCGTAACCGTGAAATCTTGCTCAAGGCCGCGACGGAAATTTTCAGCGTCGGGGGAACGCAGGCCAGTCTTGAGGCGGTCGCGAAGAAAGCAGGCGTCGGGATCGGTACGCTTTATCGGCACTTTCCGTCACGGGAAGAACTCTTTGAGGCAGTTTACCGCCATGAGGTTGACCAGCTTTGCGATTTGGCCTCGACGTTGGGTCATGAGACTGACGCCTTCGCAGCACTCAGGCAATGGCTTCAGGCCAATGTGAGGCTTGTTGCCACGAAAAAGGGGATGATGCAGGCCCTGCAACTGGCGGTCTACGGCAATCCCGAACTGAAAGCTTCGTCAACAGCGCGCATGGTCGAAGCGCTGGACTTGTTGCTTCAACGTGCCGTAGCCGGGGGGAGTCTTCGCGACGATATCTCTGCGGAGGATCTGCTGCGGACGCTGATCGGGATCTATTACGCGCAACCCGAGAATGATTGGCAAGCCAAGGCGCTTAAGTTGCTCGACATCTTTCTGGATGGGCTAAGAGCCAAGGCGTGAATAGGCACCGAGAATGAAACGCTCCGCATCGAACAGATAGTCGCGCAACATGTCCGCGGCTTTTGCTGTCTGACCGGCTTCCAGTTCTGACAGGATGAGCAGGTTCTTGTCCACGTAGCGCGCGTGGAGGTATTCCGGATCGCGCAGCAGGCCGAAAACAAGGCGAAGCTCCAGCGCGACCTGTGCGAAAAACGTATTGAGGCGAGGACTGTCCGCCAGCTCGACAATGGCCGCGTGATAGGCGATATCGGCGGTTCCGGCTTGCAGCCATTCTCCAGCTTCCCGGTAGCGAACCGCTTCTTCGACGGCGGCCCGCATTTTTGCAACACCCGGATGCCTGGGGTGAGCGCCTGCCATCGCCTGACATTCGATCATGCGTCGAACATTGTAGATATCGATGATAGTGGCCATGCTTGGCGTGCTGACAAACACCCCCCGATTGGCTTCGTGGCGAAGCAAGCCTTCCTTCGTGAGGAGGCGAAACACTTCGCGCAACGTATTGCGTGATACGCCGAGTTCCTCACCCAGCGCAACTTCCGAGAGATGGCTGCCTGGTGTCAACCAGCCCGAAATGACACGTTCCCGAATTTTGTCCGCAATGCTTTCTGCCAAGGTTTGGGCAGGTTCGCTTGCTTGTCCCACCTTGTCTGCCGGCATCGCCTTCTTCATGCGTCAGTTGTTCCATCGGTAATAGCAAAGATGCGGATCGATAGCATCAAGCCTTGGCGCCGTCACGTGTAATTCAGCTATGCATTTCCGCCGTACCAAATGCATGGTAGCCAGATAGTCATCGGATCACGACGAGGACGAACGGATGGTGACGCTGTTTCAAAAGACCTACGACCGGATGTTCGACCGCGTGATGAACCTGCTTCGGAAAGGCGATGTGGCCGAAGTCTGGAGCTTCGATGATAGGACAACCCGCCTTGAGATGGAAGCCGAAGCCAAAAGCCGTGGAATCACGTTACGCGCACGTTCCGCTTACAAGCCGCTGGTGAATGCATTTCTGGAAGAAATTGACCTGTCGGACGTGACCGCCGTCAGCGTCAGCTATCCCGTTTCGCCGTTCGCGGACAAGAAACGTTTTCGTCTCGAGGCTTATCCTCTGGCGGCCCTTGTTGGATCTCGTTCCTTTGAGTTGCAGCCGAAGGCGCCCGTTGAGGATCTGTGCTACGAAGTCAATCTTTCCATCGGGAGCGACATCCATACCCGCACGATCTATGCGCCGAACCGCGTGTACGTTGACCTGACGGGACAGAACGTCTTGTCGCCCACTGGCTGGCTCAAAGTGCCGGAACGGGGCCTCGATCAAGAGATAGAGACGGATTTCGAAGAGATTTACAAAGACGCGATGAAGATCATCGCCGCCCATGGGTGGAAGAGCGATGCCCCGTTTTTCGAGGAGTTGAACGTCTCTGTCCAACTCCCGCAGATGGATTTGCCACTGCCGCCTCTGGATGAAAGCATGAGCCTGCGCGAGGCGCTACATGAGGATCTGTATTTCTCCGCCCTCGAATATTTCACGCTGAAGTCCGGCAAGATGCTCGGTGATCGTAATGTCAGGCCGGGACAGATCGTGCCCGAAATCACCTTCGCGACTGGGCGTCCTGAACTGTCGATAGAACTCCGGCCTTATGATCGGCGCGCGCGAGGAGGTGAGGCCCAGCCTCTTGATGAGGCGCAGCAGGCGGCTGGGGAGGCGCAGATCGTGACCGAACTGAATAGCCTGCGCGGGGAAACGCTCACTTGCGAGACGGTTGCGGGTCGCCTGGTTCATGCGCGATATCTTCAGGGGTCGGACGCGCCGGTGCTGATCAGCGGCGGGCAACATGCAAATGAGACATCCGGAATAGTAGGAGCGCTACGCGCGGCCCGGATTCTTTCAACCTCGGCGTCTTCCCATTTCACCGTCATTCCTTGCGAAAATCCTGACGGCTATGCCTTGCAAGGCCGGTTATGTGCGGAGAATCCGTCTCATATGAGCCATGCCGCACGCTACACTGCGCTCGGAGACGATCTGGAATATCGCGGTGTGTCTGACGAGGCGCTCATCTTCGAGAAGCGCTTGCGAATGCAGGCGCGAAGACAAACGGGCGCCGGGCTGCACATTAATCTGCACGGATACCCCGCACATGAATGGACCAGACCTTTGACCGGCTATGTTCCGCGTGGCTTTCCGGCGTGGATGATCCCGAAGGGGTTCTTTCTCATCCTGCGGCATCATGAAGAAGCAAGGCCTGAAGCCATGGCGTTGCTGGATCACGTGACGCGCCGGTTGGCGAGCCAGAAAGACCTGATGGCCATGAACCGTCGCCAGCACGCACTCTTCGAAACGCATGCAGGACCGAACGGCCTTACGCTTGTGAACGGGTTTCCGTGCATGGTCACTGTCGGGAATGATGGGCTTTATCCTGTGACCTTGATCACGGAATATCCCGATGAAACGCTCTATGGCGCGCCCTTTGTCGCCGCGCACACAGTGCAGATGGAAACCGTTCTTGCAGCGTATCAGGCCTGGCAGGAAAATCTAAGGCCTGGATCAACGTAACATGATTGCGCGGAAATCATTGACGTTCGTTCCCGTCGGTCCAGTGACGAACAGGTCGCCAACTGCCTCGAAGGCTGAATAGCTGTCATTCCGACTGAGGAGTTCCCGGGCATCGATACCAGCTGCGCGCATGCGCTGCACGGTTGTGCCATCAACAAAAGCGCCGGCATTGCTCTCGGAGCCGTCAATGCCGTCGGTATCCGCAGCGATCAGGCTTGCTTCCAAGTCCTGAAGCCCCAAGGCGGCGGCCAGTGCAAATTCCCCGTTGCGACCACCACGCCCACCCTGTCCCCGGATCGTCACCGTCGTCTCGCCACCTGAAATGAGAACGCAAGGCCTGCTGAATGGTCTATCGCGTTGACCGATCTCGCGCGCGAGCGCTGCATGAACGTTCGCGACGTCCCTTGCTTCGCCTTCAATGGAATCCGACAGTATATGGGGCGTGATGCCAGCTTGCGAAGCTGTCAAAGCTGCGGCCTCCAATGAGAGGCGTGCCGACGCGATGATGCTGATGGAGTTGCGCGCGAACGTTGGGTCGTCTGGAAGAGGAGCATCCGCACCGGGTGATTGGAGATGTGCCATCATTCGCGGAGACAGTGAAATTGCGTATTGTTCGATGATGGCTTGCGCGTCGGCGCGTCTGGTCGAGTCGGGAACGGTTGGGCCGGAGCCGACAAAGGCCGGATTGTCACCGGGTATGTCGGACACGATGAGGCTTGCAACCCGCGCCTTTGTTGCTGCCGCCAGCCGACCGCCCTTGATACCGGAGAAATGCTTGCGGACCGTGTTCATTGCCGAAATTGGCGCGCCAGACGCGAGCAGAGCCTCGTTCAAGGCAATTTCGTCATCCAGCGTCAGTCCGTCGGGCGGGCAGGGCAGGAGCGCAGAAGCGCCGCCGCAAATCAACGCTATGACGAGATCTTCTTCTTTCAAATCAACAATGGTGTCGAAGAGGCGTTGGGTCGCCTGTAACCCAGCTGCATCCGGAACAGGATGAGCAGCCTCAATGATATCGATGAAGCGAGTGCTGCATCCATAGCCGTAGCGAGTCACGACGACGCCGGTCAAAGGTTTCGGCCATAGTTCTTCCAGCGCTGCTGCCATCTGGGCCGCCCCTTTGCCAGCTCCAATCACCACCGTTCTTCCGGAGGTTGGCGGCTCCGGGAGATGACGCGCCAAGGCGGTCCTGGGATCTGCGGCGTCAACCGCTGCCCGAAACATCGCCGCCAATAACTCCCGATCGTGCATGCCCAACTCCCCATTATGCGTGTCAGTGAGCCTACAGTCCGGTCATCCACTGTCAATCCGCAAGGCTGCTCGGTCTAATTGCATTAGGGATATTGCATATTTTTAGGGAACAGCGCGGCGATTTTCGCATTCTGTCATTCGAGTTCACGACAGGAGAACGGCCCTGAAAACTTTAGCGAATCTTGCGCTCAATTTGACGCTCGCGGTTGTTCCGTTCGGCATCGCGATCGCCATCGCAGATGAGGCCCTGAAGGAAAACCAGCCAGTTTCGAGCCTGGATATGAGCGCACCAGAGTTGTGGACAACGCAGCCGGTAGTAGTAAATGATACGTCCGCTTATGAACGAGTGCCGGGCGTTCAGTATGCTGAGGTCAAGCCGGCGGAAGACTCTGCTAAGCTGATGGCTGGGTCACGCCACCTTCCGGCTCAATCGGAAATTCTTCAGGAAGCGGTCGTAGCTTCAAAGATCGATATTGCGGGCATTGACGCCTGTAGCAATCGTTATCGATCCTATCGAGTCGAGGACAATACCTATCAGCCTTTCGATGGCGGTCCTCGCCGATTGTGTTCTTTGCGGAATGATGGATCTGAAACCGCCAATGCCTCAGAAGGGCCGGTCTACGCATCCGGTGCTGTCATGGACGACTCGAGAGATCCGGTAACCGCCTCATCCACCCATGCCGAATGGTGTTCTGCTCGCTACCGGTCCTACGACGTTTCGACGAATAGCTATCAGCCATTTTCGGGCGGACGCCGAACCTGCGTGTCGCCCTACAACTGAAATAACGCTGTCCCGCAAATTCGCTTTTCAGCAATGGCCTGCTCGGACCGTCGCAATACGATTGATGTTGTCTGCAGACAGATTGCTCGACATCTCGTCTTGAAGTTGTTTGATCAGTGCAGCACGCGCTGTATCCATGTGTTCCGCCGCAGTCTGTGATCCAAGCGTATTCGCGATCGATACAGCGTATCCAATCATGTTGATAAGCGCGAAGAACTCATCGCGACGTTCGTTGTTTTCGAAATTCATGGAAACTACGTTCATTGAGCCTGCCTCGTTCCAACTGTTGGAACCATTGCATAGCTTTGCGTTGCAGGCGCGTTGCAAAAGCGTTGCACACGTCGAACGCGTTTCCGCATTGCTGAAATAAAGTTTTAATTGCTCATATTTCTCCATAGAGGCGCCGCCATGTTGGCGTGGTATGGAAGCTCCATCCAGGCGAAGCCCCGCGACTGTCTTCGCAACGCTGAAGCTCACGCATGAGCATCAAAGCATCCTCGCGCTTCTGATCGACAGAGCAGTCGGCAAGCATTTCACGTAGCCGGTCCGTCGGAAAGGCGCTTTCCTGTGCAATCCGTTTCCAGGTTCGCTCTTTGAAAAAGAGGGCGCGCGAGGCCGAAGCCAGAGCGTCTCTCTCATGCTCATCGATGAAGGATCGCTCAAGCGCCTTGCCAAGCGTTGCATCAACATTGACGAGCGGAATGGTAAGGGGCGGATAGTTCAGCTCGGCGGGGCCGTGCAGAAGCGCCACATCGCCATCATCAAACCGCACGCCTTCGCGGTAATCCTCAAAGATCCGGCCGATGCCTCGCATGCCAAAGGCGGCGCATTCACAAGCCCTGAGAGCTCCCATGCTTGCAGCACCCAATACCGTGCAACCGGAACTGAGGGCGTAGAGAATTTCCTTATGCCACACCGGAGCAACATATTCGAAATAACCATCTACGATGCCGATGACGGTCGCGCCAGCGGAAACGGCGTTCATGACATCTCCCTGCTTTGCAGGCGGTGCGATGATGACGTTGGTACCATTGCCAGTTTGCGTGGCAGCATCGGGAAGGGTAGGGCCTACAAAGACGATCTTCATTGCAGAGCCCTCGACAAAGCCCGTGCGCCATAACGGGTTCGTCGCTCGCCCTCCGGGTTTTCGAGATCCGGCGCCACAACTTTAACGACTGATACCGGCAGCCAGCCAGGGGTCAGGTCGACGGCATAGAGCTTTTTCTGGCCTGATGTCTGCAAGGTTGAAAGAACAAGATCGAGCGCCTGTTCCGGAGAGTGAACATCGGTAAGCCGTGAATCCGATAGCGTTGTCTTGCACCGGCTCTCGAATGCGCATTTATGGTCATCCGAGAGTGGACGCTGGTATAGTTCCGGAAAGAGATCATCTCGAGCGCCTGCGATGAAGGTCATTCGAGACTGTGCCGCCTCTGTCACGGCGCGTATCGCCGCAGCCTCCAGCGAAAGTCCCGCCCCTGCGCCGAGCGTGATATCGACATGTCGCAAGCCTCGACCATCAAGCCGTTGTGGTCCGAGCATGGCGCACGCGACAGGGATTCCTGTATCGTTGGTAATGTCGAAAATCGCGATCTGCATCTGCGCCTGTTGAATACGCCGAAGCAGGCCAACCATTTCCGAGCCGCCGGTTTCAGGATCGATGCGCTCTTTATAGCGGAAGGGAGCACGGGCTACTTCCCACAGGGTCAGCGCATCGCGCTCTACGCGTTCCAGCAATCCATGCAGTATTGCTTCTGCCTGGGTGTTGCCGGATGCCAATCCGTCTGAACTTTGCCAATAACGAGGCCGCAGGATAGTTCGGTCCATGGTGACCGCCTCATAGGGCAGCCAGACATATGTTCCCGTCAGGAGATCCTTGGCCAATGCCCAATCAATGATCTCATCGTCTTGAAGCACATTCGACCCGGGGGCGAGGAGGCAGTCGAGCCGATCGAAATCCTGTCCGATTCGTCGGAGATCTGCTGTAGAAGCGCGCATTGTCTCGCATGCTGCCTGGGAAGCGATTGATCTTTCAATCGCTTCCATCATTGCAGAGATTCTCGCGCTGTCGTCGTCGAGTCCCTTTCCATTCGCAATGACGATGGATTTTGCGTTCGGCGTGAACGCACACCAGACGGGAATCCCGAGCCGATCGAGATCCGTCTGGCGTGCGACACGCGTAATTCCAAGTCTGGGAAGGAAAGCGGCTACTTTTGAATAAGTCTCCGCAGCAGAACAGGTACGAAGAAGCAACGACTTCTTAGCTTTCGTGGAAGCTCGAAGCGATGGATGAAGAGGAATCAAGCGCGATCGCAGCCTTGACACCCTTGGTCACGACGGCACCTGATTGCGTAAGGGTAATCAGAGAAGCAAGCTCGCCGGTGGGCTGACCGGTAACCGGAACAACCGTCCCCGCCTCAAGATCCGCTGCATAGAGCTGGCTTTCACCCGCGACGCTCAGAATAATCAATTTTGCCATGCTTTTCTCCTTTAAAAACCGGCTTTAACAAGCCCCTCACGATACATTTCCGTCTGCCACTTTTCCTTGTGTGGCAGCACCGCAACCCAGCGCTCCAAATCAAAATCCGGGTTGTTTCTAAGGACTCGCAGTCTGTAAGTGCGAGCCTTCGCGGCATCACCTAGCATGGCCCAGCAAGCCGCTGCTAGTCGATCCGCTGGTTTGCTGTCTCGCATGCGTCCGATAAATTCAAGCGCCTGAGCAAACTCTCCCAGAAAATAACAAGCTCCCGCAGCGGCCCAGAAATAAGGGTCCGGGGGCAGGGGGTTCAGTTCGA
The DNA here is from genome assembly GCF_011046895.1 of Rhizobium rhizoryzae. Classification (NCBI taxonomy): domain Bacteria; kingdom Pseudomonadati; phylum Pseudomonadota; class Alphaproteobacteria; order Hyphomicrobiales; family Rhizobiaceae; genus Affinirhizobium; species Affinirhizobium rhizoryzae. The sequence goes on along the minus strand of NZ_CP049249.1, from coordinate 694,643 downwards.
TCGAATTCAAGACTTTCCGGAGTGCATCTGCAGGTTTGCTGGCATGGACCAGGCTATCCGCATGACTGAACAGCACATCCGCATAATGCGGGCTTAAAGTTTCAGCCTTTTCCAGAGCCTCAAGACTTTCATCGATCCGTCCCATGAACAAGTGACTGACACCGACTTCCTTGAATGCTCCTGCCGACTGGCCATTGTGGTTGACAGCTTGATCCGCAAGCCTGACTGCCTGTTGCAACAGGTCCTGATCGCCGCGTGCTGTCAGGATCCATTCCATGCTGAAGGTCCGCGAAAGACCAGCAAGCGATGAAGCAAAGTTCCGATCAATCTCAAGCGAGGCTTTGAAGTGTCGCCTTGCACGTCTTATGGATGGCAGCGACATGTGCGACAAATCCTGCAATCCCCGGAGAAAGGAAACGTAGGCCTCAGGCTGGCTGCTGACGTCCAAAGCCATGGTCTGCGTCGAATGCAATTGTCTGACCAGAGACGTCTGGACTGCATCGGTTATGGTTTGTCGCTGACCCGCAATTTCACCGGGGTCAAGCTTGAAACGCGTGGCCCAGATGATCTCATCAGTCGGCAGGAATACGAGTTGAACGAACAGAGCATCCTCGGTGCGCTGCGTATCCAAAACGTATGTAATCTTATGGCGCTCGAGAATGGCCGCCTTGTCGCGTGAACTCCGAATTCGTTCGGAAGTATAGGGCGCCACGACAGAAACCGCCCTGCTGGCGCAAAGTCCGATAGTCAGATCTTCAATCAGCGCGTTTGCGACTGAGCCAGCTTTCTGTGCACTGACTGCCGTATCTGGCGGAAGAAGTGCTATCCGCGGCACCGTCCAAAGATCACCGGACGGTGGAGGTGCCATGATCTGCTGTGCTTCTCGCGGCTGAGCGGCGACGCGTTGCTGATCCTGCCCCTCGGATACGGAGATACGGCGTCGAATCTCTTCATCGCCCGGATCGTGTTCCAACAGCAGTACTGCCGCACGCCTCAGATCTGAGCGTGCTACCTTTTCCGGGTTATCGGCCGCCTTCAGGAATTGCTGGCGCAGCAGGGCCACGTGACGCTGTCTGACATCCTTTACCCAGATGGAAAGTTGCGCAGACGTTCGCCCTTCCAGCGGTAGAAAGACCTTGGCGACCGCATCGCTGCAAAGGTTGAGATTGTCGGCAGAGATTTCGGCTGTTTCGAATTCCAGGTCACAGGTCAGCGCTTGATGATTCAGCGTCAGGTAGGCGCCGTCCGCTTCGATAACGGGCACCCTGTTCTCGCCAATTGCTTGGGACAATCTGCGCAGGGCGGAACGAAGGTTTGTTGACGCGGCATCGGGATTGCCCGCCCATATGAGTTGGGCAGCGCTCCTGCGCGCAACCTGTGTTTCTGACGAGTACAAGTATGCAAGCAAAACCAGAGACAGGTAAGGCGCGGCAATTGTCTGCCCCGCCTCGTCCTGCAATTGGCAGCCGCCCAGAGTGGTCAGCCGTAGGGACATAATGTACTCAGTGCGAAGCGAATGTCAGATCGCTCACATCTGCAAGTACAGACTGTTCTTTGGAAAGACTACGAACAAGCCCCAGAATAGACTGGCGAACACGCTTGTCTTCAATGGCCGCAAAAGCAGCAGCAAGCGCAACGCATTCTTTGGAATTCATGAAATCAGCGGCGGATTCCTGCTTGCCATCGTCTTCCATCGCGCCCGGGCTTCCTTCGAAGAAGAACGGGATCGGAACGTTCAGTATTTCTGCAATATGCTGGAGACGGCTTGCGCCGACGCGATTTGCACCCTTTTCGTACTTCTGAACCTGCTGAAACGTAATGCCGAGACTATCGCCCAGCTTTTCTTGGCTCATCCCGAGCATAGTGCGGCGAAGACGAATACGAGAGCCGACATGAACATCTATCGGATTTGGAGTTTTCTTTACCATTGTAGATCCGGAAAAAACATATACCTGTGCGTACATTGCGCCGATTTTGTTCCTGACGCAACTATTTTCCGTTGACTGAGAATTGGATTCTCGATCTCCTGTTGCATTCTTGCGCGAAATTGATGGAATGCGACTTGGCTTTAACTTGTCATCGGGCAGGTTGTGGATCGACCCCATCAAATAGTGCTTGAATGGATCGGTAACGAGATTTTTGCCATATATTGCAAGCATATTGTGGCGGTATAGCCAATGAAAAACCCGATTTTCGCTCGTTGTTTAAGAGCAGTTTCATCCATCCGGCTGGTTATTTCGAAGCAATCCGGAGCAGGCTACGATGCGGGTCGTTCAAGTCACTATGAATGATTTATGATTCATTAACCAGTTGCAGCACAAGAAATGTGTCAAAGACTCAGGTGAATTCATGTTGAACCGACCACTATTCCGCCGTGCGGACGACCTGGACGATTTCGTCGATCTCAGTTCCGTCCCGCGCCACCGCTTCATCCACAACAATGCCTTCATTGCGCGGCTCCGAAAGGCTGTTGAATTCGATTACGTCATGGTGAGCGGGCTGGATATCGAGGGCTTTCATTTCGGGACCGCACAATCAATCGATACCGACTTTCCTCCTGCATTTCTGGAAGCCTATTACGAGGAGAAATTCTACCTAACCGATCCTTTTGTTATCGCCTGCAAAATGGCGCATCGCGTCGTGGTCGAGTCCGAAGCCGTGAGTGATGCCCCTCGCAATGAGCGTCTCGCCTATTTGCTGGAGACCTTCAATGTCAGAAACAGGACAGTCTTCCCCATCCGGAGAGGCGATCTCGTCTATGGGTCAGTGGGTTTCACGCGTTCGGTTCCATTTGACGCTGACGAAATTGCCTTCCTCAACGCTATTGCGGAGGCCACGCATCACGAAATTACTGGTCCGTTGATGCGAAAATTCGCAGCGACTGAACTCAAGCTCTCCCAAGGCGAAGTGGCTTGTCTCCGATTGGCGTCCGGCGGTCTGACAAGCGAGCAGATAGCAAGTGAGAGCGGATATCAGGTGGATACCGTCAATACCTACATCAAAAATGCGACGAAGAAGGTTGGAGCCACAAACCGCACGCAAGCAATCGCTGAGGCGATTCGCCGAGGGCTGATTGACTGAAACTAAGAGTAAGTGGTTCCAGTCACTTTAAATTTCGTGATCGCTAATAGGACGGACAGCGGTTTACAATGGTGGCTGCATCGCTATCTTGCCAGACACCAACCGCATATGCGCGGCACTGTATTGCGTACGATCAAAGCTCAGAAGCTTCTGATCCAACTTCAGCCATGGAGAAATCTGGGTGAATTCAACAGACGATGATCTGGCGGCTTGCGCGCGCGAGCCGATCCACGTGCCGGGAGCCATACAGCCCCACGGCGCTCTCATCGTCTTGGACCCCGATGGCTGGAACATTGTGCGAATGAGCGCAAATTCAGGCGACTTCCTTGGATGCGAATTGTCTCTCGGTGGGAGGCTGCCAGCGCATATGAATGACCTGCAACAGCATTTGCGCGCCTGGCATGCCACTCCAGAGTTCTCGCTTCAGTATTCCTGCTCGACAACGAAGCACATTTATACGGCGCATCGCGCACAACAGATGGTCATTGTCGAGGCTGAAGCTTTGGGCGACAAGCCTCTTGATGAGGTTTTCAGTGCGCTTCGGTCTTTCACGCGCAGGCTTGCATCTGAGTCAGATATCACGCAGTCACTGAACGCGGTGGCGCAGTTCGTTTACGAGATTACAGGTTTCGATCGGGCACTCATCTACAGGTTCGATCCTGAGTGGAATGGACATGTGGTGGCGGAGGCTGGCAATGAGATGCTTCCATCTTATCTTGGTCTGCGGTTCCCAAGCTCCGACATTCCGGCGCAGGCTCGAGCCCTCTACGCAAGTAACCGCCTCCGTATCATTCCCGATGCCAGCTATACTCCTGTTCCAATTCTGGCTGCAGACGATGCTCTTGATGCAGAACGCCTCGATATGAGTTTTGCGCAGCTGCGCAGCGTTTCGCCGGTTCATCTTGAATATATGCGCAACATGGGAACAGGCTCATCCATGTCTGTCTCCATCCTGGTGGAAGGGCAGCTGTGGGGCCTGATTTCGTGCCACGGCGTTGGGGCGCACAATGTCCCGCAAGCCATTCGGGAGACGTGTGATATGGTTGCGCAGTCGCTGGCCATGCGCATTGAGGCCCTTGATCGCGCTAAAATCGTGGCCCGCCGTCTCAAGCTTGGACAGGTTACGTCCGCCCTCTTGCGACAGATGGCGGAGGGCGCCGACTGGAGCTCGGATCTGGTTCGTGACGAACAACTCCTGCTGAGCCAGGTCAACGCAGGTGGCGCCGTTCTTTATGCCGGAGAGGCCAGCCAGCTTGTCGGTTTATGTCCCTCTGCCGTTGAATTGAAGGGCCTTGTGGAGTGGTTGAGCCAGAAAAGCCGTGACGTGGTCGCGACCAACCAGCTTGCGTCTGAATACGTTGCTGCCGAGGCATTTGCAGAAACAGCAAGCGGTATATTGGCCATCAGACTTTCCACACTGCGGCCCGACTGGCTGATCTGGTTTCGGCCCGAACTGGTACGGACGGTGAAGTGGGGCGGAAATCCCCATAAGTCCGTGCAGGAAAGCGGACGCATTCATCCTCGCAGGTCGTTCGATGCCTGGCGAGAGCAGGTCAGACTTCAGTCATCTGCATGGGACGAGGCGGAAATTGAGGCGGCTAAGAACCTTCGACAGGCGATTGTCGGCATTGTCCTGCGCAAAGCAGAGGAACTGGCGGAACTCTCGGGAGAATTGCAGCGCTCCAACAAGGAGCTGGAGGCCTTTTCCTATTCGGTTTCTCACGATCTTCGTGCTCCGTTTCGCCATATCGTCGGTTTCGCCCAGCTTTTGCGGGAGCGAGAGACATCGCTCGATGACAAATCACGCCATTACCTGCAAACCATTTCCGATGCGGCGGTCTCTGCCGGTCGCCTGGTTGATGACCTTCTCAACTTTTCGCAACTTGGTCGTGCCCCGATCATGTCAAAGCCGGTAGACATGAACAAACTTGTCGCCGAAGTCATGAAGAGCATTCAGATGGATTTTGGAGACAGGTCAATCGAGTGGTCAGTTGAATCTCTGCCTCAGGCATGGGGGGATGCAACGCTGCTTCGGCAGGTTTGGTACAACCTCATCGAAAACGCAGTCAAGTATACGCGACCTCGCAGTCCTGCGCGGATATCCATCTCGGGCGAAACCGAAGAGCATGCCACGCGTTACAGCGTTTGTGACAACGGGGTAGGGTTCGATATGGCCTATGTCGGAAAGCTCTTCGGCGTTTTCCAGCGACTTCAGCGGGCCGAAGACTTTGATGGCACCGGTATAGGCCTCGCCTTCGTGCGACGCATAATTGAGAAGCATAGTGGAAGCATCACGGCGGAGGGCGAGGTCGACAAGGGCGCCCGCTTCACGTTCGTTTTGCCAAGTCAGGGTAGAAAGGTTCGTACGCTTGCCTGAACTTCGTCCAATCCTTCTGGTCGAGGATAGTCCCAGAGATCTCGAACTCACGCTTGCTGCACTTGAAAAGTGCCAGCTTGCGAACGAAATCGTCATCGCTCGCGATGGCGCAGAGGCTCTTGATTATCTTCTGTCGACCGGCCCCCATCGACAACGACCCAGCGGCGATCCGGCTGTAGTCCTTCTTGACCTGAAACTCCCGAAAGTCGACGGGCTTGAGGTTCTGGAGCGGGTCAAGAGCGATGATATGTTGCGGCATATCCCCATCGTGATGCTGACGTCCTCTCGCGAGGAACAGGACCTGGTTCGCAGCTACGAACTGGGTGTGAACGCATTTGTCGTCAAGCCTGTTGAATTCACGGAATTCTTCAAGGCTATTCAGGATCTTGGTGTCTTCTGGGCACTCCTCAACGAGCCCCCGCCGGGATATTCCAGACATGCAAAATATTGAACCTCTCTTGCGTCCGGCTCGTATTCTCCTGTTGGAGGACAGCCTGCTTGATGTCGAACTGATCAGTGAACATCTCGCGCAGTTGTCGCCGACACCTGAGATTCATCGGGCTTTCAATCGTGCCGGCTATGTCCGTGCTCTCGATGAAATTGAGTTTGACCTCATACTCGCAGATTTTTCCCTGCCGGATTTCGATGGCATGGCGGCGCTCGATATGGCGCATGACAGGGTTCCGGAGACGCCTTTCATATTCGTGTCCGGTGTCTTGGGAGAAGAGGCAGCGATCGAAAGCTTCCGGCGCGGTGCAACGGACTACGTGTTGAAGCAACGGATGATCCGTCTTGCGAGCGCGGTCGAGCGGGCTCTGTCGGAATCGAGAGAGCGTGCCGAGCGAAAGCGGATCGAGCAACATCGCGAGCTACTCGTTCGAGAGTTGAGCCATCGGGTGAAAAATACGATGGCGATGGTCATGTCCATTGTACGTCGCACCGTCAAGAACAGCGTCAGTGTCGATGACTATGTTGAAAATCTCATGGGGCGCCTCAGAGCCATGGCAGATGCCCATGCGCTCCTGTTCGAAACGAACTGGAAGGAGGCGGCGCTTCAGGATGTGATCTACAGAACCATCAGCGCTTACATTCGCAATCTCGATCGTATCAGCCTGACTGTTGGTCCTTCTTCCACGCTTGACCCCAAGGCCGCGTTGGCCTTCAGCATGGTGCTGAATGAACTTGCCACCAATGCGTTGAAGTATGGTTCGCTGAGCAACGACAGCGGTAGGGTGGTGCTCAACTGGTCAGTCACCGACGATCATGAAAAGCAACTGAATTTCGAATGGCGTGAAGTCGGCGGACCGCCAGCGCAAGAACCCACCCGGACTGGCTTCGGCACGACCTTGATCAGTCGCACCATCGAGTATGAGCTTCAGGGCAAGGTTGCGACCGAGTATTCGCCAAGTGGATTGGTATGCAAAATCAGTTGGCCACTCCAGGATCCAGCCCCTCCGCTGCCGGATGGCATCACATCATCCTACTACTCGGGTAGCGGTAAGGACGTCACGCATTAAGGCGTCCAGCCGCTCAGGCATCCATGGTTTCCCAACGTGAGGTATCCCCTGGAGCCTCGTCCTGACCTCCGGTAGTTCAACGTAGCCACTGCAGACAATGACTGGCACGCTACGTTGATTTAGCAATTCGATAACCGGAAATGAAAATTCGCCGTTCAGGTTGAGGTCAACGATCGCGAGGTCGATCTCGAGATCGCCAATTGAATCCATAGCATCGCCGACACGTCCAAAGGGCCCGTGTACCTGAAAGCCGCGGCTGATGAGGTGATCCTCCATGTCCATGGCAAGAAGCATGTCGTCTTCCAGAACCAGGACAGAGAGAGATGGGGGAGCGCCCGTGCTGTTCATGCTTTTTGTCTCTAGGTATGCTTCTTATGGATCATCACACGCGCTTAGATGCATCACTCCTCAACAAGTTCAAGGATTTGGATGGTAAGATTTCAAGGTTTTATATTCGGCAAACCTTAAGGTAGTGGCATCTAATAGAAGGCAGTTGCGCAGGCGCGTGACCAGCATTTGACAGGTGATATGCATGACACAGAGCCCTGAACCGGCACCGAGGCGGCGCATGTTGAAAGGCGTACGGTTGGTCTTCAACAACGGGCACAGCGTCGTTAACGGCGTTCTGCGAGATATTTCCGATACGGGCGCTCGCGTTTCGGTCGAGAATGGATTGGCGCTGCCTGATGAAGTCAAGCTCGTGCTGGACGAAGGCGGTAGCCATCAGTGCTTAGTGGCGAGACGAGAGTTGAAGGAGTTGGGGCTGCGCTTCCTTTAGTCCGCGATGGACTGTGTTTGTAAGCAGTCCGGTTTCCGGACTGCTTACAAATGAATAAATGTTGTGGCGAAGATCCCGGCTCTTAAGCCGAGGTTGTTGAGATCGGGATTTGGTCTTCGGTCAGGCATCTGGTGATACGGCTTCGTCCGACATCAATGACGTGGCGCATGGCGGCAACCGCTTTTTCCGGGTCGCGGGACGCAATTGCGTGGGCGATGCGCAGGTGATTGTCGGCAATTGCGTCGATCATCTCAGGCGATGCGGCAGGCGACGACAGCCTGAACGAGATCGCCAATGCCGCCTCGATCAAAGCAGTGGCAGAACGCATGAAGGGATTTCCTGACATGCGGGCAATCGCAATATGGAAATCAAGGTCGACTTTGGCGATCGTTTCCGGGGTGTGGGATAGATTATCGAATTTGGCGGCAATGGCATAAAGTGCGACTATATCATCGCTCGTGGCGCGCATTGCAGCAGCTGCGGCTGCCGCAGGCTCCAGCGCCAAACGGATTTCCGCCAGGTAATCGGTAAATGTCTGGTCGATCCCCGCATCGAAACGCCAGCCTAGAACGTCCGGATCGAAGAAATTCCATTTGTCGCTCGGAAGCACGCGCGTGCCCACCTTCGCCTTCGGCTCAATCAGCCCCTTGGCGGCAAGAGTTTTCATCGCTTCACGCAGAACGGTTCGCGAGACGTTGAACCGCTGCGTCAATTCGTTATCGCCCGGCAGGATCGTCCCAACCTTTATGCGACCCGATACGATTGAGCTCCCGAGCTCAGCCACAACATGCGCATGGCTGCTGCTCCGCTTTTTGCCCGTGATTGCCGATTCCAGAAGGCCCACGTCTCTCTCCCTGACTCTGTCTCAACACATGCACCAGCGCCTACCCGCGCGAATCGCACGCCGTTTTGCGACTTAATTACGAACCGATGCGTTTCCAAAACCAAAAGCATTGTAAGATGCAGCATTGCTACTGCATGCCCGCATCATTCATCCTCTCCCGACGCCGACAGGCTTCGCTCTCCCAAGCGACCCGCCGAAAAAACGAATGAGCCAATGAACATCATAAAATCATACTTTTGAAAAGGTGATTATTCCATTGTGTTGGAATATGAGCGGGAAGTCGCAATTTAAATCGATATAAATCTTGCAAATCGATTTAAACTTTGGCAATTGGTGCCTGTCTACGATGAGGTATTCCAAAAAGTCGGTCGCTTGACAAAGCCCGGTGCGTGCTAATAGTCATATTTTTGACGGCGCGGACGCGCAGGGAGGTGCTACGAGGGAGTCGTAGCTTCACAAACGGAATTATATCGATGTTGAGACTACTGCAGGTTTCGGTCAATGGGCAGGCGCGTGTTGTTGCCTGGAATGGTGAAGACGACGCGCGGATCGTGGAAGGTGTGGCTTCCGTCTATGATCTTGCCCAGCAGGCTATTGCCGCTGGCCGCACGTTCGCCGAACAACTTTCGCAGTCTACCTTGGGTGAGGTTGTGGATCTTGATGCTGCCGCGCGCGAGAAGCGTTTGCTGCTGCCTGTGTCGCATCCGGATCCTGCACACTTTGTCGTCGCCGGGACTGGCTTGACGCATCTGGGTTCCGCCGATGGCCGTGACAAGATGCACAAGGCGGCACAATCGGCTGAAAAGCCAACTGATTCCATGCGCATGTTCCTCATGGGTGTCGAGGGCGGCAAGCCTAAGGCTGGTGCGGTCGGCGTCCAGCCTGAATGGTTCTACAAGGGTGATGGTTCGCAGTTGAAGGCAACGGGTGAGGATCTTGTATCTCCAGCTTTTGCCCTTGATGGTGGAGAAGAGCCGGAACTTGCTGGCATCTATCTCATCGGTGCGGATGGCACACCTTTCCGTCTCGGCTTCTGTCTTGCGAACGAATTTTCCGACCATGTGACCGAGAAGGGCAATTATCTTTGGCTGGCGCATTCCAAGCTGCGCGAGGCGGCGCTTGGACCTGAGTTGCTGGTCGGTGATCTGCCGGATCATGTCGAAGGCACCTCGAAAGTCATTCGCGGCACAGAAGTGATCTTCGAAAAGCCCTTCCTGTCTGGTGAGGCGAATATGTCGCATACGATCGCCAACCTGGAGTATCATAACTTCAAGTACGATCTGTTCCGTCGTTCGGGCGACCTTCATGTCCACTTCTTCGGGACGGCAACCTTGTCGTTCTCGGAAGGCATCAAGACAGAGCCAGGTGACGTGTTCGAGATTGAAGCAGCACCGTTCAAGCTCCCGTTGCGCAACGCTCTTGCAGTTGCGAACGAGCGTCCGGTGTCTGTTCGCAAGCTTTGAGGTGATGCCTGTGCCGAATATTCGTCTTGCCATTGTCGGGCTCGGGAAAATCGCACGCGATCAGCATCTTGGTGCTATTGCGGCGACGGATGGCATTGATCTGGTAGCCGTTGCCAGCCGCAATGCCTCGCTTGAGAATATCCACTGTTTCCCCGACATTGATGCTCTTCTGGCCTCCGATGTCGACGTTGACGCGGTTTCGCTCTGTACGCCCCCGCAGGGACGGTTTGAGCAGGCACGCGCAGCGCTGATGGCGGGAAAGCACGTGATGCTTGAAAAGCCGCCGGGCGCTACGATTGCGGAGGTTTTTGCACTGGAAGCTTTGGCGCGCAAACAGGGTGTCAGTCTGTTCGCGACCTGGCATTCTCGCGAAGCAGCTGCCGTTGAACCTGCGCGTCGTCTTCTGGCCGAGCGCCGCATCCAGTCTGTCGAAGTCGAATGGAAGGAAGATGTTCGCCACTGGCATCCGGGGCAAGCCTGGATCTGGGAGCCAGGCGGACTTGGTGTCTTCGATCCTGGCATTAATGCCCTGTCGATCGTCACCCGCATCATGCCCGAGAGCTTTCATCTGGTCTCTTCGGAGCTTTCCTTCCCGGCAAACCGGGCAGCACCTATCGCTGCTGATCTGGAATTTCAGACGGCCAGCGGTACACCCATCAAGGCAGCCTTCGACTGGCGCCAGACGGGGCCGCAGACCTGGGATATTCGCGTTTCCACACAGGAAGGCGATGTGGTTCTCACACACGGTGGCAGCCGCCTTATCGTTAATGGCGAGGCGCAGATCGTTGAGGAGGATCGCGAATACCGCAGCCTCTATAAGCATTTCGTTGACCTTGTCTCATCGAAGCGGTCGGACACAGACTTCTCCCCGCTGGTACATGTCGCAGATGCCTTTATGCTTGGCCGTCGCAATGTCGTTGAGTCTTTCGAAGATTGATTTGCGCCGTCTGAACCTATTCCTCTCGTGAGAAGAAGATCATGAGCAACGACAATTTGCCCACCAAAACTGCAACCGGTCCGAACGGAAAGCTCCGCTCGCGTGCATGGTTCGATAATCCTGCCAACGCCGACATGACGGCGCTCTATCTTGAGCGTTACATGAACTTTGGTCTCAGCCAGGCTGAGCTCCAGTCCGATCGCCCGATTATCGGCATCGCCCAGACCGGTTCGGACCTTTCGCCGTGCAACCGTCATCACCTCGAACTGGCAAACCGCCTGCGCGAAGGTATCCGGGAAGCGGGTGGTATCGCCATCGAGTTTCCGGTGCATCCAATCCAGGAAACAGGCAAGCGTCCGACAGCAGGTCTGGACCGTAACCTCGCCTATCTAGGCCTCGTCGAAGTCCTGTACGGTTACCCGCTGGACGGTGTGGTTCTGACTATCGGCTGTGACAAGACGACGCCTGCCTGTCTGATGGCTGCGGCCACCGTCAACATTCCGGCTATCGCTCTTTCTGTCGGTCCGATGCTGAACGGTTGGTTCCGTGGCGAACGTACCGGTTCCGGAACTATCGTCTGGAAAGCACGCGAACTGCTGGCCAAGGGCGAGATCGATTATGCCGGTTTCGTCAAGCTGGTTGCATCGTCCGCTCCTTCGACCGGTTACTGCAACACCATGGGCACCGCGACGACCATGAACTCGCTGGCGGAAGCTCTCGGCATGCAGCTTCCGGGCTCGGCCGCCATTCCGGCTCCCTACCGTGACCGTCAGGAAATTTCCTACCTCACCGGCCTGCGTATCGTTGAGATGGTGAAGGAAGACCTGAAGCCGTCGGACATCATGACGAAGGAAGCATTTGTCAACGCGATCCGCGTCAACTCGGCGATCGGTGGTTCTACAAATGCACCGATCCATCTCAATGGTCTGGCGCGTCACCTTGGCGTCGAACTGACGGTTGATGACTGGCAGAAGTACGGCGAAGAAATTCCGCTTCTCGTCAATCTGCAGCCTGCTGGCGAATATCTTGGCGAAGATTACTATCATGCAGGCGGGGTACCGGCAGTCGTCAACCAGTTGATGCAGCAGGGCCTGATCCACGAAGATGCCATGACGGTAAACGGCAAGACCATCGGCGAAAACTGCCGTGGCGCCGTGATCGAAGACGAGAAGGTCATCCGTCCTTACGATCAACCGTTGAAGGAGCGGGCAGGCTTCCGCGTCCTGCGTGGCAACCTCTTCTCGTCCGCCATCATGAAGACGAGCGTGATCTCCAAGGAGTTCCGCGATCGCTACCTTTCCAATCCGAATGATCCCGATGCATTCGAGGGCAAGGCGGTGGTGTTCGACGGACCGGAAGACTATCACCATCGCATCGATGACCCGGCGCTCGGTATCGATGAGAACACGGTTCTGTTCATGCGTGGTGCTGGTCCAATCGGTTATCCCGGTGCGGCCGAAGTCGTCAACATGCGCGCTCCCAGCTACTTGCTGAACAAGGGCGTTACATCCTTGCCGTGCATCGGCGATGGCCGGCAGTCCGGCACATCGGGCAGCCCGTCCATCCTCAATGCATCGCCCGAAGCCGCCGCAGGCGGCGGTCTGGCGCTGCTCAAGACCGGTGACAAGGTCCGCATCGATGTGGGTCGTGGCACGGCAGACATTCTCATTTCCGCAGAAGAGCTTGCAGAGCGCCGTCGCGAACTGGAAGCAAAGGGCGGGTATCAGTATCCGAAGCACCAGACACCGTGGCAGGAAATCCAGCGCGGCATCGTCGGGCAGATGGAGACCGGCGCCGTTCTGGAGCCGGCTGTGAAATATCAGCGCATTGCTCAGACGGAAGGTATTCCGCGCGACAATCACTGATAGAAAAGAAACGGCAGGAATCAGGCTCTGATTCCTGTTGCCAACAATGGCGAGCTCGATGGGGGGCTCGACCAAGGAGGAGAGCAAGAATGAAAATTTTGAAGTATTTGACGACTGCTGCGATGTTTGCCGCCATGGCCTTCGCTGCTCCTGTCAGCGCTGCTGACAAGGGTCTGGTCGGCGTTGCCATGCCAACCAAGTCCTCCGCCCGCTGGATCGCTGACGGCGACAACATGGTGAAGGTTCTGAAGGAACGCGGTTACTCGGTTGACCTGCAGTACGCAGAAGACGACATTCCGAACCAGCTTTCCCAGATCGAAAACATGATCACGAAGGGTGCGAAAGTACTCGTGATCGCGTCGATCGACGGCACGACGCTCTCGGACGTTCTGCAGCAGGCTGCCGACAAGAAGATCAAGGTCATCGCTTATGACCGCCTGATCCGCGATACGCCGAATGTCAGCTACTACGCGACATTCGACAACTTCCAGGTCGGCGTTCTGCAGGCCACGACGCTGGTAAAGGCTCTCAAGGCTGATACGGAAAAGGGTCCGTTCTACATCGAACTCTTCGGCGGTTCGCCGGACGATAACAACGCCTTCTTCTTCTACAACGGCGCCATGAGCGTTCTCCAGCCGTTGATCGACAAGGGCGTTCTCAAGGTTGGTTCGGGCCAGGTTGGCATGGACAAGGTTTCCACGCTGCGTTGGGACGGTGCAACCGCCCAGGCTCGTATGGACGCCATCCTGTCTGCATTCTATGCCGACAAGAAGGTCAACGCTGTTCTGTCTCCTTATGACGGTATCTCCATCGGCATCCTGTCCTCGCTCAAGGGCGTAGGTTACGGTTCCGGCGGCGTTGCAATGCCGTTCGTTTCCGGTCAGGACGCAGAAGTTCCGTCTGTTAAGTCCATCATCGCTGGCGAACAGTACTCCACGATCTTCAAGGATACCCGCGAACTCGCGAAGGTAACCGTCGACATGGTTGATGCTGCGATGAGCGGCAAGGAGCCGACTGTCAACGACACCAAGACCTACGACAACGGCAAGAAGGTTGTTCCTTCCTACCTGTTGAAGCCGGTTGCTGTTGACAAGACCAACTGGAAGGAAGTTCTGGTTGGCAGCGGTTACTACAAGGAAGACCAGCTGAAGTAATTCCTGTATCGATAGTGCGGCGGCGCGTTGAAATCGCGTCGCCGTATTCTTTGTTTCCCATCGGAGATGATGGCATGCTCGCACACGTCAATGCGGCTGAACGCCCCCCGATTCTCGAAATGCGTGGCATTTCTAAGTCGTTCGGTGTTGTTAAGGCTTTGACCGACGTCTCGTTCACCGTTCGCGAGGGCGAAATTCACGCGCTCGTCGGTGAAAACGGCGCTGGTAAATCTACACTCATGAAGGTTCTGTCCGGCGTCTATCCGCATGGCAGCTACGAAGGCTCCATCCTGTTTTCAGGTGAAGAGCGCCAGTTTCGCGATATCAATGATACTGAAGCGCTGGGCATCATTATTATTCACCAGGAGCTCGCGCTGATACCGCTCCTGTCCATTGCCGAGAACATCTTTCTGGCCAACGCTCCGTCGCGTTTTGGCGTGATTGATCGTTCGGCCGTTCATGAGCGCACCAAGGCTTTGCTGGCCAAGGTCGGCCTGAACGAGCAGCCGGATACGCTGATCACCAATCTCGGCGTCGGCAAGCAGCAGTTGGTCGAAATCGCCAAGGCTCTTTCAAAGGACGTTCGTCTTCTCATTCTTGACGAGCCGACTGCATCTCTCAACGAAACAGACAGTGCTGCACTGCTGGAGCTTCTGAAAGAGTTCAGGAACCAGGGCATCACCTCAATCATGATCAGCCACAAGCTGAACGAGATTTCCGAAGTCGCCGACCGCATCACGGTTCTGCGCGATGGCCGCTCTGTCGATACCATGGATTGCCACGCTGGCGTCGTGCCGGAAGACGAGATCATCCGCAAGATGGTCGACCGCGATATGGAAAGCCGCTACCCGAAGCGTACGCCGAAGATCGGCGAGATGATCTTCGAGGTGGATGACTGGTCCGTTTATCATCCGCAGCACACGCATCGCCAGGTCGTGAAGAACCTGTCGCTGAAGGTTCGCGCGGGCGAAGTCGTTGGTATTTCCGGCTTGATGGGTGCGGGCCGCACCGAGTTTGCTATGAGCGTCTTCGGCCGTTCCTGGGGCCGCAATATCACCGGCACTGTGAAGATGCACGGCAAGCCTGTCGATGTCTCGACGGTTACCAAGGCGATCGATGCGGGTCTAGCCTATGTCACGGAAGACCGCAAGCATCTCGGGTTGATCCTGGCGGAAGACATTCGCAAGAACATCTCGCTGGCAAACCTGCCTGGCGTCTCACGCAGCAGTGTGATTGACGACATCTCAGAAATGAAGGTGGCGCAGGAGTTTCGCGCGCGCATGCGCATCCGCAGCCACAATGTCTATCAGGAAACGGGCAAGCTTTCCGGCGGCAACCAGCAAAAGGTCGTGCTGTCGAAATGGCTGTTCACAAACCCTGACCTGCTGATCCTCGACGAGCCGACCCGCGGGATCGACGTCGGTGCAAAATACGAAATCTATTCCATTATCAACGAACTCGCGGATGCCGGAAAGGCAGTCGTGGTGATCTCCTCGGAAATGCCGGAGCTGATCGGGATTTGCGATCGCATCCTGGTCATGCATGAGGGCGAATTCGTCGGCGAAGTTGCCGGCGCTGAAGCCACCCAGGAGAACATCATGCGCGCTATCATGCGCCGCAAGGGGAGAGACGAATGAGCACGCCTGAAACAACTGCACCGGCACCGCAGAGCGTCGCCGGTTTCATCAAGGACAACCTGCGCGAATACGGGATGCTGATGTCGCTTCTCGTCATCGTCATCTTCTTCCAGTTTGCGACAGGCGGCATTCTTCTGAAGCCGCTGAACCTCACGAACATCATCCTGCAGAACAGCTATATCGTCATCATGGCGCTCGGCATGCTGATGATCATCGTGACCGGCCATATCGACCTCTCGGTCGGGTCCGTGGCAGGTTTCATCGGCGCAGTCGCCGCCATGATGATGGTGCAATACAACTTCGATTTCGTCACGGCCTGCATTATCTGCCTGGTCCTCGGCGGATTGATCGGAGCTGTACAGGGCTATTTCGTCGCCTATCTGAAGATTCCATCGTTCATCGTGACGCTTGCCGGCATGCTTGTTTTCCGCGGTCTTATGATCGCCGTCCTCAGCGGTCGCTCGATCGGACCATTCGATGTCACGTTCCAGCGGCTGTCATCCGGCTTCATTCCGGAATTCATCTCGTCTGAGGGCGGCTTGTACCTGACATCGCTGGTTCTCGGCGTTGCAGTCGCTGCCTTCCTGGTCTGGCAGAACATCAAGAACCGCGGGCGTCGCATGTCGCATGGCGTCGAAACCGAGCCGTTTGGTTTCTTTGTCGCAAAGAACATCCTTGTCCTCGCCAGCATCAGCTATGTTGCCTACTTGATCGCGTCCCATCGCGGTATGCCAAACGTTCTGATCATCATGGCGATCCTGATTGCGGCTTATGGTTTCTTCACCAACCGCACGATCATCGGTCGCCAGATCTACGCAGTCGGCGGTAATGCCCGTGCAGCCGAGCTCTCCGGTATCAAGACGCAGCGTCTGGTTTTTGGCACCTTCGTCAACATGGGCGTACTGGCAGCTCTTGGTGGTCTCGTGGTTGCAGCACGCCTGAACAGCGCGACACCGAAGGCTGGCGCAGGTTTCGAACTCGACGTTATCGCTGCCTGCTTCATCGGCGGTGCATCTGCCTATGGTGGCGTTGGCAAGGTTACCGGTGCTGTTATCGGCGCCTTCCTCATGGGCGTCATGAACAACGGCATGTCCATCCTGGGTATCGGCATCGACTATCAGCAGGTGATCAAGGGTCTCGTTCTGCTCGGTGCAGTCTGCGTCGACGTTTACAATCAGCGTCGTTAAGCATCCTCCCAAGCATTTCGACTGCCTGACAGGCCGCGCATCGCAAGGTGCGCGGCTTTTGCGTTTCTTCGGCTGGACATCACGGGCGATCGGCGATTCGAGAGCTCGGCAGCCCGCGAACTTTAATTGCGCAAATTAGCACTCGTCCTTTCCGGCTCATGCGCTGTCACGCTCAACATAATCAGGACATTTCGGGCAGGTCGAGACTACCATTACCGTCAGATCAGGGGCGTTCCTGCCGCAAGAGGAGCGGTATTACAGCCACCAGATCCACCGGTAGAGCGAGGACGAGGAGGTTTTCCGAGCCCTGCCGCACATGGATTTCAGATTGAACGAATGCACTTCTTTGGAGGAGAAGAACGTGACTTCGCATTGCAAACTCTCATTTGCGCACCCGCCCGCCCGACCGGGCCAGACGCCTGATTTCTCCTCAGTGGAGATTCCGAAGGCCGGCCTGCTGCCTGTTCTGCCACTTGATGTGACGGCTGCGGATTGCGTTGAGCACGCCAACTCGCTCATTCGCGTCATGGATGAGAATGGCGAAGCAGTTGGGCCTTGGGCTGAGTTCTTGAACCGCTTCGATGTCGATACGCTTCGCGCTGGGCTGCGCGACATGATGATGTCGCGCACCATCGACATGCGTATGATGAATGCGCAACGGCAGGGCAAGATGTCGTTCTATATTCAGGGCGTTGGCGAAGAGGCGATCGCCTGTGGCTTCCAGCGCTGTCTGAAGCCGGGCGACATGAACTTTCCCACCTATCGCCAACAGGGACTGCTGATTGCTGGCGGCTATCCGCTGGAAATGTTGCTGGGGCAGTTCTATTCCAACGCATTCGATCCGCTGCAGGGCCGCCAGTTGCCAACGCTGCATTCCGCGCGTGACTATGGATATTTCACAGTTTCCGGCAATCTCGGAACGCAATATGTGCACGCGGTTGGCTGGGCCATGGCCAATGCGCTCACCCAGAAGGACAACATCTCGATCGGCTGGATCGGTGATGGTTCTACCGCATCCAACGATTTCCATACGGCGCTTTTGTCCGCCTCGTCCTACAGCCCGCCGGTTATCCTCAACGTCGTGAACAACCAGTGGGCTATCTCGACCTATACAGGCGTTGCCAAGGGCAAGGGCAGAACCTACGCCGCGCGCGCTCTGGGTTATGGAATTCCGGCCATCCGCGTAGATGGCAATGATTATCTTGCAGTGCTTGCAGTTTCGGAATGGGCATCGCAGCGTGTGCGTTCTGGCCACGGTCCGATCCTGATCGAATGGTACACCTACCGCGTCGGGGCGCATTCATCATCCGATGACCCGAGTGCGTACAGACCGAGAGACGAGGGCAAGGCCTGGCCCTTCGGCGACCCCATAGACCGATTGAAGAAGCACCTCATCCACATTGGTGAATGGAGCGAGCAGCGCCACGTCCAGGCGGAAGCGGAAGTGCTCTCGACGGTTGTCGAGGTGCAGAAGCGCGTTGAGGCGGCCGGCACGATGATCGATCCGAAGCCCATTCCCGGAGCCACGATCTTCAAGGGTGTCTACGCCGATATGCCGGAACACATTCGCCGTCAGCGGCAGGAATTAGGGGTCTGACCATGGCGCAACTGACGATGATTGAAGCCCTTCGCGACGCTATGGATGTAATGTTGGCCCGCGACCCGCAGATCGTCATTTTTGGCGAGGACGTAGGCTATTTCGGCGGCGTTTTCCGCTGCACCTCCGGTTTGCAGAAGAAGTATGGTGAGGAGCGCGTGTTCGACACGCCAATCAACGAAAGCGCTATTGTCGGTCTGGGCATCGGCATGGCGGCGCAAGGCATGAAACCCTGCGTGGAAATCCAGTTCGCTGACTATGTCTATCCGGCCTATGACCAGATCACACAGGAAGCGGCGCGTATTCGCCATCGCTCCAACGAGCAGTTTTCTTGTCCCATCGTCATCCGCATGCCGACAGGTGGCGGCATCTTTGGGGGCCAGACCCATAGCCAGAGCCCGGAAGCCTTGTTCACACATGTCGCGGGCCTGAAGGTGGTGCAGCCCTGCACGCCGCATGATGCAAAGGGTTTGCTGATTTCCGCCTTGGAAGATCCCGATCCGGTGATCTTTCTGGAACCAAAGCGGCTTTATAACGGCCCCTTCAACGGTGATCACAAGGCCCCGGCGCAAAGCTGGAAAAACCATGTGCTCGGCGAGGTGCCGGAAGGGCACTATTCGATTCCCATCGGCAAGGCGCGCGTTCACCGGGAAGGTTCGGCAGTGACGATCCTCACCTACGGGACGATGGTTTTCGTTGCGGAAGCTGCGGTGAATACGCTTGGCGTCGATGCGGAGATCATCGATCTGCGCTCGCTTCTGCCGCTCGATCTAGAAGCCATCGAGGAATCCGTTCGCAAGACCGGGCGCTGTGTCGTCCTTCATGAAGCCACAAAGACCTCCGGTCTGGCAGGAGAAATCATCGCCATCGTGCAGGAGGCTTGCTTCTACCATCTTGAAGCGCCGGTTCAGCGCGTAACCGGCTGGGATGCCCCTTATCCGCATGCACTGGAGTGGGATTATTTCCCCGGACAGGAGCGCGTCTGTCGCGCTCTTCAAGCAGTGATGGAGGCTTGATCATGGGTATCAGAACAATCCGCCTGCCGGATGTGGGCGAAGGTGTCACGGAAGCTGAAGTTACTGAAATTCTCGTCAAGCCCGGCGATCTTGTGAGAGAGGATGATCCGATCGCAGCCGTCATGACAGACAAGGCGACGGTCGAAATCACCTCAGCCTATAGCGGCAAGGTCATCTGGATCGGCGGCGAAGTCGGCAAGACGCTGGCCATCGGCTCGGATCTCATCCGTATCGAAGATGAAAGTGCAGGCGGGGACGATGATGGCGCTCCCTCGCTCGCTCCTGCTGAGGCTCAGCCTGCTCCAGCTTCGACATCCAGTACCGCGGCGCAGACGGAAAGCTGCCCGCTGAAAGCGTCACCTTCGCTGAAGGTGGTTGAGACCCGGCCAAGCGCACTCACCTCAACAGCCACGCCGCCGCGTGCAGAAGGTGTCGCAGTACTTGCTTCCCCTGCCGTACGGGCAAGGGCAAAGGAGGCAGGCATCGACCTTCGCCAAGTTGCAGGCAGCGGGCCGGCAGGCCGCATTACCCATACCGATCTGGATCATCTGTTCCAGAACGCTGGTCAGGCACAGCCGCGCAATCCGCCTCGGCCGGAAACAGTGGAAACTGTGAAAGTGGTCGGCCTGCGCCGCATGATTGCCAAGCGCATGAGCGAGGCAAATGCCACCATCCCGCACATCACTGTTGTGGAAGAAGTAGATGTGACCGAGATCGAGGCAGTCCGCATCAAGCTCAATGAGACGCGCGGCGACAAGCCGAAGCTCACTATCTTGCCACTCATCGCGGCTGCGCTGGTCAAAGCCAAGGAAAGCTGCCCGAAAATATTCGCTCGTTACGACGATGAGGCCGAGGAAGTCCATTATTCCACTGCGGTGCATATCGGCATTGCGACGATGACGGAAGCAGGGCTCATGGTGCCCGTGGTGCGCAACGCACAGGCGCTTTCGCCCTATCAGCTTGCAGGCGAAATAGCCCGGCTTTCGGACGCCTGCCGGGAGGGCAAGGCGAAGCGGGAAGAGCTTTCCGGTTCCACGATCACCATCACATCCCTTGGGCCGTTGGGGGCGATTGCCACGACACCGATCATTAACAAGCCGGAGGTTGCCATTCTCGGCGTCAACCGCATGGCAGTACGCCCAAGCTGGAACGGCAGCGCCTTCGTGCCGCGCACCATGATGAATATTTCAGCCAGCTTCGACCATCGCATAATTGACGGATGGGACGCGGCAGTCTTCGTTCAGAGGATGAAGACATTGCTCGAAACTCCTGCCCTGATTTTCATGAAGGATTGATGGAATGACCGATCTTTCATGCAAAGTGCTGGTGCTGGGTGCCGGTCCGGGTGGCTATGTCTGCGCCATTCGCGCCGGTCAGGCAGGGCTTGATACGATCATCGTGGAAAAGGCTGCTCCCGGCGGAACGTGCCTTAACGTAGGCTGTATCCCTTCCAAAGCTTTGATCCATGCCGCAGAGCAATTTCATGCCGTCGCGGAGGCGGCAACCGGCCATTCTCCGCTGGGGATTGCAACCGCCTCGCCGAAGATCGCTCTTTCGAAAACCATGGGATGGAAGGATGGAATCGTTCGCCAACTGACCGGCGGCGTCGGTGGCCTGCTCCGCAAGGCCGGGGTTCGCAAGATTGACGGTGAAGCACGCATTCTGGATGGCAAGACCATCGAGTTGAAAACGGCTGAAGGTCTCTCCCGTATTTCGTGTGAGCATCTGGTGATTGCGACCGGCTCGGCTCCGATTGAGGTGCCATCGCTGCCGTTCGGTGGCGATATCCTTTCCTCCACTGAGGCACTTTCCCTTCAACAGGTACCGGAAACGCTGGCGATTGTCGGCGGCGGATATATCGGGCTCGAAATCGGCACGGCTTACGCAAAACTCGGGGCGAAGGTGACGATCGTGGAAGCCAGGGCTCAGATCCTGCCGCAATATGACGCCGAACTTTCAAAGCCTGTTCTGACGCGGCTGAAGGCTTTGGGCGTCGAGGTGCATCTCAATGCGCAAGCCGAAGGCTATGAAGGCGGGGTGCTGCGGGCAAAGACGGCGGATGGCGAACTGAAGATCGCCGCCAAGAAGGTTCTTGTCACGGTCGGCCGGCGCCCTGTTGTTGCCGAATGCGGTGCTGCCGATCTGGGCCTCGATATGCAAGGCCGCTACATAAAGATCAACGGCAAGTGCCAGACATCGATGCGCGGCGTTTATGCCATAGGTGATGTGACCGGCGAACCCATGCTGGCCCATCGCGCCATGGCGCAAGGGGAGATTGCAGCTGCGGTGATTGCGGGGGAAGCAGTTGACTGGGACAAACGCGCCATTCCCGCCGTCTGCTTCACCGATCCCGAAATCGTTGTGGTTGGCCAACTGCCGGAGGAGGCGCGAACGGTCAATGCGGAGGCGGCGGTGGCAACCTATCCGCTGCGGGCCAATGGTCGCGCCATGACGCTGGAGCGCACGGATGGTTTCGTGCGCATTGTGCATGAAAAATCTGACGGTCTGGTTCTTGGCATTCAGGCGGTGGGTGCTGGAGTTTCCGAATTTGCCGGAGAGTTCGCGCTTGCGCTGGAGATGTGCGCCACGCTGACTGATATTGCCGCGACGATCCACGCGCACCCGACGCTTGGAGAAACGGTGCAGGAGGCCGCACTGGCCGGATTGGGCAGGGGACTGCACGCTTAGATGTGGAATGAGGAGGGATACCCATGGATTTTTCGCTGACGGAAGAGCAGGCGGCCATTCGCGAAATGGCGGAAGCCTTTGCCCAGGATGAAGTCGCACCGCAAGCGATCGAGTGGGATCAGGCCAAGCATTTTCCGGTGGATGTGCTCAAGAGTGCCATGGCGCTCGGGCTCGGCGGTATCATGGTTTCCGATGCACATGGTGGCTCCGGCCTCGGCCGGGTGGAAGCGGTGCTCGTTTATGAAGCGCTTGCGAAGGGGTGCCCGGCTTTCTCCGCCTATCTTTCGATCCACAACATGGTCGCGAGCATGATCGACAAGCATGGCAGCGAGGTACAGAAATCCGCCTATCTGCCGCGTCTTT
The DNA here is from genome assembly GCF_011046895.1 of Rhizobium rhizoryzae. Taxonomy (NCBI): domain Bacteria; kingdom Pseudomonadati; phylum Pseudomonadota; class Alphaproteobacteria; order Hyphomicrobiales; family Rhizobiaceae; genus Affinirhizobium; species Affinirhizobium rhizoryzae. Next base: position 672,139 of record NZ_CP049249.1, on the reverse strand, counting down.
GCACCGGCGAATTGTTGGCCTCCTATTGCCTGACGGAACCCTCCTGCGGCTCGGATGCGGCTGCGTTGACAACACGGGCGGAGCGCGACGGTGATGACTATCTGCTGACCGGCCAGAAGATGTTCATTTCTGGCGCTGGCGCGACCGATCTCTATGTCGTCATGGCGCGCACCGGTGGTCCCGGCGCCAAGGGGGTTTCTGCCTTTCTGGTGGAGAAGGATGCAGCCGGTCTCTCCTTTGGAGCCAACGAGAAGAAAATGGGCTGGAATGCCCAGCCAACCCGCACAGTCATGCTCGATAAGGTGCGCGTTAAGGCCGATGCCATGCTGGGGCCGCAAGGAGCCGGCTTCAAACTGGCCATGGAAGCGCTGGATGGCGGGCGCACCTCCATCGCCGCCTGTTCGCTTGGCGGCGCGCAATCGGCACTCGATAAGGCTGTTACCTATACCAATGAGCGCAAGGCCTTCGGCCAGAAGCTGAACGAGTTCCAGGCCTTGCAGTTTGCGCTGGCGGAAATGGCGATTGATCTGGAAGTTTCTCGCACCTTTCTGTGGCGTGCAGCATCAGCACTCGATGCGAAGCTACCGGAAGCAACGCAGCTTTGCGCCATGGCCAAGAAGCATGTGACGGATGCCGGGTTTGATGTTGCCAACCGTGCGCTGCAACTGCACGGTGGTTATGGCTACCTGGCAGACTACGGGATCGAGAAGATCGTGCGCGATCTTCGCGTTCACCAGATTCTGGAAGGTACCAATGAAATCATGCGGCTGATCGTGGCGCGCACTGTGATTGCGCAGGCGTAAGCGGGCCGAAGGGAGAGACACCATGACCTACCAAACCATTCTGACGGAACGCCGCGATAGCGTGCTTCTGATCCGCCTTAACCGCCCTGAAGCCCTGAACGCCTTGAATTCCACCGTCGCGCAGGAATTGATCGCCGTTACGGCCGAGGCGGATGCCGATGACAGCATCGGGTGCCTTGTTCTGACCGGCTCTGAAAAGGCTTTCGCGGCGGGCGCTGATATCAAGGAAATGCAGCCGCTGACGTTTCAGGATGTGGCCGTCACCGACAAGTTTTCGGAATGGTCGCTGTTTACCAACCGCCGCAAGCCAATCATTGCTGCCGTGTCGGGCTTTGCGCTGGGCGGTGGCTGCGAACTTGCCATGATGTGCGATTTCATTCTGGCATCGGATACGGCCAAGTTCGGCCAGCCGGAAATCAAGCTCGGCACTATTCCCGGCATGGGCGGTTCGCAGCGGCTGACGCGCTTCGTTGGCAAGTCCAAGGCCATGGATATGGTTCTGACAGGTCGCATGATGGATGCTGCTGAAGCAGAACGTTGCGGTCTCGTCAGCCGCGTATTCCCGGCGGTGGATCTGGTGGAAGAGGCGGTCAAGGTCGCAACGGTTGTGGCTGGCATGTCTCAACCGGTGGCGGCCATGGCAAAGGAAGCAGTCAATCGCGCCTTTGAGACAACACTTGCCGAAGGGCTGTTGGTCGAGCGCCGCCTGTTCCATTCCACCTTTGCCCTGGAAGATCGCTCCGAAGGCATGGCCGCTTTCGTGGCGCGCAGGCCTGCTGATTTCAAGAACCGCTGATTGGCGGTATCGTGAACGGGAAGGGAGGAGACTTCATGTTTCACGCTACGATGAGCTTCGATCTGGGAGAGGATGTCGCGGCATTGCGCGAAACCGTTCAGGACTGGGCGCAGGAACGGGTGAAGCCGCTGGCTGCCGAGGTGGATCGCTCCAATAGTTTCCCGAACCAACTCTGGAAGGAGATGGGGGAACTGGGCTTGCTCGGCATCACCGTGGATGAAGCCTATGGCGGTGCGGGCATGGGGTATCTGGCGCACACGGTGGCGGTGGAGGAGATTGCGCGTGCCTCCGCCTCCATCAGCCTTTCCTACGGTGCCCATTCCAATCTTTGCGTCAACCAGATCAAGCTGAATGGTTCTGAAGCTCAGAAACAGAAGTATCTGCCGAAGCTTGTTTCCGGTGAACACGTCGGCGCGCTGGCTATGTCGGAGCCGGGCGCGGGGTCGGATGTCGTCTCCATGAAGCTCAGGGCCGAAAAGCGCGACGGTCATTACGTTCTGAAGGGCAACAAATACTGGATCACCAACGGCCCTGACGCCGATGTGCTGGTGGTTTATGCCAAGACTGACCCGGAGGCAGGATCGAAGGGCATCACCGCCTTCATCATCGAAAAGGGCATGAGGGGTTTTTCCACCAGCCCGCATTTTGACAAGCTGGGCATGCGCGGCTCAAATACGGCGGAACTGAATTTCGACAGCGTGGAAGTGCCTTTCGAAAATGTACTTGGCGAAGAAGGCCGCGGTGTTCGTGTCCTGATGTCTGGGTTGGATTACGAGCGTGTGGTGCTGTCCGGCATCGGGCTTGGCATCATGGCGGCCTGTCTGGATGAGGTCATGCCCTATGTCTCAACCCGAGAGCAGTTCGGCCAGCCGATCGGCAATTTCCAGCTCATGCAGGGCAAGATCGCCGATATGTATGTGAGCCTCAATACTGCGCGCGCCTATGTCTATGAGGTCGCCAAGGCTTGCGATCGCGGCACGGTCACGCGGCAGGATGCGGCAGGCGCCGTGCTCTATGCCAGTGAGCAGGCCATGGTGCAGGCCCATCAGGCCGTGCAGGCGCTGGGCGGGGCGGGCTTCTTGAGTGATAGCGTGGTGAGCCGTCTGTTCCGCGATGCGAAGCTAATGGAAATTGGGGCTGGCACATCCGAAATTCGCCGCATGCTGATTGGCCGGGAGTTGATGGCCGCCATGGCCTGAACCTGCTTGCCTGTGGTGTAACGGCTGGAGGAGCCGATGAGATTGAAATCCCAACATATTGCTGGATCGGAGAGCGCGAAAAAGAACCGTGCTGCGCATCTGGCCATGCTGGAAACCATTCGCGCGGCTGCGGAACTTGCTGCGCAAGGGGGTGGCGAGGAGGCGCGCAAGCGGCATGCAAGTCGCGGTAAGATGCTGCCGCGGGAGCGCGTGGCCAACCTTCTGGATATCGGATCGCCCTTTCTGGAGGTTGGCGCAACGGCTGCGCATGACATGTATGAGGGTGCTGCACCTGCGGCTGGCCTGATTGCAGGTGTCGGCCGTGTCGAGGGGCAGGACGTCATGGTCGTCGCCAATGATGCGACGGTGAAGGGTGGCACCTATTACCCAATGACGGTGAAGAAGCATTTGCGGGCGCAAGAGATTGCCGAGGCTTGCAATCTGCCCTGCATCTACCTCGTGGATAGCGGCGGCGCGAACCTGCCGAACCAGGATGAGGTCTTCCCGGATCGCGATCATTTTGGCCGCATCTTCTTCAATCAGGCGCAGATGAGCGCCATGGGCATGGCGCAGATCGCGGTTGTCATGGGGTCCTGTACGGCGGGCGGTGCTTACGTGCCTGCCATGTCGGATGTTTCCATCATCGTGCGGGATCAGGGTACGATCTTTCTGGCCGGTCCACCGCTGGTGAAGGCTGCGACCGGCGAGGTCGTCAGTGCGGAAGATCTGGGTGGTGGCGATGTTCATACGCGCCTTTCCGGCGTGGCGGACTATCTGGCGGAAGACGATGCCCATGCGCTGGCGCTTGCCCGCCGCGCTGTTGCCAATCTCAACCGGCAGAAGCAGCATTCCGTTCAATGGCAGGCGCCGGAACTTCCAGCCTATGATCCGGAAGAACTGCTGGATGTAGTACCTGCCGACCTGCGCACGCCCTATGACATTCGTGAGGTGATCGCGCGCGTAGTGGACGGCAGCCGCTTTGATGAATTCAAGGCGCGCTTCGGCGAAACGCTGGTCTGCGGTTTCGCCCATATCATGGGGTGCCCCGTCGGGATTGTCGCCAACAATGGCGTGCTTTTTTCCGAAAGTGCGCAGAAGGGCGCACATTTTGTGGAGCTATGTTCGCAGCGCGGCATTCCACTGGTGTTCCTGCAAAACATAACCGGCTTCATGGTGGGCAGGAAATACGAAAACGAAGGTATTGCCCGCCACGGTGCCAAGATGGTGACGGCGGTGGCGACGACTGCCGTACCGAAAATCACCATGCTTGTGGGCGGCTCTTTCGGGGCGGGAAATTATGGCATGGCGGGTCGTGCCTTCTCGCCCCGCTTTTTATGGACATGGCCGAATTCGCGGATTTCGGTCATGGGCGGGGAGCAGGCCGCGGGTGTTCTGGCCACCGTTCGCCGCGAAGGCATAGAGCGCAAGGGTGGTAGCTGGAGCGCAGAGGAAGAAGCCGAGTTCAAGCGCCCGACACTGGATATGTTCGAGCGGCAAAGCCACCCGCTTTATGCCTCGGCGCGTCTCTGGGACGATGGCATCGTGGATCCGCGCAAGACGCGTGAGGTTCTTGCCCTTTCACTTTCCGCCAGCCTGAACGCGCCAATCGGGGAAACCCGGTTCGGCCTGTTCCGAATGTGATGGCAAAAGGGGAGAGAACAATGTTTCGCAAGATCCTGATTGCCAATCGCGGTGAGATTGCCTGCCGCATCATCAAGACAGCACGCCAGCTGGGTGTCTCGACGGTTGCCGTCTATTCGGAAGCCGACCGAAATGCGTTGCACGTAAAGCTGGCGGATGTGGCAGTCTGCATCGGCGGCGCAGCTCCCAAGGATAGCTATCTAAGGGGTGATGCCATCATCGCTGCTGCGCTTCAAACGGGTGTGGAGGCCATCCATCCGGGCTACGGTTTTCTGTCGGAAAACCCGGATCTCGTCGATGCGGTAAAGGCTGCCGGTCTCGTCTTCATCGGTCCTTCCGCCGACGCCATTCGTGCCATGGGCCTGAAGGATGCGGCCAAGGCGCTGATGGAGAAAGCGGGCGTTCCGGTCGTTCCCGGTTATCACGGGGATAATCAGGACGGTGCATTCTTGGCTCAGCAGGCCGAACGCATCGGCTATCCGGTACTTATCAAGGCCGTCGCCGGTGGTGGTGGCAAGGGAATGCGGCGGGTGGAAAGCGCTGGCGAATTTGCCGATGCGCTTCGCTCCGCCAAGGCGGAAGCTGCAAATGCTTTCGGCAATGACGCCGTTCTCATCGAAAAATATGTCGCTGCACCCCGTCATATCGAGGTGCAGGTTTTTGGTGATGGCATAGATGCCGTGCACCTTTTCGAGCGAGATTGTTCGCTCCAGCGGCGGCATCAAAAGGTGATCGAGGAAGCGCCAGCCCCCGGCATGACGCTCCAGATGCGTGGAGCCATGGGGTCGGCGGCGGTCAAGGCGGCGAAAGCCATCGGCTATTCCGGCGCGGGCACCATCGAATTCATTGTCGATGGGTCAGAAGGGCTTCGCCCGGATCGCTTCTGGTTCATGGAAATGAACACTCGGCTTCAGGTAGAGCATCCTGTCACAGAGGCGGTCACCGGGCTCGATCTCGTGGAATGGCAATTGCGTGTGGCGAGCGGCGAGCGCCTGCCGCTTGGCCAGGATGACATCCGACTGAACGGCCATGCTTTCGAGGCCCGGCTTTATGCGGAAGACGTGGATGCCGGTTTCTTGCCCTCAACGGGCAGGTTGGCGCATCTGGCTTTCCCCACCAACTGCCGTGCCGACACCGGCGTTCGTACCGGCGATGAGATCTCGCCCTGGTACGATCCGATGATCGCCAAGATCATCACCCATGGGCCGACGCGGGACATCGCGCTTTCAAAGCTTTCCCGCGCCTTGGATGAAGCGCAGGTGGCTGGGACGGTGACGAACCTGACCTTCCTCGCCGCGCTTTCCCGTCATGAAGGATTTGCCAAAGGCGAAGTCGATACGGGTTTGATTGCCAGAGACCTTGCTGCGCTGACGGCAAAGCCGGAGAGCCGTAGGCGGGAGATGGCTATGGCAGGCTTGGCGGCTCTCCATGCTGCGGCAATTCCCAACGATCCGCTTGCCGGATTTTCTCTCTGGGCTCCATTGGAGCAATGTGTTGCTCTGGAAGAGGCGGGAGAAATGCTGGAGGTGAGGCTTCAACTCACTCACCCCGATCAAGCACAGGCATCAATTGAAGGCGATGTCTTTACCGCCGTTCGCCGCGGTTCCGGCTGGTCTCTCGAAGGGCAACCCGATGCGCAGGTTGTTGAAGCCGAAGGTTACCACGTCTTCTCGTCTGGGCACCTTTTGAGCTTCCGCCTGCACGATCCGCTGGATCGCGATCAGTCGGCTGGTCCCGGCGGCGATGTTACGCTTGCCCCCATGCCTGGGCTGGTGCGCGCAATGCTTGTGCAAGCGGGGGAGACGGTGGAGGCCGGTCAGCCGCTGTGCGTACTGGAAGCCATGAAGATGGAGCACACGCTGAAAGCCGCGCGTGCCGGCCGTGTCGCGGAGGTGTTCGTATCAGAAGGCACACAGATTTCTGCGGGCGATCCGCTGGTTCAGCTGGAGCCGGAGGCTGTGCCGCATGGCTGAATTGGTGGAGCTTTATGAGGTCGGTCCGCGCGACGGGCTGCAGAACGAGAAGCGGGTCATCCCAACCGCCGATAAGCTGGCTCTGATCGAAAAGCTCAGTCGCTGCGGGTTTCGCCGGATCGAGGCCACCAGTTTCGTCAGCCCCAGATGGGTGCCGCAGATGGCAGATGCGGCAGAGGTGATGGCGAGTGTTCCACGTCGCCAAGGTCGGTCCTATGCGGTGCTTGCACCGAACCTGAGGGGATACGAGGCTGCAAAGCTGGCCGGTGCTGATGAGGTGGCAATCTTTGTTTCGGCCTCGGAAGGCTTCAGCCGTGCCAATCTCAATACCTCGATTGCCGAAAGCCTGGAACGCTTGAAGCCGGTAGCCGAGTCAGCGCTGGCAGCTCGTCTACGCCTTCGCGGTTATGTGTCAGTCGTTACAGATTGCCCCTTCGAAGGCCGTGTTGAACCCGAACCGGTTGCCCGTGTTGCTGGCAAGTTGGCAGCACTCGGTTGCCAAGAAATCTCGCTTGGAGAGACGCTGGGGCGCGGCACGCCGCAAGCCGTGGCAGCCATGCTGGAAGCTGTGCTGGATGTCGTTCCGGCTCGAAAACTGGCAGGGCATTTTCATGATACCGGCGGTCGGGCGCTCCGCAATATAGACGTGGCACTGGAAAAGGGGTTGCGGGTATTCGATGCCTCTGTCGGTGGCTTGGGCGGCTGCCCCTATGCGCCGGGGGCGGCGGGCAATGTGGCAACGGAAGCCGTGGCGCGGCATCTGGCTGCATCAGGTTTCGAGACCGGTCTTGATCTCGATGCGCTTGATGATGCTGCTGCTTTCGCCAAAACGCTGAGGAGCGGGACATGAGCGAGACGATCAAGGTGGAGGTCGATGCGCGCGGTATTGTGCAGCTTCGCCTGATCCGGCCTGACAAGCGCAATGCGCTATCAGCACAGATGATCGCGGAGTTGACGGAATTTGCGGCAAGCGCACAGGAGCGGCGGGACTGGCGGGCCGTCATTCTCTCCGGTGATGGAGCCACATTTTGTGCCGGTGGCGATCTGGACTGGATGCGCCAGCAAATGCAGTCTGATCGGAAAACGCGCATGGCGGAGGCGCGCAAACTCGCAACCATGCTAGGCGCATTGAACGGCCTGCCTCAGCCGTTGATCGGCGCCATCCATGGCAGCGCCTTTGGCGGCGGTGTGGGCATGGCCTGCATATGCGATGTGGCGCTCGCGACGCCGGAGACCTTGTTCGGTCTGACAGAAACACGGCTTGGCATCATTCCGGCAACTATTGGCCCCTATGTGCTGGCGCGCATGGGCGAGGGACGGGCACGACGCGTGTTCATGTCGGCAAAACGGTTCTCGGCCTTGGAAGCCGTGGAACTTGGAATTGTGTCGCGGGTGGTCAGTGCGGACGCCTTGATGAGCGAGGCGATCGCGGAAGCGGAACTTTATCTTTCCACGGCACCGGGTGCTGTTGCGTCTGCAAAGGCGCTGGCACGTTCGCTTTCCCGATCACTCGACGCTGACCGGATCGAGGAAAGCATCAGCGCACTGGCCGATGCCTGGGAGCAGGATGAGGCTAAAGAAGGCATTGCCGCCTTCTTCGAAAAGCGTAAACCCCACTGGGATCACAGTTAAGTCCGTCATGACAGGATATCCGGCATGAGCAATTCCGATCTTACCATTCGCGTCGAAGGCCGTGTCGGCTATATCACGCTGACGCGTCCCAAGGTGCTGAATGCAGTCAATGAAGCCATCGTTGACGGTATGACCGAGGCAATGACGCGCTGGGCGGATGACCCCGCTATCTCGCTGGTCATGGTGGATTCCGATAGTGAACGTGCCTTCTCTGCTGGTGGCGATCTGTCGGCCATGTACGAACATGGGCGGGCCGGTCAGTTCGATGCCGGAAATGCTTTCTGGCGGGATGAGTATCGGCTGAATGCGATGATCGCGCACTATCCGAAACCTTATGTTGCCTTCATGGATGGCATCGTCATGGGCGGTGGTGTGGGGCTTTCGGCCCATGGTTCGCACAGGATCGTGACGGAGCATTCCGTTGTCGCCATGCCGGAATGCAGCATCGGCCTGATTACCGATGTCGGCGGCACCTATCTCCTTCATCAGGCACCTGGTCATCTGGGCGAATATCTGGGACTGACCGGCACGCGCATGAACGGTGCCGACGCCATCTACGCCAAACTTGCGGATCATTATGTCGAGCGTGAAAAGCTGGCGGCTCTCAAAGCCAGACTGATAGAAACTGGCGATGCAACGGTCATCTCTGAATTCTCGTCAACACCGCCAACCTCGGTTTTCGCGGAGAGACAGTCAGAAATTGATCACGCCTTCAGCGGCGAAACCGTTCATGACATTACCGATAGGCTGAGTACACTCTCATCCGAATGGGCCGTGAAGGCGCTGGAAGCCATTCGCCGTGGTTCCCCCATCTCGCTTCAGGCAACGCTAAAAGCCATTCGCGAAGCGGACACGCTGGAAATCGGCATTCGCAATGAATACCGCTTCGTTTCCCGCGTCCTGGAGCACGGCGATTTCATCGAGGGCATTCGCGCGGTGATCGTAGACAAGGATCGCAATCCGCGCTGGAAATATGCCGGTTTGGATGATGTTCCGCGCGAACTTCTTGCGCTGATGATGCAGGAAGCCGAAGGCGGGGATTTGCTGCTCCCCGCCCGCTGATTGATCAGGAAAGAGATTTGCAGTAGCGCTCAACGCTTTCTGCCAAGGGTGTTGTGCTGGCCCCTGGCTGTTGCGGACGCAGGAAAATGCCGTCCTTCACGTGAGAAGGCTCGTGGAAGTGATCCTTGATCCAAGGGATATATTCAAGGATTGTTGAGGCCGGGTGCCAGTAGCTGAGATGCACATGCACCTGGCTCATCTCGCCAGCGTGGGGTACCACCGGCAGCCGGTTCGCGAGTGCCAGATCGGCGACCTGGATGTATTCGGTGATGCCGCCGAGCCGGGTCACATCCGGCTGCACATACTGAACCGCTCCCGCATTGATGAAGCTGCGGAAAGCATCCACGGTGTAGAGCTGTTCGCCCAATGCGACGGGTATCGATGTATTGCGGGCAAGCGCTGCGTGACTGGCAATATCGTCATACCACATGGGTTCCTCGAACCAGTAGATATCCAGTCCTTCAGCCCGTGCGCAGAAGCGCTGGCAGGTTGGAAGGTCCCACCGACCGTTCGCGTCGATTGCGACGCGAACATTGTTCCCCACACGGGCGCGCACGGCGGCGAGGCGCTCGATGTCTGTATTGGGATCATCATGGCCGACCTTGATCTTGATGCGGGTAAAGCCCTCTTCTTCCACAGCCCGCGCCGAACCCGCAATCAACGCTTCCTTCGAGAAGGAAATCCAGCCGATGTCGGTGTTATAGGCCTCCAGCTTTTCAGTTCTTGCTCCGCCCAGTAGTGACCAGAGAGGAACACCCGCCTTCTTGGCGGCCAGATCCCACAGGGCAACATCCACCGCTGCCAGTGCCAGATGCGTAATGCCCGCGCGCCCAACCCATTGAAGCGCCGGGTAGCGCGCAAGTTTCGTCCAGAGACGCTGATGGTCCGCCGCATCCTCTCCCAACAGCAGCGGTGTATAGCAATCGCGAATGCAAGCGGTGATCAGCCTGTCCGAGGCCAGATGCGCATGTGTTCCGGTAAAGCCGTAGCCTTCCAGCCCGTCAGCCGTCGTGATCTTGGCGCCGACCACGCCCCAGTGCGTGATGCTATGGGTGGAGTCGGAGATGGAATCCGATGTGAGCGGCAAATGTAGAATGAACGGTTCGACGGCAGTGATTTTCATTGCGGATCCTCCTCCAGGATATCGAATGGCTACCGCTACAGCTGCTCCAGATAAGGCAGTGCAGCAGGCGTAATGCTGTTGGCCACGGCTTCAATGCGCAGCATGGCTCGTTGGCGGGAAACTTGAAGGTGATGGACGAGCGCATCGCAAGCCATCGCGAGTTTACCCTGTTCCAGGTTCAGGATGATGGTCAGATGCTCAGGTAGAAACGGCTCGCTCGCGAACATGTCTGATGTTTGACGGTAGAGAAAATGATGCGCGACCAGCAGGGCCTGCGGCAGGCTTACGGCGCGCAAAAGCGCCTGATTGCCGCAGTGTGATAAGAGATCGACATGGAGTTCCTGCTCCAGCCGGTCAAGCGTTTCGCTGGGAACCTGGGGGGCATCCAACGCTTCCTCAAGATGCCGTCTCAATAGCGTGAAATGCTCTGACGGGACTCGTTGAGCCGCTTTTTGCAAGGCAAGCGGCTCCAACACCCAGCGTAACTCGTAAAGCTCTTCAATGTGGTCGCGGGTCAGGGCCTGCGCATACCAGCGGGCGCTTTGGTCCTTGCGAACAATGCCGCGTTCCTGAAGTCTTGCCACAACATCCCGCGCTACGGTACGGCTTACTCCATAGTGTCTTGCAAGGATAGCCTCGTTGATCCGCCAACTGGCAAGCGCCGTGCGGGAGACGATTTCCAGCTCGACTTCCGGATAGATGAGTTCCCAGCTTGATCTGGGTTCGACTTCTGCGAGGGGCAGCTGTGCTAAAAGCTGAGAATTGCCCAATCGGTCACAGTCGCTAATCTCGTATCCCCGGCCTTGTGCCTTGCGCACAAGGCCGTCACGTTCCAGTTCCTGAAGTGCCTGCCGCGCCGGAGCCCGGCTTATGCTGAAGCGCTCGGCGATCTGTGTTTCGCTCAGCCGCATGCCACGTTGATATGCCCCGGTACGGATGTCGCGGACCAGCACGTCATACGCCTGCCGGTACAGTTTTGGGACGCGGTTGTTTGTGTGCATGACCTGACAGCGATTTCTCATGGATCAATTGACATGAGGGATTGCACATATAACTTCAAACGTCTAGTGTGTGCATTAGACGTTTTTATGGAAGAGATGATCTCTTGAACCAGAGCCTTGAACCGCGACTGACGCTGGCTGAAGTGGAGCGATTTACGTTCGACGTCCTGTTGGCCGCGGGTGCCGATCAGCCGACATCGAAGGCTGCAACGCGTGCAATGATGCACGGAACGCGGTTTGGCGTGGATAGCCACGGCATACGGCTGCTTCCCCACTATGTTCAGGTTCTGAATGGGGGGCGGGTCAATAAGGCGCCGAATTTGAAGGTTGCGAACCGGTTTGGCGCAGTGGCTTCTCTGGACGCCGATCACGCCCACGGCGCCTTGGCTGCTTACGAGGCAATGGACCTTGCAACAGACCTCGCCGATCAATTCGGCATCGGGGCCGTTGCCATTCGCAATACATCGCACTTCGGTCCGGCGGGTGCCTATTCGCTTCACGCGGCCGAGAAAGGCTTTCTCGGCATCACGTTCTGTAACTCTGACAGCTTTGTTCGCTTGCACGATGGTGCAGAGCGATTCCATGGCACGAACCCGATCAGCGTTGCAGTTCCTGTGTCTGGAGATGCTCCCTGGTTGCTGGACATGGCGACGAGCGCCGTTCCCTTCAATCGCGTTCTTCTTTACCGGAGCCTTGGGCTGGCCTTGCCGCCAGCAGTCGCGTCGGATGCCGATGGTGTCGATACGACGGATGCGAACGCGACTGAAATGCTGGCGCCACTCGGGGCGGCTTTCGGGTTCAAGGGTGCCGCACTCGCGGGCGTTGCTGAAATCTTCAGTGCTGTTCTGACGGGCATGCGCCTTTCGTTCGACATTGCGCCCATGGGCGGGCCGGATTTTGCAACGCCACGGGAAATGGGCGCCTTCGTGCTGGCACTGAAGCCGGAAGCCTTCGTGGATCGGGCGACGTTCGACGCAGGCATGCAAAGATATCTTGAACAGTTGCGTGGATCGCGCCCGCGGGACGGTGAAGATGTCATGGCACCGGGTGATCGCGAATGGCGTGTCGCGCGCGAGCGCGAAGCCGCAGGCGTTCAACTTGATCCTGCCACGTCTCAAGCATTCAGTGCTCTCGCTGAGCAATATGATGTCAGATTGCCGAAACCGATCGATGCTCCTGCTTCTTAGCATCTCCTTAACTTTCCCGCTTGACACCTGCGGGAATTAACCCATAGTAGCAATTGGTCAGACAATCTGACCGATGGCGTATCGGGAGAGGATGCGCGGGGAGGGTTCAATGTTCGTGGCTTTGGAGCCGCGCCGCCTTTATCGGCAGGTCGCGGAACAGATACGCGCGCTGATAGAGGCCGGCGAATTGAAGCCCGGTACGCGTCTGCCGCCGGAGCGTGAACTTGCCGAGCGTTTCGCCGTATCTCGACCAACGGTTCGTGAAGCGCTGATTGTCCTGGAAGTCGAAGGCCATATCCAGATCCGCATGGGGTCGGGGGTCTATATCAGCCAGAAATCTCAAGGGTCTGGTGAGCTTCGCCAGTTGGAAGACACAGAAGGTCCGCTGGAAATTCTGCAGGCGCGATGCCTTATCGAAAGCGCGATTGCTGAAGAGGCTGCGCGGCGCGTCACGCGAGCTGGTCTCCAACGGATCGATGCCACGCTCGAGCGGATGGCACGCTCGCTCGATGACCCGGAAGTGGCGCTGGGCTGCGATCGCGATTTTCATACGGCCATTGCGGATATGATTGGAAATTCGGCCCTCAAGCACTTCACAGGCCTGATCTATGATTCCCGCATGTCGCCGTACTTCACCAAACTTGCCAGCTATTTCGAGGGCCCGCATACCTGGAAGCTGGCTCTGGAGGAGCATCATATCATTCGCGATGCGCTGGCGACGGGTGATCCTGCTGCCGCGCGCGAGGCAATGCGCAGCCATCTGACGTTAGCGCAAAAGAGATTCTCGGAAAGCTTCGGGGAGGAGCAACCGAGAGAGAAATGATTGAGCCGCTCCGGTTCAGTCGTTCGATAAGTCTGCTTTACTTGGGAGGAAAGAATGAAACTGAGATTCAAGACATTGCTGGGAGCTGCCGCCGTCATCGTGGCATCCACGCTTTCAGCGCATGCCGAGACGGCGCTCAAATGGGCGCACGTGTATGAAACGTCCGAGCCGTTCCACACGGAATCCGTCTGGGCGGCGCAGGAAATCGCCAAGCGGACGAATGGACGTTACAAGATCGATGTCTTCCCGGCATCACAGCTTGGCAAGGAAGCTGATATCAATCAGGGCCTCAAGCTGGGTACGGTCGATATCATCATCTCGGGCTCCAGCTTTGCTGCGCGCGATTTCAAGCCGATCGGCGTTACCTACTATCCTTACATCTTCCGTGATCCGAGCCATCTCATCGCTTACACCAAGAGTGACGTTTTCAAGCGTCTGGCCAAGGGCTACGAGGATAAGACGGGCAACCACATCGCAGCCGTCACCTATTACGGTACGCGCCACACGACATCCAACAAGCCGATTTCCAAATGCGCTGATCTGCAGGGCGTGAAGATGCGCGTGCCTGACGTTCCGGCCTACCTTGCAATGCCGCGTGCATGCGGTGCAAACACAACGCCGATTGCCTTCGCTGAAGTTTACCTTGCCCTGCAGAACGGCACTGTCGATGCGCAGGAAAATCCGCTGACGACGATTGAAGCGAAGAAGTTCTACGAAGTTCAAAAGAACATCGTCCTGAGCGGCCATATTGTCGACCACCTGAATACGCTCTTCTCGAAAAAGCTTTGGACCAGCCTGTCCGACGAGGACAAGAAGATCTTCTCGGAAGTCGCTCAACAGGCAGCTGAGCGTGGCACCAAGAAGATCGAGGCCCGCGAGAAGGAACTCGTCGACGAGTTCAAGAAAAAGGGCATCACGGTAACGGAAGTCGATAAGGCTGATTTTGAGAAGAACGTCATCGAGAAGGTCAAGCTCGAGGACTTCGGCTATGAAAAGGCTGATTGGGACGCCATCCGCGCGATCAAGTAACGCCTTCGGCGCGGCGGCTGACGCCGCGCCCCCTTCTGCAATCCGCTTCGATCCGTGCCTTGTCGCCAATCGACAGGCCTCTTCAAAAAATCAGGCCACTGCCTGACCGGCGAAGCTATGTTCTTGAACAGGAAATTGCTGATGTCTGCGGCACAGGAAATCCATACACCGGTCACGCCGGAGGAATTGGCGCATACCTTCGACGAAGCGCCGGCCCATGTCGACCTAAAGGTCTATGCCTTCGAGGACTGGCTCACTCTTGGTCTCTTCTGGGTGATGACGGCTTGCGTGTTTCTGCAGTTCTTCACGCGCTACGTGCTGAATGACAGTTACGCCTGGACGGAAGAAATCGCCGTCAACTGCCTGATCGGCGTTGTGTTCATGGGGTCGGTCATGTGCGTGCGAATGTCACGGCATATCCAGGTCGACGTTCTGTATCATTACCTCCCGGCGCGCGTGACGCGCATCATGGCGACAGCGGTGGATATCATCCGCATCGGCTTCTTCGCCTACGGCTCCTGGCTCATGTGGCGCTACATGGAGATCGTCGCCGACGAGGAAATGGTGACTGTCCAACTGCCCCGGAACATTGTTTTTTATACGGTTCTCGCCGCCTTCGTCCTGATGCTGGGCCGTTCCATCCAGGTTTTCATTGCCAATATGCGCCGCGGCTATTCCGTTCTCGAGCGCCCTGAAGCCTTCCAGAACGCAGAGGATTGATTGATATGCTTCTCCTGATTGGATCCTTTCTGGCGTTGATGGTGCTGGGTCTGCCGGTTGCAGTTTCCATGGCCGTCTCATCGGTCCTCTACATCGTGTTCTATGATGTCGCGCCAGATATCATCGCCGCTCAGCGTCTGATCGCGGGCGTTGAAAGCTTTCCTCTGCTGGCCGTTCCTTTCTTCATTCTGGCTGGCAATCTCATGAACATTGCCGGTGTCACAGGCCGCATCTACTCATTCGCGGTCGCACTTGTCGGCTGGATGAAAGGCGGCCTGGCGCAGGTCAACATCATCGGCTCTGTCGTGTTCTCCGGCATGTCGGGCACGGCGCTCGCCGATGCAGCGGGCATCGGCACCATCGAAATCAAGGCCATGAAGGACCACGGTTATCCGGTGGAAGCAGCCGTCGGCGTTACCGCTGCATCCGCAACGCTTGGGCCAATCTTCCCGCCTTCGCTGCCCTTTGTCATCTACGGCATGATGGCCAATGTCTCCATCGGCGCCCTTTTCATGGCGGGCATCATCCCCGGCGTGGTCATGACCGTGCTGATGATGATCACCGTCGCGATCTTCGCCTATATCAAGCGTTGGGGTTCCGATACGCCTTTCAGCATCAAGAACTTGCTGGGCGCATCCCTCGAAGTCCTCGTGGTGATGGCTGTGCCAACCGGCATCTGGATCCTGACGATGCTTGGCCTTTCGTTGAACTGGGCCATCTTCGTTGCCTTGATCGTGCTTTTGCTATGCGACTGGTATTTTGACTTCTCTGCCGTCATGGCGCTGATGACACCCGTCATTCTGATTGGCGGCATGACGATGGGCTGGTTCACGCCCACAGAAGCAGCTGTCGCGGCAGTACTCTGGTCGCTTTTCCTGGGCTTGGTCCGTTACCGCACCATGACGTTGAAGTCAGTTGCCAAGGCGACACTGGATACGGTGGAAACCACGGCGTCTGTCCTGTTCATCGTTGCAGCAGCCTCAGTCTTTGCATGGTTGCTGACTGTGAGCCAGACCGCCCAGCTTCTCTCGGATGCAATCCTGTCGATCACGAGCAACAAGTGGGTCTTCCTCATTCTCGTAAACCTGCTGATGCTCTTCGTCGGATGTTTCCTGGATACCATCGCGGCCATCACCATTCTCGTTCCGATCCTGCTGCCGCTCGTGAAGCAGTTCGGTATCGATCCGGTCCATTTCGGCCTGATCATGACATTGAACCTGATGATCGGCCTTCTTCATCCGCCGTTAGGAATGGTCCTGTTCGTTCTCTCGCGTGTCGCCAAGCTTTCCGTGGAGCGCACCACGATGGCGATCGTACCATGGCTGGTGCCGTTGCTCTTCGCGCTCCTGCTGATCACCTTCATTCCAGGCATTACACTTTGGCTGCCGAGGGAAATGGGCCTCATTCGCTAATCAAAAGGCTCCCGCGTCTCGTGGCGGGAGCTACCACCAAACATCGAGGCTAGAAACACATGAAGACGCGCGTTGCTCGTCTCCACGCGACACGCGATCTTCGCGTGGAAGAGGTGGATACCCACATGCCGGGCGAGGGCGAAGTTCTGCTTGCCATGGCGGCGGGTGGCATTTGCGGATCAGATCTGCATTACTATCAGGATGGCGGCTTTGGGCCTGTGCGGGTACGTGAACCCATCATCGCCGGTCACGAAGCTTCCGGCATCGTAAAGGCGCTTGGGTCCGGCGTCAGCGGTCTTGCCATCGGAGAGCTGGTGGCGGTCAACCCTTCGCAGCCCTGCGGCCATTGCGAATATTGCGCCATCAACCAGCCAATTCATTGCCTGAATATGCGGTTCATGGGCTCTGCCATGCGCCTGCCACACGAAAACGGAATGTTCCGCGATCAAATGGTCGTGCCCGCCAGACAATGCCATGCGGTTGGCGGCAATGTCACGGCCGGCGAGGCCGCCTGTGCCGAACCTTTGGCTGTCTGCCTGCACGCGGTTTCGCAAGCAGGTAACTTGGCAGGAAAGACGCTGCTCGTCACCGGCGCTGGCCCGATTGGTCTGCTGGTTGTCGCGGCGGCCCACCACGCTGGTGCTGGCACAATTGTTGTGACGGACCTGACCGATGCGGCCCTTGCCCGTGCGCCTGCCATGGGAGCGGATGTCACGATCAATGTGGCGCGCGATGGGGAGGCGTTGGCTCCTTATCAGGAGAACAAGGGCAAATTCGATGTGGTGTTTGACTGTTCTGCTGCAGGTCCTGCTCTCAGATCCGCCTTCGCAGCCATCAAACCGCGAGGAACGATCGTTCAGGTCGGCGTGACGGGTGACCTCACCATTCCGCTGAATGCCCTGGTGGGCAAGGAAATCGTCTGGCGGGGATCGCAACGCTTTCACGCGGAGTTTGCTCAGGCCGTTGATCTGATTTCAAGCCGGGCCATCGATGTCAGGCCGATCATCTCCCACGAGTTTCCGCTCGAGCAGGCTATCGACGCCTTCGAGCAGGCCGGTGACAGAACTGTCGCGTGCAAGGTGCAATTGACGTTCAAGCAGACGGACTAGAATTTTAAGGAAAAGACGATGAGACATACGTGGCGGTGGTTCGGCCCGATCGACAAGGTGAGCGTGCAGGATGCGGCACAGGCGGGCGCGGAGGGTATTGTTAGTGCTCTCCACCATATCGCGACGGGCGAAGTCTGGCCTGTGGACGAGATTGCAAAGCGACACCAGGAGATCAAGGCGGGTGGTCTCTACTGGGATGTCGTTGAAAGCGTTCCGGTTTCGGAAGACATCAAGACCCAGACGGGCGACTGGAAGCGACACATTGCCAACTGGCAGGAAACGCTTCACCGTCTTTCCGCGTCCGGCATCCGCACGGTGTGCTACAACTTCATGCCAGTGCTGGACTGGACGCGCACGGATTTGCGCTGGGAAACGCGGCACGGCGCCAAGGCAATGCGCTTTGACCTGACGGATTTTGCCGCCTTTGATGTCCACATCCTGAAACGACCGGATGCCGCGCTCGATTATCCGGAATGGTTGAGGGAGGAGGCTCATCGTCGCTTCTCTGAGATGGCGGATAGCAAGATCGCAGCGCTTGGCAAGAACATCGGCGCTGGCCTTCCCGGTTCGGCGGATGGCTATACGCTGGATCAATTGCTGGAGAAGCTACGCACCTATCAGGGCGTTAACCGAGAGCGGTTGCAGCAGAACCTCATCGATTTCTTGAGTGAAGTGACGCCCGTAGCAGAACAGGTAGGCATCAACATCTGCGCTCACGGAGATGACCCGCCGTGGCCGCTCTTGGGTCTTCCGCGCATTCTGTCCACCGAGGCAGACTATGCCCACATGCTTGGCCAAGTGGATGCCCGCGCCAACGGCGTGACGCTCTGCACCGGTTCGCTGGGGGCAAGGGCGGACAATGATCTGCCCTTTATCGCTACGCGTTTCGCCGATCGCATTCATTTCGTGCATCTGCGCAATGTAACGCGTGATACGGATACAGTGCCCTGTTCTTTCTTCGAGGACGAGCATCTGGAAGGCGGCACAGACATGGTTGCCGTCATCGCAGCGCTTGTCTCGGAAGAGGCGAGGCGCCTGGAGGAAGGGCGCACAGACCACCAGATCCCCATGCGGCCGGACCACGGCCAGGAAATTCTGGACGACCTGACACGCGGCGCGCAACCGGGCTATCCGGCGATCGGGCGTCTCAAGGGGCTGGCGGAATTGCGTGGCATTGAAAGGACGCTGAAACACCAGCGCTATGGGCTGGGAGCGTAAAAATGACATTTCTTTCCAAAGGTTCAGCCCTGCCAGCCAATATACGTCGCCCCGGATATGATCAGGATAGACTGAAACCCGGTATCCTGCACATCGGTCTCGGCGCCTTTCATCGCGCTCACCAGGCGGTCTATACGCAGCGAGCCTTAGAGGCGCAGTTTGGCGACTGGGGGATTGTGGCCGTAAACCTTCGTTCGCCGGAGCCGGTGGAGGCGCTTGCCGCGCAGGACGGGCTTTATTCCATCACGGTGCGGAGCGAGGCAGGAGATAGTTCAGAAGTTTTGGGGGCAACGGTCGACTGGATCTGCGCTGCGAAGGACGGACAACGCGTCCTCGATTATCTGGCTGATCCGGCTATCAGGATCGTGACCATGACTGTCTCGGAGAAAGCCTATGGGCTGCATCCGGTGACTGGCGGACTTGACCATAACCACGCAGCCGTAGCGCATGACCTCGCAAACCCGCATAAGCCAAGCGGCGTTCTTGGCTTCATCGTTGAAGGTCTGGCCCTTCGCCATGCTGCGGGGTTGAAGCCCTTCACCGTTCTCTGCTGCGATAATCTGCCCGCCAACGGCAGGGTCATTCAGCGGCTGGTGCTGGACATGGCCCGTACCAGAGGTACCGGTCTGGCAGAATGGATTGAGCGGGAGGGCGCTTTTCCGTGCTCGATGGTGGATCGGATCGTTCCTGCGGCAACCGAAGAAACACGCCGGCGTGCTGCCTCTCTTCTCGGCGTGGATGATCGTCTGGCACTTGATACCGAACCGTTCTTGCAATGGGTGATCGAAGACAGGTTTGTCGAAGGGCGTCCTTCGTGGGAAGCGGGAGGCGCGATTTTCGCCGAAAACGTCGAGCCGTATGAAAAGATGAAGCTCCGCCTGCTGAACGGTTCGCACACGTTGCTTGCGCATCTCGGCATCCTCAACGGCCTTGATTATATTCGCGAGGTCATGGCGGTTCCGGAACTGGCCGCGAAGGCGCGCAATCACATGGAGGAAGTGGTCAGCACTCTCGACCCCGTGCCAGGAATTGATCTTCCAGCCTATATCGATGAGCTTCTGGCCCGCTTCGCCAATCCGACGATTGCGCATCGCAACATACAAATCTCGCTGGATACGACGCAGAAATTGCCGCAACGTCTGCTGGCCCCCGCGATCGATGCCCTGATGCAGGGAGAACGTGCTGACGCAACAGCCTATGCTGTCGGCACCTGGATGGCTGCGGTGCGCAAGCGTGGAGACTGCGATGACCCCCGGCGTGCCGAAGTTCTGGCCGCGGCTCAAGGCATGGAGCCGAACGATCCCTCAGCTTCGTTCTTTGCCCTCCCTGGCCTCTTTCCCGAGCAGTTGAAGGAAGCGCGGAACTGGCGTGACCAGATCAACGCTTCCATTCGGGAGCATCAGGTTATTTGACGTTCCAGCCTTCGATCAACTGGCGCAGTGTTTCCCGGTCAGCCTCATCCAGGCGTGGCAGTCCGGGAACGCGCACCGGACCAACCTGCAGTCCCTGAATCTCAAGCGCTTCCTTGACGACCGTAACATTCGCACCGTTGCGGAACTTCGTCCGAAGACGCTCGAACAACTCAATCTTCTCGACGACGAGTCTGGCGGTCTCGAAATCACCCTGGCTCAGCGCCTTGTGAACTTCGAGTGACAGTTGCGGGGCGACATTGACGAGGCCGGATGTGAAGCCTCTAGCACCCACGGCGGCAAAGGCAGGTGCCCAGCTTTCCGCCAGACCGCAGACATAGAGCGCGCCGTTCGCGTCTGAGGCGGAGATCGCGCGCGACAGCAGCATGAGATCGGTCGTTGCGAATTTAATGCCTGCAATGTTCGGGTGATCAGCAAGCCGCTTCATGTCGTCCACGCTGAAGCCATCTGCTCGCACATAGGCAACCAGCGGCAGTTCGCTTCCCTCTGCCAATCCACGGAAATAGTCGATTTGCGATTGCGGGGCAGCGAAGGGGTCAACCGGTTGGTGGGACATGACGGCACTTGCGCCGATTTCCTTCGCGCGCCGCGCCATTTGCAGGGCTTCGCGCTGGGAGCGACCGATTGCAGCGGTGACGGGAGCTTTGCCGTTGACGCCCGCAACTGCAGCGTCCTGAACCTTGTAGATTTCATCGACCGTCAGAGCATAGAACTCCCCGGTATTTCCGGCAGCCACGATATTGTGGATGCCAGCATCCGCGACGCGACGATAGACTTCTCGGGTGACCTCCGGGTTCACTTCTCCGACAGAATCATAGGCGGTGACCGGCACACCGGACACGCCGGCGAGGGCCGACTTGATGGCTTGAATGGACATGGAAAACCTTTCGGAGAATCGGATTCAGATAGGGAAACGGGGAACCGGCACGCCGGTCACATCCACGTCGATTGCGATGACGGTTCCGTGTTCCATTTCGCCATTCACCTCACGCACGAGCGTCGTGACGAAAAGGGTGCGAAGATCCGGACCGCCAAAACACGGCATGGTCGGTCCGCTCAACGGCAGTTGATAGAGCTCGACAATCTCACCGTCCGGGCTTATCCGGTTCAGCTTTCCATCCAGAACCCCGGCACTCCAGTAGAAGCCATCCACATCGGTGGCGCCCCCATCCGGACGGCCTTCCGCGTTGGTGAATTTGGTCAGCCGTCTCGCAGGTCCGAGCGAGCCTGTAGCAGGGTCGAAGTCAAAACTCTGCAGGAACTGGCCACTACTGTCGGAATGGAACATCGTTCTTCCATCCGCACTCCATGCCAGGCCGTTGGAAGTGAACAGGCCATCTTCGATGATTGTCTGAAACGTTCCGTCAGGTGCCACCCGGTAGAGACGCCCATTGGCGGTTGGTGGAATGGCTTCATCCCGAGTCCCGATCCAGAAATGCCCATCGGGGCCCACCTTGCCATCGTTCAAACGGCTGTCAGGACGCCCACCATCCGGATTGCAGAACAAGGTCAGCGCGCCGGACTCAGGGTCCATGACGTGGACACCGGTTTGCAATGCCACGATGATTTTGCCGCTTTCGCAGAGCGCAAGGCTACCGATCAATGCGGGCATCGGGTAATGGCTAAGTCTCCCATCCGCACGGATACAGTAGACGGCGGGAGCCAGTACATCCACCAGCCACAAATCCCCTGTCCGGTCGTCCCATGTCGGCGACTCCCCGACTCTCAAAGGCGTGTCCATGAGACGGCGCACCTTTGGATGTATCACGCGTGGCGATGGCATAATTTCCTCCAATTGCATGCTTTACCCAAGACAAGCGACGTCTCCCCACGCCGTGCCTTGCTGGTCATACGCCCTGGAACATGCGTGCCCGGGCGTTCAAAATGTGTGTCTTCATGGCCCCATGGGCGCGCTGTTCATCACGCGCGAAGATGGCCGCGACGATTTCCGCATGCTCATCCTGCACGGCACGAACATGCGCTGGCGTTCTCTTCAGGCTGAGTGAACGGGTAACTGACATGCCGATGGCGATATGCGGCTTGAACCATTCCCTGACCAGCGTGTGGAACTGGTTGCCCGTGGCAAGGGCAATGGCGTCGTGCAAAGCCTGATCTTCTTTCGCGCCAAGATCCCCTCGCTGCAGACAGGCTTCTAACTCGTCGAACCTCGACTCGATGAGGGATTTGTCCTGCATCTGCCAGTTTTTCGCCGCCAGGGAGGCGGCTTCCGCTTCCAGTCCTGCGCGAAATTCGAAGAAGCGCTGTACGTCGGCCAGGGATCCGACCGGCACTTCCGTGAGGACAGACTGATCCGGCCGCTGGCGAACATAGGAACCCGAACCCTTGCGAGATACGATCAACTGGTCCGCGCGGAGCTTTTCCAGAGCCTCGCGGACGACGGGGCGTGATGCGCCCAGCATCGTCGAGAGGTTGGTCTCCGAAGGCAGTCGTTCGTTGACTGGAAACCGACCATCAGCAATCATTCCGACGATCTTCTCGTAGATGATGTCGCTGAACCGCGGGTCCTGTCTCTGGCTCGCAATGAGCTCGGGTTTGTTCATTAGCGCCCCTTTTCCTTTCGCCAGGCGGCGAATTCTTTTTCGGCTTCCGGGCTTGGCGGATAGATGCCGAAAATCGATCGACCTGCGCGCACCTGTTCTTCGACGAAGTCCTCGAAAACCGTCTGTTCGAACGCTTCGTTTGCCACGTCCTCGGCGATATCGGAAGGGATAACGACAACGCCTTCGTTGTCTCCGACCAGAATGTCTCCCGGGTAAACTGCAACATCACCGCAGCCGATGGGCTGGTTAATGTCCAGGGCGTGGTGACGGATCAGGTTGGTCGGCGCAGATGGAGCAGCGTGATAGGCGGGGAAGGGAAGTTCGGCGATATCTGGCGTATCCCGGAACCCTCCATCGGTTACTACACCGGCAACTCCACGCTTCCAGAGACGGGTTACCAGAATGCTACCAGCAGATGCAGCGCTTGGATCCTTGCGGCTGTCCATGACCAGAACTGCCCCTTCCGGGCATTCCTCCACAGCGCGACGCTGCGGATGACCGCGGTCAGCAAAAACACCAAGATGATCAAGATCTTCGCGGGCGGGGATGTAGCGCAATGTGTAGGCCGGACCGACCATTCGCGGGGCGTCATGGTTGATCTTGTGAATGCCGGCGATGAAGACATTGCGAAAGCCACGTTTCAGCATGACAGTCGTCAAGGTTGCGGTCGAAACCGCTTTCAATTTGTCACGCGCCGCTTCGCTGACTGCCATTTCGTCTTCTCCCTTTGAAACCCCTCGGCGAACCCCGTGGGCTCGCAATATCGCGGCAGATTTATAAAAGCTGTAAAAATCTGTCAATACTTGTAATCATCTGAAAACGTGCATATGGTTCGACCGCTGGCCTGGAGGGGCCGCATCAGTGCTGCGAGGAGTCGGCGGCACGGATGCCATTCAGTTTCTGGAGGAGAAGACGATGGGTGACGGGGATAACAAGATGCCGGGCGTTTCACGCCGTACGGTTCTGGCAGGCATCGGGGCGGCGGCGGCCATGTCGCTTGCGCCACGGGGTGCTTCGGCTGCGACTGGCAAAGAGGCGCCTCAGCTTGCGGCAATGGTAAAAGACGGGAAGCTTCCGCCGCTTGCCGAGCGTATTCCGCCGAAGCCGATGGTGGTGAAGCCGTTTGAAAAAATCGGTTCCTATGGCGGCTCTCTGCGCCGTGGCCTGCGTGGCTCATCCGACCATAATGGCATTTTGCGCATGGTCGGCAACCAGGGTCTGGTGCGCTGGAACATGGACTTCACCGAGGTTCTGCCCAACCTGGCAGAGAAGTGGGAAGTCAGCGCGGACGCGACAGAGTTCACCTTCTATTTGTTGCAGGGTGTGAAGTGGTCTGACGGCAATCCATTTACTGCCGACGACGTTGTTTTCGCCATCGAAGACTGCGTCAAGAACAAGGAGCTTTACAGCGCTACCCCGGCGCAGCTTTCCGTTGCCGGCAAGGCGGTCGAAGTTACGAAGGTCAATGACTACACGGTCAAGTTCAAGTTTGCCGGACCGAATGCGCTCTATCTTGAAAACCTGGCAACACCGCTTGGGCAGCACCCGACGCTGTTTGCAAAACATTACTGCAGCAAGTTCCTGCCCAAGTACAATCCGAAGCTGGCCGATGATGTGAAGGCAGCGGGCGTCAACAGCTGGCCCGAACTCTTCCGTGCAAAGTGCGGCGATATCGAAATTCCGTCTCGCTGGGGCAATGTCGAAAAGCCGACCCTCGATCCCTGGGTTGTCAAGGAAGCCTATTCCGGCGGTGCAACACGCGTGCTGATGACGCGTAACCCTTACTTCTGGCAGGTCGATACCGAAGGCAACCAGCTGCCCTATATCGATGAAATCAACTTCGGCATCAGCCAGGATGTCGAATCGCTGATGCTGAACGTCATCTCCGGCAAGATCGATATTCAGGAGCGCCATGTCAGCGTTCTCGCCAACAAGCCAACGCTTTCCGAGAACATGAAAAAGGGCGATTACCGCCTGCTGACGCTGATCCCCTCTGCCTCGCAGCAGTGCCAGATCTACCTGAACATGACGCATAAAGATCCGGCGATGCGCAAGATGTTCGCCGACAAGTCCTTCCGGCAGGCATTGTCTCTCGGCATGAACCGTCAGGAAATCATCGATATCGTCTACTTCGGCCAGAGCGAACCCTATCAGGCAGGACCGCGCCCCACACATCCGTGGTACCATGAAAAGCTCGGGCGTCAGTTCACTGAGTTCGATGCTGCCAAAGCGAACGAGCTTCTGGATAAGGCGGGCTACAGCAAGAAGAATGCCAATGGCATCCGTCTGCGGCCAGATGGTCAGCCGGTCTTTTTTGCCATCGACGTGATCCCGACGCTTTACCCGGATCTGGTCGACGTGCTGGAACTGGTGAAGACGCAATGGGCGGGCATTGGCATCGACATCAAGGTCAACACTATCGAGCGCGCGCTTTATTATACACGCGGTGACGACAACGCCCATGATGCGGCAGTCTGGCCGGGTCCGGGCGGTCTGGATCCGATGCTCGATCCGCGCGACTTCTTTGCGTTCCATCCGCAGGGCTCCCGTTATGCCATTCCGTGGACGCTCTGGTACACGTCTAACGGTGCGAAGGGCGAAGAGCCGCCGGAAAGCCAGAAGAAGCGCTTCAAGCTGTTTGATGAGGCGCGTTCCACGGCGGACCTGCAAAAGCGCGGTGCGATCATGAAGCAACTCTTCGACATCACGGCTGAAGAGTTCGAGACGATCGGCGTATGCCTTGCGGTTGGCGGCTTTGGCGTCATTCGCAACAACCTGCGAAACGTCCCGGAGAAGCAGCCTGACAGCTGGTCCTGGCCGAACCCGGGCCCTGCTTTGCCGCAGCAATTCACCTTCAACACCTGATCACCAGAGCTGGCGCCGCCTTGTTAAGGGCGGCGCTCCATTCCACGAAGTTTCCCGGACGACAGCGCAGTATCGCTGCTGGCGTCCGGCGGACCTTGCTCACGAGTGCCTGCCATGCTGAAATTTATCGGGAAACGGCTGCTCTGGATGATACCATCCCTGTTCGCGGTCAGCTTTCTAGCTTTCGTGCTCATTCAGTTGCCACCGGGCGACTATGTCACCACCTATATCGCAACCCTTGCCGCTTCGAACGAAGTCGTTGACCAGAACACGGCTGCGCAATTGCGTGAACGTTTCGGCCTCGATGACCCCATGCTGGTCCAGTATGGCAAGTGGATGTGGGGCATCTTGAGCCGTGGCGATTTTGGCATCTCCTTCGAATGGCAGCAGCCGGTATCAGGCCTGATCTGGGAGCGCATGGCACTGACGCTCGTTCTCGCCATCGCAAGTCTTCTGGCAACTTGGGCAATCGCTCTGCCCATCGGCGTGTACTCAGCCGTCAAGAAGTACTCCATTGGCGACTATGCCTTCACGGCTTTCAGCTTCTTCGGATTGTCTGTCCCGTCCTTTCTGCTGGCGCTCGTGCTGATGTATGTCGCAGCCGTTGAATTCGGAGCCGACGTCGGTGGCCTGTTCTCGCAGGAATACGAGACAGCGCCGTGGAGCATCGCCAAGATGGTGGATCTCATGACCCACATCTGGCTGCCGGTGACCATTCTTGCTGTTTCGTCTACGGCCAGCCTCATTCGCGTCATGCGCGCCAACATGCTGGACGAACTGCCGAAACCCTATGTCACGACCGCACGCGCCAAGGGACTTTCCGAGTTTCGTCTGCTGACAAAGTACCCGATGCGTATCGCGCTCAACCCTTTCATCTCGACGATTGCCTGGCTCTTGCCGAACCTGATCTCCGGTTCGGTGGTGGTCGCGATCGTCCTGAACCTGCCGACGGCAGCGCCGCTTCTGCTCCAGGCGCTCATGGCGCAGGACATGTATCTGGCGGGTGCCTTCGTGCTTCTCATCTGCGCACTCACCCTCATCGGATCCCTGATCAGCGATATCCTGCTGGCCATGGTCGATCCCCGTATCCGTCTCGAATAGGAGGGCGACCATGGTTGATGCAGCTATCTCAACCTATCAACCGGATCGCGCCGCCGTTGCATCGCAGTGGCAGCTTATCTGGTGGGCATTCAAGCGCCACAAACTTGCAATGATCTCGCTTTGGATCACGGTTGCCATGTATATCGTGGCGCTTGTTCCCGGCTTCTTCGCGATCAACGATCCTGTTGCCCAGAATGCGCGGGCGACGTTTTCGCCGCCGCAGCGGATCCATCTGTTCGATACATCGAACGGCTTTTCTATTGGGCCTTACTTTCACCCCATGAAGCTGACGCGCGATCCGCAGACACTCGCGGCAATCTTCGTTGAAGACACGACGAGGAAAGTGCCGATCCAGTTCTTCGGCAGAGGCTACGAATATTCCGTGCTCGGACTGTTCAACAGCAACGTCCATCTTCTGGCGTCAGGTGACCCTTCGCGCCCGCTCTTTCTGTTTGGCGCTGACCGCCTGGGGCGAGATGTCTATAGCCGTGTTATACAGGGTGCGCAGATCTCGTTGTCCATTGGTCTCGTCGGCGTCTTCATCTCGCTGGTGCTCGGCATCGTGCTTGGCGGTATTTCGGGATATTACGGTGGGCGCATCGATTTCTTCATGCAGCGGGTGATCGATTTCGTTCTCTCGCTACCGACGATCCCGATCTGGCTTGCCATGGCCGCCGCCCTGCCACAGGGCTGGCCCGCGACGATGCAGTACATGATGATTACGATCATCCTGTCGCTGACCGGCTGGGCGCAGCTTGCCCGCGTCGTTCGTGGCCGCTTCCTGTCACTGAGAACGGAAGAATTCGTCGCCGCCGCCCGCCTCGATGGTGTCTCGGAAGGTCGCATTATCTTCCGCCACATGCTTCCGAGCTTCTCCAGCCATATCATTGCGTCGGTCACGCTTGCGGTCCCGGCCATGATTCTGGCCGAAACGTCGCTTTCCTTCCTCGGCCTTGGCCTCCAGCCGCCGACCATCTCGTGGGGCGTGCTTCTGCGCGAGGCCCAGAACATTCGCTCGATCGCAACCGCTCCGTGGCTGTTCATGCCCGGTGCTGCCGTTGTCGTCGCCGTCATGGCGCTCAACCTTCTGGGTGACGGTCTGCGCGATGCAGCCGATCCCTACAACAAGTGAGGGCGAACCATGTCTGATGTTCTCTCCATGCCCGCCCGCAAGCCGCTTCTGGAAGTTCGCAATCTCGTTACCGAGTTTCCCCTGCGAACTGGCGTATTCCGCGCTGTCAACGATCTCTCATTCTCGATTGAAGCCGGCAAGACGCTCTGTGTCGTCGGCGAAAGTGGTTCCGGCAAATCGGTGACCGCCCGTTCAATCCTGCAGATTGTCGACGCGCCCGGTCAGATCGCCTCCGGCTCCATCATGCTGAACACGGCAGATGGCGTCTCGATCGATTTGGCGAAATTGCACCCGCGCAGCAAGGCGATCCGTGCCGTGCGCGGGCGTGACATTGCAATGATCTTTCAGGAGCCGATGTCCTCGCTATCGCCGGTGCATACGGTGGGCGACCAGATCACGGAAGCCATCCGTCTTCACATGAAGATGACGAAGGACGAGGCCCGCGCCGAGGCGATCAATCTGCTGCGGCAGGTTGAAATCCCGAACCCGGAACTGGCAATCGACCGCTACGCGTTCCAGTATTCCGGCGGCATGCGCCAACGTGCGATGATTGCCATGGCGCTGGCCTGCCGTCCAAAGCTCCTGATCGCCGATGAACCGACGACGGCGCTTGATGTGACGACGCAGGCCGAAATCCTGGACCTCATCGCTCGCCTGCAGAAGCAAAGCGGTATGGCGGTTCTGTTCATCACCCACGACATGGGTGTGGTTGCGCAGATTGCCGATGACGTGCTCGTCATGCATCACGGCGTCGCCAAGGAGTATGGAACGGTCGAGCAGATCTTCCATTCGCCGCAGGATCCCTACACGAAGATGCTGATCGGCTCCGTGCTGAAGCTGGAGCAGAAGGCGGAAATACGGCTTGCCCGACCGTCGCTGGACCAGACTGCGCCGCCCATTCTCGAAGTGCGCAATCTTTCGCAGCAGTTCGGCACTGTGAAGGCGCTCGATAACGTTTCCATATCACTGCTGCCGGGCGAAACTCTTGGTATCGTCGGCGAAAGTGGTTCCGGCAAGACGACCATGGGCCGCGCCATCATGCGGCTTTACGACCCGACCGCCGGCGAAATGCTCTACCGCAAGGCAGATGGTTCCGTGGTCGATCTCGCAAAAATCGATGGCGAGGAACTGAAAAAGGCCCGCCGCGAGTTGCGCATGGTGTTTCAGGATCCTTTTGGCTCCCTTAACCCGCGCATGACGGTGGCTCAGGTTATTGGTGAGCCGCTCCTCGTCAACGGCATTGCCAGAGGCAAGGAACTAGATGACAGGGTCAGTCACCTCATGGAACAGGTCGGTCTCGATCCTCGTGGCCGTGAGCGCTACCCGCATGCCTTTTCCGGTGGCCAGCGCCAGCGCATTGGGATTGCCCGCGCCATCACCTTGAACCCACGCATTATTGTCGCAGACGAAGCGACATCGGCGCTGGATGTTTCGGTGCGCTTCCAGGTTCTCGATCTCCTGATGAAGCTGCAGGACCAGTTGGGGCTCGCTTACATCTTCATCAGCCACGACATCGGCGTCATTCGCTACATGTGCGACCGCGTGGGCGTCATGTATCGAGGCAAGATCGTCGAAGTCGGTGAGGCAGAGAAGGTCTGCAACGCACCCGATCATCCCTACACGCAGGCGCTGCTTTCCGCCATTCCGCGTCCAGATCCACGCGACCGCGACCGTTCGCGCCGCTTCCGCTACATCGAGCCCGCAGCCGTAAAGAATGGCAGCGCGGGGCGATAAATCCGACATTGCATGAGGCATAACCATGAAAATTGATCGCATGCGCGTCTTCGTGACGCGCGACAAAGACCGTCCCCGCGTTATCGTCGCTCTGGACACTGATGATGGGTTGACCGGCTGGGGTGAATGCTACAATCACGGCCCCGACCTCGCGCTGCCGCCGCTACTGGATTACCTCTATGGCTTCATCGCCGGGCAGGATCCGACGCGCGTGGAGTATCTCGTCAACCTGCTGATCCAGCAAAGTCGCTTCCCCCCCGGTGCGCTCGGGCTTTCGGCAATTTCAGCGCTTGACCATTGCTTGTGGGATCTGGCGGCGAAGGCTGCAAATGTGCCGGTCTACAAGCTCCTGGGTGGCGCGGTGCGTGACAAGATCCGCGTCTACGCTGGTGTCTACACGGCACCGGATGCGCCCGCTGCCAAGGAAGAGCTTGATCGCCTGAACGAAGGCTGGGGCTTTACCGCCTTCAAGCTAAGTCCATGGCGCATCGATCTGCATGCCAATCGCTGGGGTGAGGTCGTTCGCGCTTCGGCGGAATATTTCCGCTCCCTGCGTGAGACGATCCGTTCCGACTACGAAATCGCGTTCGATGCACATGCAAAGATCTTTGAACCTGCGGCGGCGCGGCAGCTTGGCAATGCGCTTGCTCCTTACGATCCGTTGTTCTTCGAAGAGCCGCTGCGGCCAGAGAACATCGAGGCCTGGGGTGATCTGAAGCAGGGTCTCAACTGCACGCTCGCGACAGGTGAAAGCCTCTACAGCCGCTTCGAATTCCTGCGTCTGTTGCAGGTCAAGGGTGCAGACTGGATCCAGCCGGATATCTGCGTCGTCGGCGGCATCACTGAAATGCGCAAGATTGCCGTTCTGGCTGAAGCCCATTTCGTCAGCATGGCACCGCATAACCCCATGGGTCCGCTTGCCACGGCGGTGAATGTTCACTTCGCCGCGGCGACCCAGAACTTCCGTATCCTGGAATATCGCCTGCCGCGCGGCCAGTGCTATGTCTACGGCGGGACCGATGTCGAGACGCGTGAAGACGAAACGCGCTACGTTGTCGATCCGTATCTGCCGAAGGATGGCTATCTGGAACTGCGCCCGGATCGTCCCGGCTGGGGTGTCGAAATGGATGAGAAGGCCATGCAGGAAGATGGCTATGTGCATTGGCAGCGCCGGGTACCTAAGCGTCCTGATGGTTCCTATGCCTTCGCTTGAGGTGGTCGACATTGCGCACGGGCAGTTTACGGTCCGTGTCATTCCAGCGTGGGGAGGGCGGGTTGCCAGCCTTCGCCATGCTGAGGCGGGCGATATTCTCGTGCCCATCACTGCGTCGGAATTCGATCCCTTGAACTGGCCGAAAGCCGGTGGCTATCCGCTGTTCCCTTTCCACAATCGGATCAAGCAGGCCGCGTTTCATCATGACGGCGTGCTCCGTCATTTGCGGCCGCATCCTGCCCTTGGCGGCGATGTGATGCACGGTCCTGCCCACCAGCGGGTGTGGCAGGTCACGTCATCCTCAAGTTCGTCCGTGTCCTTGCGATTGGATTTTGAAGCCGATGCCGACTGGCCATTTGCATTCATCGCGCACCAGCAGATTGGACTCGATGACCTTGGCCTGACTGTCCACCTGGAGCTTGTCAATCGCTCTGATGATCCCATGCCCGGATGTTTCGGCTGGCATCCTTATCTCGCCGCTGATCTATCCGCAGCCGCCCGGACAGATGCCCGGAATGCCTATGTGCTGGATAAGCAGAACCTTCCGACACTGGCCGCGCCTGCTGCTCGTCAATCGGAGGAGATTCCCGCTGAGGTTGGCTATACGCTGCACTTCCGCGACTGGACCGAGGCATCCTACTCTTCGAAAAGAGGATGGGACGTGGCCGTGACTGCAGATCCTGTCTTCAAGCACATCGCGGTCCATCGAACAGAACGTTACCTCTGCCTTGAGCCAGTAAGCGCGGCAGCCGGCGTCTTGAACCTGAACCCCGAGCTGCGGCAGGCAAGAGATTTGACCGTTCTGAGACCGGGCGAAGCGATTGCCGGATCGGTTCGCGTCTCTGTTCGATCAACCGGATGAGACGGTCGTATGTCTGCCTCTGCCCTTTGCGCGCGGTTCATCAACGCCGTTTGACAGAAACTGGCTCTGGTCCTTCGCCACGATATCCCGAAGAAAGCCAATGATTGCGCGAATACGGCTGGACTGCACGAGATCCTGGTGACAAACTAGCCAATAGTGCCGGTCAAGCTTCACGTCGCTCAACACTGGCTGAAGTTCCGGATATTGGCGGGCGATGAAAAAGGGCAGAACGCAGACCCCCAATCCATTTCGGGTTGCGGTCAATTGCGCGAAGATACTGGAGCTTTGCAGGCTCGGTTGAATGCGCGGATGGATGTCTCCCAGATAGTCCAGCCCCGGCGCAAAGATCATATCCTGAATATAACCGATGAATTGGTGATTGAGCAGTTCCTCTCGGCTTTCCGGCGTGCCACGACGGTCGAGATAGCTCTGGCTTGCATAGATTTGCAGCGCGTAGTCGGTCAGTTTCTCGACATGATAGGGCCCCGCCTTTGGCGGATCGAGGACGACGGCAAGATCGGCCTCCTTGCGTGAGAGCGCCATGATCTGCTGGATCGTCACAAGTTCAAGTGCGAGATTTGGATAGCGTGCGGAAAGTTCTCCGAAACGGGCGGCGAGAAAGAAGTTCGAGAAGCCCTCCGGTGCAGAGATGCGCACGACACCTTGCTGAGCAGGCCCCTGACCGGCCAGTTCCGCTTCCAGCCGCTCGGTCTCCTGTTCGACCTTCTCTGCCGTTTCCACGAATCGCTGGCCAATTGGTGTCAGCACATAGCCGCGCGGGTTACGCTCGAAGAGCTTGACCTTCAGGGTAAACTCCAGCCGATCGATGCGGCGCGAGACCGTGGCGTGACTTGTCCTCAGTTTTCTCGCTGCCGTCGAGAGCTGGCCTGAACGCGCCACAGCAAGAAAGAATTGCAGGTCATCCCATGTAAAGTGCGCTTTGGTCACGAGCTTCTCCCCTATCTGTTCATTTTTGAACAGATGCTGTTTGAAATTAGTTCGTTCAAACGCTTGCACAAGCGGATTTTTAAGAGAAACATAATTCTCGAGCTGCGGGCTTTGAGGAGAGCCAGCAGCCTGTTTTTGAACAGGCTCATATGAGCGCCACGCACTATCTCTGGGAGGATAATGATATGCGCGGAACTATTCTGGCGTCGGCTGCGGCGCTTCTTGCCAGCACATCCATGGCGTTTGCTGCTTCCGTTTCCGACGGAAAGGTGAAGATCGGCATTCTGAACGACCAGTCCGGTGTCTATGCCGATTTCGGCGGCAAGGGCTCTGTCGAGGCGGCAAAGATGGCCGTTGAAGATTTTGGCGGCAAGGTGCTCGATAGCGCCATCGAGATTGTTGACGCTGACCATCAGAACAAGCCGGACATCGCTTCCAACATCGCACGCCAGTGGTTCGACACAAACCAGGTCGATGCCATCATGGAATTGACGACGTCTTCCGTCGCTCTCGCGGTGCAGGCGATTGCAAAGGAAAAGAAGAAGATCGACATCGTTACCGGTGCTGCGACGACAGAACTGACGGGCAAGCAGTGCAGCCCCTATGGCTTCCATTGGGCCTACGATACACATGCTCTGGCTGTTGGCACCGGCGGCGCGCTCGTCAAGCAGGGCGGCAAGAAGTGGTTCTTCCTGACGGCTGACTACGCATTCGGTTACTCGCTCGAGGGCCAGACCAGCGAATTCGTCAAGGCCAATGGTGGTGAAGTGGTGGGTGCAGTCCGCCATCCGCTCAGCAACGCAGACTACTCGTCGTTCCTGCTTCAGGCGCAGTCATCCGGTGCGAATGTCGTCGGTCTCGCGAATGCTGGCGCGGATACGCAGAACGCCATCAAGCAGGCAGCGGAATTTGGCATCACGCAGAGCGGACAGCGCCTTGCAGCGCTGCTCTTCACGCTTGCCGAAGTCAACGGCCTCGGTCTTGAAGCGGCACAGGGTCTGACCCTGACGGAAGGTTTCTACTGGGATCGTGACGACGAGAGCCGCAAGTTCGGCGAGCGTTATATGAAGCGCACTGGCAAAATGCCGAACATGATCCAGGCGGGCACCTATTCTGCTGTTCTTCAATACCTGAAGGCCATCCAGAAGGCCGGAACGGATGAGACGGAAGCCGTTGCCAAGCAGTTGCATTCCATGCCGGTCGAAGACGTCTTCGCGGGCAAGGGCACTGTTGGCCCGAATGGCCGCATGATCAAGGACATGTACCTGCTGGAAGTCAAGAAGCCGTCCGAGAGCAAGAAGCCCTGGGACTACTTCAAGGTTCTTGCCACCATTCCTGGCAAGGAAGCCTATATCGATCCGGCCAAGAGCGGCTGTGACCTCGTAAAATAAGCGGGTCTTTTCATGAACGCACCATCCCCACAGTCCCTGGGGGAGCAACGCGCGGTCCTTTCCGCGCGTGGTCTCTCTCGCCGCTTCGGTGGTTTTCTGGCGGTCAACAATGTTGATATCGACGTCTTCCATGGTGAGATCCATGCGCTTATCGGGCCTAATGGCGCCGGGAAGACGACGGTGTTCAATCTTTTGACCAAGTTTCTTCAGCCAACCGCGGGTAAAATTACCCTTATGGGCGAAGACATCACGTCCACTTCCCCGGACCGCGTGGCACGAATGGGGCTGGTGCGCTCATTCCAGATATCGGCGGTCTTCCCGCATCTGACGGTGCTGGACAATGTCAGGGTAGCCCTGCAGCGACCGAACGGTCTGGCACACCAGTTCTGGCGGCCGATGTCCGCGCTCGACACCCTGACAGGGAAAGCCGATGCCCTGCTGACAACCGTCGGGCTCATGCGGGAGCGCGATGCGCTTGCGGCGGACCTATCCTATGGGCGCAAACGCGTTCTGGAGATTGCAACGACACTCGCTCTCGATCCTAAAGTGCTGCTGCTCGACGAACCGCTGGCTGGGATGGGGCAGGAGGATATCACCGCCATTGCCGGGCTCATCCGCTCCGTCGCCAAAACGCGCGCCGTCTTGATGGTCGAGCACAACCTGTCGGTCGTGGCCGACATCTGCGACCGGGTCACCGTGCTCCAGCGTGGCGAAATCCTCGCAGCGGGGGACTACGCAACCGTCAGCCAGGATCCACAGGTGCGCACGGCCTATATGGGCCGCGAGGAGGATTGAGATGAACGCATTACTGGACGTTCGCGGCCTCAACGCATGGTATGGCGAAAGCCACGTTCTGCATGGGGTCGACATGCAGATCCGTGAAGGCGAGACGGTAACCCTGCTTGGCCGCAACGGCGTCGGCAAGACGACGACGCTGCGCACTATCATGGGCATCATCCGCCAGCGCAAGGGTACTCTGCGATTTAACGATCAGGACATGATGCCCGTACCGCTGCACAAGACGGCGCGGCATGGCTTGGGTTTCGTACCGGAAGAGCGGGGTATCTTCGCGAGCCTCAGTGTCATCGAAAACCTCATGCTGCCGCCGCAGATCGCCAAGAACGGCATGACGGTTGACGAGATTTTCGAACTGTTTCCAAACCTCCACGAGCGTCGAAACAGTCCTGGGACCAAGCTTTCCGGTGGCGAGCAGCAGATGCTGGCTATTGCGCGGATCCTGCGCACGGGTGTGCGGATGCTGCTTCTGGATGAACCAACGGAGGGGCTTGCGCCGGTCATCGTGCAAAGGATCGGTGACGTGCTCATACGCCTGAAACAGCGCGGTATAACGGTTCTTCTGGTGGAGCAGAATTTCCGGTTTGCAAGTCGCGTTGCCGACCGCTTCTACCTCATGGATCACGGCCATATTCAATCGGAGTTTCCCGTTGCGCAGCTTGGCGAGCGCATGGATGAACTCCATAAAGTTCTAGGAGTCTGAACCATGACAATGGTTTTCGGAGTTCCGCTTCCCGCGCTGCTGGGGCAGCTTCTGATCGGTCTGATCAACGGGTCTTTCTATGCCCTGTTGTCGCTCGGGCTGGCGATCATCTTCGGCCTTCTGCGCATGATCAACTTTGCGCATGGCGCACAGTATATGCTGGGTGCGTTCACGGCTTATCTGCTTCTCCATTTTGCCGGCATTGGCTACTGGCCGGCGCTCATCCTGACACCCATCATCGTCGGCGTGTTCGGCGCCGTTATCGAGCGGCTGTTCCTGCAAAGGCTCTATGGTCTTGATCCGCTCTACGGTCTGCTCTTCACCTTCGGCCTTGCGCTGATGCTGGAAGGCATTTTCCGCTACTACTATGGCGCATCCGGTCAGCCCTATGCCACGCCTCCATCGCTTGCGGGCGGCACGAACCTCGGCTTCATGTTCCTGCCGAACTATCGCGGTTGGGTGGTTGTCGCCTCGCTGGTAGTCTGCATCGGAACCTGGCTGCTGATCGAGAAGACAAAGCTTGGCGCCTATCTTCGGGCAGCAACGGAAAATTCCACGCTTGTGCAGGCGTTCGGCGTCAACGTGCCGATCCTGCTGACGCTGACCTACGGGCTGGGTGTTGCTCTTGCTGCCTTTGCAGGTGTGCTGGCAGCGCCAATCTACCAAGTCTCGCCCTTGATGGGCTCCAACATCATCATCGTCGTTTTTGCGGTGGTCGTCGTGGGCGGAATGGGATCCATCCTTGGTGCGATCGTAACGGGCTATGTTCTGGGCATTACCGAAGGCCTGACCAAGGTGTTCTATCCGGAAGCCTCCAACACAGTGATCTTTGTCATCATGGCAATAGTCCTGCTGGTCCGGCCTGCCGGACTGTTTGGACGGGAGTAAGAACATGGCTGAAATTCACACCTCCACCGTCCCGTCTGATGCCCTCGATGACCGTTCTGTTTCGAAATCCGAGATCACGGCGAGGCGTCTTGCGCTCATTGCAGGCTTGTTGCTGCTTCTTGTTGCGCCCTTCCTGATCTACCCGGTCTTCATCATGAAGGTGCTCTGCTTTGCTCTCTTTGCGGCTGCCTTCAACCTTCTGATCGGCTATACCGGTCTTCTTTCCTTCGGGCATGCGGCCTTTTTCGGCGGCGCTGCCTATTTCACCGCGCACAGCGTGAAGGAATGGGGCGTGCCGCCTGAACTCGGCATTCTCATCGGAACTGCAGGCGGCGCCGCTCTCGGCCTCATCATGGGTTTCTTTGCGATCCGGCGACAGGGCATTTATTTCTCAATGATCACGCTGTCGCTTGCGCAGATGTTCTTCTTCTTCTGCCTGCAGGCCAAGTTCACGCATGGTGAGGACGGTATCCAGTCTGTTCCGCGTGGGCATCTCTTCGGCTTCATCGATCTCAGCCAGCCGATCGCCATGTATTACACCGTGGCCGCGATCTTCCTGATTGGCGTTTTCATCATCTGGCGCTTCGTGCATTCGCCCTTCGGCATGATCCTGAAATCCATCCGCGAGAACGAGCAACGGGCGATCTCACTTGGCTATTCCGTCGCGCGCTACAAGCTCGGAGCCTTCGTGATGTCGGCAGCGCTTGCCGGATTGGCAGGCGGCACCAAAGCTCTTGTGTTCCAGTTCGCGACGCTGACCGATGTGGGCTGGCAGACCTCCGGCGAGGTGATCCTGATGACACTGCTTGGTGGCATCGGCACCATGCTTGGCCCCATCCTCGGCTCCGCAATTGTGGTCATGCTGGGCAATTATCTGGCAACGACCGGCTTCCCGGTCACGATCATCACCGGCGCTGTGTTCATGATCTGCGTGCTGGTCTTCCGACGTGGCGTGGTGGGGGAACTGGCGGCCTCAAGGATCGGCCGAAAATTCGGGCTGGCGCGCTGGCTCTAACCCGATAATCGCACCAAAGCTTCTAGTTTAAACTCCGCATGGGCGCATTGAGCGCGCCCATGCCAACCTTTGCCCATCTCACGAGCTGTGTCATGAATAGCTTCGATTACATTATCATTGGTGCAGGGACTGCTGGCTGCGTGCTCGCCAACCGCCTGTCCGCCGACGGGAAGAACACGGTTCTGCTTCTGGAGGCTGGCGGAAACGACAATTATCATTGGATCCACATTCCGGTCGGCTATCTCTATTGCATCAACAATCCCCGGACGGACTGGTGCTTCCAGACCGAGAAGGAACAGGGTCTCAACGGCCGCGCGCTGAACTATCCTCGCGGCAAGGTTCTTGGCGGCTGCTCTTCGATCAACGGCATGATCTATATGCGCGGCCAGGCACGCGACTACGATCAGTGGCGACAGATGGGCAATCCCGGCTGGGGTTGGGATGACGTCTTGCCGCTTTTCCGGAAATCCGAGGATTTTCATAAGGGCGGCGATGACATGCACGGAGCCGGTGGGGAATGGCGCGTGGAAACCGCCCGCGTTCGCTGGGCGGTTCTCGATGCCTTCCAGCAGGCGGCGGAAGAGGCAGGCATTCCCAAGACGCCGGATTTCAACCGAGGCACCAACGAAGGGTCTGGCTACTTTGACGTCAATCAGCGTTCGGGCATTCGCTGGAACACGGTCAAGGCCTTTCTTCGGCCCGCAATGAAACGCGGCAATCTACGCGTCGTGACCAAGGCGCAGGCGAAAAAGCTCATCATCGAACAGGGAGAGGTGAAGGGTGTCGAGGTATCCGTCGGGGGCGTCGATCAGCGATTCTATGCCCGTCGCGAGACAGTGCTTTCGGCTGGAGCGATCGGCTCGCCGCATCTTTTGGAACTGTCGGGTGTCGGGCGGGGAGAGGTTTTGCAAAATGCTGGAATCGACCTTGTCAAGGAAGTCGGCCAGGTGGGCGAAAATCTTCAGGATCATCTGCAACTGCGCCTGACTTTCAAGGTGACCGGTGTCCCAACTCTGAATGAGAAGGCGTCCAGCCTGTTTGGCAAGATGGCGATCGGTCTCGAATATCTGGCAAAACGATCCGGCCCCATGGCGATGGCGCCCAGCCAGCTTGGCATCTTCACCCGTTCCGGACCCGAGAAGGAAACGCCGGACCTGCAGTACCATGTGCAGCCCGTTTCCCTCGATAAGTTTGGCGATCCTGTTCACACCTTCCCGGCCATTACAGCAAGCGTGTGTAATCTGCGGCCAGACAGTCGAGGTTCTGTACATGCAAAGAGCGCTGATTTTGCGCAACAGCCTGCTATCGCGCCCCGCTATCTTTCGACGGAAAGTGACCGGATGGTCGCCGCGCAGTCTATCCGGTTGACGCGCGAGATCGTTTCTAAGCCTTCCTTCGCCCGCTATAATCCGCAGGAATATAAGCCGGGTCCGAGTTATCAGACTGAGGAGGAACTGGTCAAAGCCGCTGGAGAGATCGGAACGACGATTTTCCACCCTGTCGGCACCTGCCGCATGGGGCCGGACCCGGAGAGCGTCGTCGATCCGCGATTGCGGATGCGGGCTCTTGGACGTCTGCGAATAGCAGATGCCTCCATCATGCCGACGATCACGTCGGGAAACACGAATTCACCAACGGTCATGATTGCGGAAAAAGCGGCGATGATGATTTTGGAAGACAATAGATAATGGCATCGGGAGGACTTTGATTATGGCGAATATTGCATTTGTAGGACTTGGAAACATGGGCGGACCAATGGCCGCCAATCTGGTGAAGGCTGGCCACGTGGTTCGCGGTTTCGATCTGTCGGAGCACAGCCGCAAGGCAGCCGGAGAGGCCGGGGTGCAGGCGGTCTCGTCCTTGGCTGACGCATGCGAGGGCGCAACCGTGATCATCACCATGCTGCCGAAGGGGGAGCATGTGCTCTCCGTCTGGTCAGAGCTCAAGCCATCGCTTGCATCTGGCACACTGTTGATCGATTGCTCGACCATCGATGTGGATTCAGCCCGAAAGGCGCATCAACTTTCAGCCGAGGCCAATTGCCATTCCCTTGACGCGCCGGTGTCCGGTGGTATCTCGGGAGCAGCGCAGGCAACACTCACCTTCATGGCGGGAGGCACGCAGGCCGCCTTTGACGCTGCGCGCCCAATCCTCGAGGCCATGGGAAAACGCATTGTCCATTGCGGCGGCGGCGGCGCTGGTCAGGCCGCAAAGATCTGCAACAACATGCTGCTTGGCATTTCGATGATTGGCGCCTGCGAAGCCTTTGCGCTGGGCGAAAAGCTTGGCCTGACCCATCAGGCGCTGTTCGATGTGGTTTCCACCTCGTCCGGTCAGTGCTGGTCGGTCAATACCTACTGCCCGGTTCCGGGCCCGGTTCCGACTTCACCTGCCAACCGCGACTACCAGCCCGGGTTCGCAGCAGCCCTGATGCTGAAGGATCTGCTGCTCTCCCAGGATGCGGCAAACAGCAGCGGAGCGAATACGCCGCTGGGCGCTGCGGCTGCGGCTCTTTACCGCGAGTTCGAGGCCTCAGGCCATGGTGGGACGGATTTCTCTGGCATCATCGAGATGCTCCGTACGAAATGACCTAGAAGCTTTGCAGGATGAGAGTTCCCAGTGCAGCCGCAAGCGCTGGGGTCATCACCACCAAGCCCAACTTCAGGAAGGCGAAGGCACTCATGTGAATGCCTTCGCGTCGCAATGCTGTAAGCCAGAGGATGGTGGCAAGTGACCCCGTGACCGACAGGTTCGGGCCAAGGTCTACACCAATGAGTACAGCGCCCGCGATGGCATCTGACACATTCGCGGCCTGCACCGCGCTTCCGGCGAACAGACCTGCTGGCAGGTTGTTGACGAGGTTTGAAACAATCGCGACGCCGGTGCCTGCAATCGCTATCGCTTGTGTTTCTGATTCCGCCGCAAGCGTTGCTAGCTGCTGCGCAAGAAGCGATGTCAGCCCGGTTTTGTTCACGGCTTCCACAACGACGAAAAGACCTGCGACCAGTGGCAAAACGCTCCAGCTGACCCCACGTAAAACCTCAAGAGGGTTCTGGCGGGTGAGCAGCAGGACGCCAAGGGTTGTGATGACACCGGCTATGAAGGTGGGGATTCCAAGATCAAGATGCAGGGCAGAAGCTATGACCAACACAGCGGCAGTGATGCATAGACCGATACCAGAGATTTTTGCCGCTCGTGTCAATTCCGGTGTTGGAATGTTTTCTGCCAGTTCATCTGCCATCAATGCTTTGCGCTGCGTCCCGTAGAGGCAAACAAAGGTAATGGCGATCGCAGCAATTGAGGGGAGCAGGAATGTCGCCAGCCAACGGGACAGGGGCGGCATCTCTCCACCCGCAAAGATGACCAAGTTTGCGGGATTCGAAATGGGCAGGACGAAGCTCGCGGCGTTGGCGATGAATGCGCAGATCAGGAGATAGGGCAGAGGGTCCTTTACCTTCGCTGCACGACAGGCGGCATAAACCGCCGGTGTCAGGACAACCGCTGTTGCGTCATTTGACAGAAAGACCGTGACAACCACGCCGACTGCGTAAACCAGGCAAAAAAGACGGCGCGGAGATCCTTTCGCAGCGGAGGTAGCGATCGCGGCAATCCAGTCGAACAGGCCCTCTCGCCTGGCAAGCTCCGATAGCAACATCATTCCGATGAGAAAGAGGTAGACGTCGAACCCTTTCAGTACGCCGCTGACGGCGTCGCTCCAACCGATGATATTGAGGAGGAGGAGCATTGCAGCACCGGCAACCGCCCAGACCGCTTCCGGCCATCGAAAAGGACGGACGACGACGCCAAAGGCGGTCATGCCCGCAATAAGCCAGGTCATAGTAACCGAAGTCATGCAATCATGTCCTTGAAGCGCATCGCGGATTCAATTTGGAACCCGGACATCAGGTTCGATGCTGCCGTCCATGATGGCCACCCCGTTTGGAATGTCATTGTCGTCCAGCTTTCGACGAATGCCTTCCTCGTCGAGACCGTAAAAGAACCAGCGCTCTCGCAAACGTCGGCGCAACTCCTCGACCGGCACTTCAACCAGAACGGTGAGGTCAAAGATCTGATGCAGCCGGTCCCAAGGCTCGTTGCGCATCAGCAGATAATTACCTTCGCAAACGATGATGCCCGTCTCACGCGGGATGAGGCGACCCCCAGCCCTGGCAATTTCAATGGATCGATCAAAAACCGGAACGGCGATTGTATCATCTTCATTGGCCTTCAGCCTTTGCAGCATATGTCTCAGACCATGCGCATCGAACGTATCGATGGCACCCTTGTTGGCAAGGCGACCCATATCTCGAAGCACGGCGTCGTCGTAGTGAAATCCGTCCATTGGGAAGACCGCGGCAAAGCCCGGCCGCTTGTGGTTGATCTCTTCCACTACTGCATCCGCCAGCGACGACTTTCCGGATCCGGGTGCTCCGGCCATGCCTGCAAGTAGTCGAGAACCCGAGTAGGACGACAGGAGGCGGTCAGCCAATCGCTTGGCATTGTCGACGAGTGCGGTCATCTGGAACTCCGGTTCGGCATAGAAGCGGTGGGTTGGTCATGTGCCGATGGATCCAAATCGAACCAGCGATCACAGATCAAGTCTTTTCAAGTAAATCTGAATAAAGACAAGGCCAAGAAAAAAGCGCCTGCCGGAGCAGACGCTTTCATGTTCATTGATACTACCGACCTCAGCTTGCAGGAGTAAGCGTCACAGAGGTTCCGGTTGCAGCGAGGTTCAGGCCAAGCTGGCCCTGGACGCTGACCGTCTGAAGGTGGATCGATCCGGACGTGCCGCCGACGAGAACGTTGGCGCCGACGCCTGCAACAACGGTTACCTCAGCCGTTGCGCCCTGATAAAGGCCGCCGAGTGAACCGCGGTGGTAACCGGCAGTCGGAGCGAAAACGGCCCAGACCATCCGCTGTTTCGTCGTGAAGCCAAGGTCTACGCCCATCTTGCGCACAACGCCCGTATAACGGTCGAGCGGCTCACCACCCATCGCGGACGTAAAGACGCAGTCAGCTTCCTTCGCAGAACCGAGCACGTAGCCAACGCCGCCACCGATCGTGCAATCCAGATAGCCGATGCGCACGCCACCGCGCTGGTCCTGCTCCTGAGCAACCGGAGCGCGGTCATAGCGGGATATGGTGTCGGCTGAAAATGCTGTGCCAGCGCTTGCAATGACGGGCAGAGCAGAGATGGCAACTGCGAGGATTTTCTTCATGGGTTTACTCCTTGGGTATTACTCTATGCGTTTGGTGCGGCAGTTCTCGACTCAGCAATGCTGACGCTTGTGAATTTCCTCATCAACGCGCGTGGCAAAAAAATGATCCTCGTAAACCCTTTGTTTATTTTCTTTAGTCGCCAGACGTCTTTTCCACCGAGTTCAACATCAGGATAATGCCACTTGTCCTGCACAAGATCGTTCACACTTTAAGGTCCATTCAAATTGGAACCGGATCTCCATGAACGAAGCCGCTGAAGCACCACGCATAAACCGCACCGTCCTGCAGCAGCTTATCG
This sequence comes from Rhizobium rhizoryzae, assembly GCF_011046895.1. NCBI lineage: Bacteria > Pseudomonadati > Pseudomonadota > Alphaproteobacteria > Hyphomicrobiales > Rhizobiaceae > Affinirhizobium > Affinirhizobium rhizoryzae. The sequence continues at coordinate 629,252 of NZ_CP049249.1, read as the reverse complement.
CAGGCCTGACAGACGGTCTTATCCTTGTGGAGCTGGATGGCAGGATCGGTTGGGCAAACGAAGCAGCCCTGAAGAGCCACCGCGTGGAAGATCTTGCCGGACTTGGCGAGACTGTTGCGGATTACCGCCGCCGCTTCACTCTTCGGTATCGAAACAACCACACGCTCGACGAGGGGCAGTACCCGCTTGAACGGCTACTGGGCGGGGAAGCATTGGACGGGGTCACCATCGAAGTCTCTCCGACCAGCGATCCTGACGCGTGCTGGGTTCATGTCGTGCGAACGCTGATCCTCGAAGACGCCGGTGCCAAGCCTGATGTTCTGGTGCTGATCATTCGCGACGAAACCCCGCGCTATGAGGCAGAAAAGCGTTTCGAAAAATCCTTCAACGCCAATCCCGCGCCGGGACTCATATGCAGGCTGGACGACCAACGCTTCATCCGCGTCAACCAGGGTTTCATGGAAATGACCGGACTGAGCCAAGACGATGTGCTGGGCAAGATGGTCGAGGAAATCGGACTGTTCTCCAATTGCGAGACGGGTGATGACGCCATGATCAAGCTGGCGGAAGGCAGGGTCATACGTCAGCGCGAGGCCCTGATACCGCTTCCGGATGGTGGAGATCGATTGGTCATTGTGGCGGGCGAGCCCATCCCTGTCGGTGAGGTGCCCTGCATGCTGTTTACTTTTGCCGATCTCGATGGGCGTCGCAAGGCGCAGAACGCTCTTCGCCAGAGTGAAGAGAGGTTCTCCAAGTCATTCCGCTTGTCGCCTGCACCGGCCGCAATCGCGCGGTTGGATGACTTCGTCTTCATGGAAGTCAATGAAGCTTTCTCGTCGCTGAGTGGCAGGAAGATCGAATCTGTCATTGGAAAGACGGCAGCCGATTTGAAGCTTTGGGAAGACACGAAGGCCCGTAAGGAAATCGAGCAGCATTTGCGTGACAATGTGCCTGTGAGGGACGTCGCCATGCGTATGATGTTGGCAAATGGCGATACGGCTGAATGTCTGGTCTCTGCAGAACGGGTAGAGATCAATGACCATGCGTGCGTGCTGTGGTCGGTGCAGGATGTGACGGAAAGAAGACGGTCGGAACTGGAACTCATCGAGGCCATCGAAAGCGTCATGGCCGATACATCCTGGTTCAGCAGAACTGTCGTGGATCGCCTCGCCACCTTGCGTCAGGCTTCTACCGGGAAAAGCCCGTCCGCGGAACTCAGAGATCTAAGCGAGCGAGAGAGCGAGATTCTCGGATTGATCTGCGATGGTTTGAGTGATGCCGAGATGGGCGATGCGCTTTGCCTGTCGCGCCATACCATTCGCAATCATGTGGCGTCCCTCTACAACAAGATCGGTGTCAATCGGCGTGCCGCAGCCGTGATATGGGCGCGCGAGCGTGGGTTCAGCGGGAACGGTGCATCTTCTGCCAAAAAGACATCGAAAGGCAAAAAAAGGTGAAAACCTACTAGCAGGATTAGTAGTTCTTTCTCTGCATCAGCGCCGTTTCCGGTCCTATCTCCAGTCATGTAGCGCAATGAAGCGCTGCTGGCCCAACTGAAACAAGGAGTAGGATCATGGATAAGAACCGGATCGAAGGTGCTGCCCGTCAGGCGAAGGGTACGATCAAGGAAGCCGTCGGCAAGGTAACGGGCAATCGTGACCTCGAGATCGAGGGCAAGGCCGACAAGGTTGCCGGCGAAGCGCAGAGCGCTGTCGGCAAGGCCAAGGACTCCGTGAAGTCCGCCCTCAAGTAGTTTCCGGATCAACCCGTGAGCGAGGCAGGTATGATGATTGTCGCACACGCACGTTCTCAGATGCGCGGACACCCCCAGGATCACAGTGTTTGTGCTGCCTTGCAGTCGATCCTTGCCTATGCGCAGGGACTCGAAAAAAGCAGCATTACCTGTGCCTTCGAGGATGGTCGGATTGTCCTGACAGGTGAGGTGGACTCCACCGATACACTGGAGACCGCGATTGCTATCGCTGAAGTCTTCACCGGACGTAGCGTTCTGGCCGACCTCGCCGTGCAGCCACGGTTCCATCTGCCTCGCTATATCGCTGTTAATGACGCGGTCATCCCGGACCATAGCTAAATCAGCTTCTGAAGGAAGAGAACATTATGAAAAAGATCATTCTTCTCGCCACAATCGCATCTCTCGCAGCAACTCCGGCCGCCTTTGCGGCAAGCGGAAAAGCTTCCCGTGCCCAAGCAGCGGAGCCTGGTCAGCGTATCGGTGCGCTGAGTTGCGAAATCGAAGGTGGCGTGGGCTTGATCCTCGGTTCGAGCAAGAAGGTGCAGTGCCAGTTCCGTCAGCAGAATGGCAAGGTTGAGCGTTACACCGGTTCGATCGGCAAGCTCGGTCTCGATATTGGCGTGACGGGAAAAACCTACCTCAACTGGGTGGTTGTCAGCACTGCTGCGTCTCGCATCGGCGAAGGCTCGCTGGCTGGCAGCTATGTCGGCGCCTCCGCGTCTGCTGCCGCCGGGGTCGGCGTCGGTGCCAACGCGCTGATTGGCGGAAACTCCAGGAATTTTGCCCTTCAGCCAGTCAGTGCTCAGGTTGGAACAGGTTTGAACGTCGCCGCCGGCGTTTCTCGTCTCCAACTGAACCACGCAGGCTGATGGGCAAGGCGGTGGCCGGGAAACCGGCCGCCGATCCTTGGTTGTTCCGATTAGCCGGAAGGGCGAAGGCGTTTGCGATACAGAACGGGCTTTTCCTTAAACCGACGCTGGAATGCCTCATAAAACGTGGAGAGCGAACCAAAGCCTGACTCGTAGGCAACCTCCGTGATCGGCAGATCTGTTGCGATCAAAAGCGATTGTGCCGTGTCCAGTCTGTGCCGAATGATGGCCTGATTGATGGTCATGCCGACCGCCTTGCGGAACAGTGTCATGGCATAGTTGGGATGCAGGCCCGCAGCCCGCCCCACATCTTCGGCGGAGATTTCGCTCAAGGCGCCTTCTCCAATGAATCTTAGCATTTTCTCGACATGAATGACCCAATCCGCATCTCTTTTGCCCAAGCTTGCGATTGCGTCACCTTGCTCCCTCAGATCACGCCATCCTTCGCGCTCGATGCGCATGACCCGCGCTGTCAGTTCAGAGCGAACGATCTCCATCAGTTCGGCATCACCGGATAGCAACTCATCCCGCCAGCGCTTGAAGACCTCGCTTTCCCAGGGGCGCATCTCCATCGCCTCGATCACAGCGCCGCGGAAGACGGCGTTGCGGAACCGGCTGAGGTTGGGAAAACCCAGGAGCACCGACATCGGCACATAGAGGCAGACGAACTGCGTGCCTTCCTCCCGGTCCGTGACTTGATGCGGGATCATTCCCCAGAAGAGGCAAAGGCGGTTTTCATCAATCGTCAACTCGCGCCCATCGAACCAGTAGCTCATGCGTCCACGAAGGACGAAATTAAGTTCAATCTGGCTATGCATGTGCGGCCCGGCCATGCGCTGCACATCGAGGCATTCTCCCGCACAGAACCGATGATCTCCAAATATGACGAGCGGATGTCGTGGGTCATGGTCAGGATGAACCGGGACGGATTCGTCATTATTGATTTTTGCCAAACGTTCCATCTTAGGATTCCGGAAAAGATCGATAGAATGACGGTAGATCATTACGGTTTTAAAGCAAATGATATTGTCATGCTTGAAACCCGGATCCGCGTTCATCGAATTGGCGGCAGGGTGTCGGGCGTTAGCGACTGAATGACGGTCATCGGGAGGAAAACATGACCTTTTTCAACGGCCTGAAGGCCCTTGCCTTGTCTGCTGCCTTATTCTCATCCACGGCATTCGCGGGTGAAATCGTGATCAACTCGGACCATTCCGATCCGGCGCCGAAGAAGGCGATGGAGGAACTGATTGCCGATTTCCAGAAGGCGCATCCGGACATCAAGGTGAAGTGGAACAACTTCGACCACGAAGGCTATAAGGCGGCAATCCGCAACTTTCTGACTGCCGATGCGCCGGATGTGGCGGCATGGTATGCTGGCAACCGCATGGAGCCTTTCGTAAAGGCTGGCCTGTTTGCCGATGTTTCGGATGTCTGGACCGCAAATGGACTGAATGACCAGCTCAAGTCCGCAGCATCTTCGATGACGATTGACGGCAAGAAGTGGGGTGTTCCCTACACCTACTATCAGTGGGGCATCTACTATCGTAAGGACATTTTCGAGAAGCAGGGCATTACGCCTCCCAAGACCTGGGCCGAGCTTCTGGCCGCTTGCGAAAAGCTGAAGGCTGCGGGCATCACGCCTTTCACAATCGGCACAAAGGCCTTGTGGCCAACCGGCGGCTGGTTCGATTACCTGAACCTGCGCGTCAACGGCTACGAGTTCCACATGGACCTCACTTCCGGCAAGGTTCCGTATACGGATCCGCGCGTAAAGGCCGTGTTCGCCAAGTGGGCAGAACTGGTGAAGCCGGGCTACTTCGTTGCAAACCATGCTGCCATCGACTGGCAGGACGCCGTACCGCAGATGGTTCAGGGCAAGGCCGCCATGTACCTGATGGGTAACTTCGCCGTCGCGACGATGAAGAGCGGCGGCCTGAAGGAGGAGCAGATCGGCTTCCTGCAGTTCCCGCAGATCACGCCGAACCTGCCTGTCGCCGAAGAGGCTCCGACAGACACCTTCCACATTCCGGCCAAGGCCAAGAACAAGGAAGACGCGAAGAAATTCCTCGCCTATGTCGCATCGCCCGCTGCGCAGAGCAAGATGAACGCGACGCTCGGCCAGCTTCCGGTCAACAACAAGGCCGAAAAGCCGCAGGATGTGTTCCTGAAGCAAGGCTTTGAAATGCTTTCGGGTGCCTATGCACTCGCGCAGTTCTACGACCGTGATGCGAACGCCGAAATGGCAAAGGCCGGCATGGAGGGTTTCCAGGAATTCATGGTCAAGCCGGACAAGGCTGACGCCATCCTGGAGCGCCTCGAGAAGATCCGTCAGCGCGTACACAAGTAGAGTCCTCCTCCCGGACTTGGGGCAGTCGCGACCGTGCATCGGACGCGGCTGCCCGATCTATCGCAACGTCATCAACAGAGGCGCGACCATGAGCGAGGCTGTTCCGTCGTCAACCGGCTACTGGAAAAAGAACCAGCAAAGGCTTGCGCCCTGGCTGTTCCTGGCGCCAGGCATGGCGATGTTCGTTATCTACGTGCTCTTTCCGATCATCGAGTCGATCTGGATCAGTTTTCATGACTGGGATGGTCTCGGCGATAAGGTCTGGATTGGCCTTGGCAACTATGTCGAGTTGATGGGCGACAATTCCTTCTACACCTCGCTGAAGAACAACGTTCTGTGGCTGGTGCTCTATCTGCTCTCCATTCCGGCCGGTCTCGCCGTCGCGCTATTCCTGAACCAGACGGTTACCGGTATCCGGCTCTACAAGTCACTGTTTTTCTTTCCCTTCGTCATCAGCCAGGTTGTCGTTGGTCTGATCTTCACCTGGTTCTACGCGCCGGATTTCGGGCTGTTCTCGAAGCTGATCGAAAATCTGACCGGACAGCAGATCGCCATTCTGGCGGACGAGCGCTTCGTGACCTACGGAATCATCGTCGCGGGCCTTTGGCCGCAGACCGCCTATTGCATGATCCTGTATTTGACGGGTCTCAACAACATCAATCCCGAACAGGTTGAAGCGGCGCGCATGGACGGCGCCAAGGGCATCAAGCTGCTGTGGTATGTGGTCCTGCCCCAGCTCGCACCTGCAACCTTCATCGCCATGGTCGTGACAGTCATCGGCTCCCTGCGCTCCTTCGACCTGGTCTCCATCATGACCTCCGGTGGGCCTTACGGGTCAAGCCAGGTTCTCTCCTATTTCATGTACGAGCAGGCGCTGTCGGAATATGGGTTCCGGATGGGCTATGGGGCTGCGATAGCCGTGGTTCTCTTCCTGATCATGATGATCTTCATCACGCTCTTCATCGTGCGCATGCTGATGCAGGAAAGGAATAGCTGATGTTTCCTACTCCCATTCAGAAAGCGTCTCCGTTCGCTCAGACCGCCTACAAGGTGGTGCTTCCTCTGGCGCTGGTTCTCTGGCTGTTGCCGCTGATCGGGGTCGCAATAACCTCGGTGCGCCCTGCGAGTGATCTCGCTGCCGGCAACTATTTCGGCATTCCGTCCGGCTTCGGCGGCGTCGAGAATTACACGGCTGTGTTCAGGGACTCGCCTATCGGGCTTTACATCCTCAATTCCTTCAAGGTTACGATCCCCACCGTTATCGGCGCTGTAGCTTTGTCATGCCTCACGGGTTTTGCGCTTGCGGTCTACAAGTTCCGCGCCAACTTGCTGCTTTTCTTCATGTTCGTGGCGGGAAATTTCATTCCGTTCCAGATCCTGATGGTGCCTGTCCGAGACATGACGCTGAAGGCAGGGCTTTACGATACAACGCTCGGTCTTGTTCTCTTCCATGTTGCCTTTCAGACCGGGTTCTGCACGCTATTCATGCGAAACTTCATCAAGGGGCTTCCATTCGCGCTGATTGAATCTGCCCGTGTCGAGGGTGTCTCTGAGTGGCGGATCTTTCGCTACATCGTCCTGCCGTTGATGCGTCCGGCCATCGCCGCTCTGTCCGTTCTCGTGTTCACCTTTGTCTGGAATGATTATTTCTGGGCGACGGTGCTGGTTCAAGGGCAGCACGCCATGCCGGTCACGGCCGGGCTCTATTCGTTGAACGGTCAATGGGTTGCCGCCTGGCATCTTGTCTCGGCCGGATCCATCATCGCGGCCCTTCCGCCAGTCGCGATGTTCTTCCTCATGCAAAAACACTTCATTGCAGGCCTGACGCTCGGAGCGACCAAGGGATGACCACCATCGTAAACATTGGCTCGCCCGAGTTCGGTCTGAGCTTGCGTCTGCCTGCTCTCGGCATGCCGGAAATTCTGAGCTTCGGAGCTGGTCGGCTGCAGCCTGATGCCCTGTTCGAAATCGATCGCTCCAGCCGGATCAACGGCATGGATGTCGCGGTTCCCGCCAGCGTCCTGCTGCCAACGGGCGGAATGGGATATTTCGGTTGGCCCGCGATATCCGGCCATAGGCAAGGCCAAGATTTCATTGCGCAGTTCGGCAACTGGGCGGTCGAAGCAACTGGCCAGACGACGACATTGACCGCGCGTGACGACGTTGCAAAGCTCGCACTCACCATCACCTTGTCGGCCTATCCCTCTGGCATCATTGCCATGGGCACCACGCTGACAAATCTGGGAAGTGACGCCTACCAGCTTGATCGGTGCATGGCCGGCACATTTCCCGTGACGTGGCCCGATGTCGATATCAGCACGTTCACCGGCATGTGGGGGCGAGAGTTCCAGATCCGTCGCGAGCCTCTGGGCACCGGTATCTGGTCGCAGGAAAGTCGTCGCGGGCGTACGTCGCATGATCGCTTTCCCATGCTCTACCTGGGAGGCCAAGGCCAGCGGTTCGGCGTGGCGCTGGGATGGAGTGGCGGCCATCAGATCGTGATCGATAGAACGGATGATGGCCAGCGGCTGGTTCACCTCGGTGAATTATTCGAAGCCGGGGAGGCGATCCTGAAGCCGGGTGAGAGCTATCAAAGTCCGTGGGCCTATGCAGGCCCGGATCCGGAGGCCTTCCATGCCTTCGTGCGGTGGGAACTGCTCAACTGGCCGGAAGGAAAGATGAGCCCCCGCCCGGTGACCCTGAACACCTGGGAAGGCAATTACTTTGATCATCGCCTTCAATCGTTGAAGGATCAGGCCAGTGCCGCCGCGCAGATCGGGATCGAGCGCTTCGTTCTGGACGATGGCTGGTTTGGCAAACGGGACGACGACACCACGAGCCTTGGCGACTGGGATATCGATCCGCGCAAATATCCTGAAGGCCTTAAGCCACTGGTCGATCATGTCACGGGTCTCGGGATGCAATTTGGCATCTGGTTCGAGCCCGAAATGGTCAATCCGGTTTCTCGTCTGTTCGAGGCACATCCGGATTGGGCGCTGCAGGTGGAAGGCAGGCCGCATCTGCTGTCGCGCAATCAGCTCGTCCTTGATCTGACGCGTCCTGAGGCCAGGGACTATCTCTTCGAGAAGATTGATGCGGTGCTCTCCAATCACGCCGTCTCCTACATCAAATGGGACATGAACCGTGACCTGACCCATGCTGGCGGTCGTGATGGCAGGGCAGCAATCTCCGCGCAGACCCGCGCGGTCTACGCCTTGATGGACCGGATCCGGCAGGCGCATCCAGACGTCGAAATCGAAAGTTGCGCGTCGGGGGGCGGGCGCATCGATTACGGCGTTCTGGCGCGGACGCACCGCGTTTGGACTTCCGACTGCACTGATGCGTTGGAGCGGTTGGAGATCCAGCGCGGTGCGTCTCTGTTCATTCCTCCCGAAATTCTCGGAAGTCATATCTCGGCGTCACCCAATCACCAGACGGGGCGGCGTCACAGCCTGTCCTTCCGGGCTTTGGTGGCGATGGCCTACCATCTGGGTGTCGAGCTCAACCCGCTTGAACTCTCTGAAGAAGAGAAGTCCGAGTTGAACGTCTACATCGCGGAATACAAGCGGCTTCGGGATCTGCTGCATGCGCCCGGCGCAAATTTCCAGCTGGAGCCGCAGGATGGCCGCTACGTTTGGGGCGCCTCCAATGCGCACAAGATCGTGTTGTTCATTGCGCAAGGGCCACAAATGGTGGGCGAACAGCCGGCCCCGCTCAGGTTGCCAGAAAGGCTTGCAGGCTTTGGGGGCCAGTGGAGGATGAGAAAGCATCTTCCGGCCGAACCCGATTTCATCCGGATGTCGGATTGGCAACGGCGGTTGCTGGCAGGTGAGATCTCATTTGATCTCCGAAATGCAGTCCTGAGCGGTTTGCCGCTACCGATGTTGCGACCCGAAAGTGCATTGATGCTTGAACTAGAACGACAAGAGGGAGGCAAGACCCATGGCTGACGTAAACCTTCGCGGCGTGAAGAAGCAGTTTGGCGCGCTCAGCGTCATCAAAGGCGTCGACCTCGATGTGAAGGACGGCGAGTTCTGCGTGTTCGTCGGCCCATCCGGTTGTGGCAAATCTACCCTGCTGCGAATGATTGCTGGCCTTGAAGAAATTACCTCCGGCGCACTTTCCATCGGTGGCAAGGATATGACCAGTGTCGGACCTTCCGAGCGTGGCGTTGCCATGGTCTTCCAGTCCTACGCGCTCTATCCTCATATGACGGTGGCGGAAAACATCGGCTTCGGCCTCAAGATGACCGGGCATGACAAGGCTTTGATCGCTGAACGCACGGCAATGGCGGCCAGGATGCTTCAACTTGAGCCATTGCTTCAGAGAAAGCCGGGCCAGCTCTCCGGCGGTCAGCGTCAGCGTGTCGCCATCGGACGCGCTATCGTTCGTAATCCGGAAGTCTTCCTGTTCGACGAGCCGCTTTCCAACCTCGACGCGGCGCTGCGCGTGCAGATGCGCTCTGAACTCTCCAAGCTGCATCAGGATCTGAAGGCCACGATGATCTACGTCACCCACGACCAGGTCGAGGCCATGACCATGGCTGACAAGATTGTGGTTCTTTCGGCGGGCCGGATCGAGCAGGTTGGTTCTCCGCTGGAGCTCTACCATCGCCCGAACAATCTGTTCGTGGCGGGCTTCATCGGTTCGCCGAAGATGAACTTTCTGAAAGTCGAGATCGAGACTGTCGAGAACGGTCTGGCAAACATTCGGCTGCCGGGTGGGACGGTAGCAATCAATGTCGGCACCGCAGCCATTCGTCTCGGTCAAATGACGCTTGGCCTGCGCCCCGAGCACATCAATGCTGGCGGGCAGGGAGATGCGACGATTGCCGGGACTGTAAAGCTTGCCGAATATCTCGGTTCCGAAACCCTATTCTTTGTGGCGCTCGCCGACGGCACCGAAATTGCCGTTAAGGCGGATGGTCTCGCTTCGGCCAAGCCCGGCGATACGCTGCAACTCGGCATCAATGCAAAGGCCTGCCATCTCTTCGACGCGGAGGGAAATGCGGTCATCAACGGAGATCTCACACGATAATGCTGGGCGTTTGTTATTACCCTGAACATTGGGATGAAGCTCGTTGGGAAACCGACGCCCGGCGCATGGTCGAGCTGGGAATCCGTTTTGTTCGTATCGGCGAATTTGCCTGGTCCCGACTGGAGCCTGCGCGCGGCCAGTTCGCGTTCGAATGGCTTGATCGTGCAATGGATATTCTGGCGCGTGCCGGACTGAAGATCGTGCTCGGCACACCGACTGCGACGCCGCCGAAATGGTTGGTGGATGAATGCCCTGATATCATTCCCTATGATAAGGACGGAAAGCCGCGTGGCTTCGGTTCACGTCGGCATTATACCTTTTCCTCCGAAACCTGGTGGAAGGAGAGCAAGCGCATTGTCGAGATTGTCGCCGAACGGTACGGCAATCACCAGGGTCTCGTCGGTTGGCAGACAGACAATGAATATGGCTGCCACGATACGATCATTTCCTGGGGGCCGGAGGATCTGAAGGCGTTCAAGCGTTGGCTGCGCATGCGCTATCAATCGCCGGATCAGTTGAACGAAGCCTGGGGTTCCGTATTCTGGTCGATGGAACTGACGAGCTTCGATGACGTAGCGCTTCCGAACCTTACGGTGACCGAACCAAACCCCGCGACGCGGCTGGATTTCTGGCGCTTTCATTCCGACCAGGTTGCCGCCTATGACAAGATGCAATGCGACATCATTCGCAAGCATTCGCCTGATCGCTGGATCACGCATAACTTCATGGGCTTTATCCTGGATTTCGACCACTTCAAGGTCGGCGATAATCTGGATCTCGCTTCCTGGGACAGCTACCCAATCGGTTTCGTAGAGAAATTTCCTTTTTCGGAAGCAGAACGAAATCGCTGGGCGGAAACATCCCATCCCGATATCGCGCCATTCCATCACGACCTTTACAGGGCGGTCGGAAACGGCCGGTTCTGGGTGATGGAGCAGCAACCAGGGCCAGTGAACTGGGCTCCATGGAACCCTGTTCCCAAGCCGGGCATGGTACGGCTGTGGACATGGGAAGCCATTGCCCATGGTGCCGAAGTCGTCAGCTATTTCCGCTGGCGTCAGGCGACCTTTGCACAAGAACAGATGCATGCCGGCCTCAATCTTGCCGGTCTGGATGAGTTGTCTCCTGGTGGGCTTGAAGCTCAGCGCGTAGCACAGGAACTCGCCAGCCTCGGAGTCCTTCCCGATACCCGGAAGGCACGTGTCGCACTGGTCTTTGATTATCAGAGCTACTGGACAACAGTCATTCAGCCGCAGGGCAAAGACTTCCGCTATGAGGAACTTTGCTTCCGCTGGTATGAAGCCGCCCGTCGTCTCGGTCTCGATATCGACTTCGTTCGTCCCGGTGCTTCTCTCGAGGGTTATGACCTCGTTCTCGTACCATGCATGACGGAGGTCGATGAGGCCGCCCATGCGGCGCTCAAGGCCGCGACCGGAACAATCCTGATTGGTGCTAGGACAGGCTCTCGCGATCGCAATTTCCGGATCCCGGACAATTTGCCGCCCGGCTCGCTTTCCGAGATGACCGGCCATCGGGTGATCCAGGTGTCGACACTTCGGCCCGGTCTGTCAGATCCCGTTTCCGGGGCGGTAGCAGGGAACGGTATCCGCTGGCGAGAATATCTACAGACTGACGCAGAGGTTCTTTCCACATTCGCTAATGGCGATCCGGCACTGACGAAGAAGGGCAGTGTCCATTACCTTGCCTGCTGGCCAGACGAAAAACTTCTTGCCGCAGCAGTGAGGCATGTCGCCACGAAAGCCGACATTCCCATTGTCGAAGTGCCGGATCATATCCGAATTCGAACCCGTGGCGACCTGAGTTTCGCATTCAACTATGGCGATAGCCCATGGTCAATACCAGCGGACTGCGAAATGGTGCTTGGGGAGGCTATCCTGGCCCCACAAGAGCTATCAGTCTTCAGACTGAAACCTTGACCTGATTGATTCTGAAACGATGAAGCCGGCATTTGCCGGCTTTTTACGTTCACGGAAGAGGTGTGAAACAGGATTTCGTATCTTTGCGCGGTTGCGTGATGATTTTGCTGCGACGCGACAAATGCGCAATATTATTTCTCACAGAGCCATATATCTTTCCAATCTGGAAAGGTGCTCATAAATTCATCGGATAGATGGCAAAGTTGAGAGTTCAGGCTCTTTACAAGGGTCGCCTAATAGATATGAGAGTTGAACGCCGCAACAAGCGGGCACGGCATGTTGGACCACGGGGCACAATCCGTCCTGAAGCTGTCCATTATGCACCGCTTCGCGAAAAGGCGCCAAAAACAAGAAGTTGAATGAGACTCGCGCTTCAAAGATCTTGAAACTACGGCATCAGGGTGACTGCTCGCCTTTGCCGACGGGAGATGAACATGAAATATAAACTTGGTTTCGCCGCTGCCCTTCTCGCAGCATCCTTCCTTTCAACCACCGCGAGCGCGAAGACCTTCGTTTTCTGCTCCGAGGGTTCGCCGGAAGGTTTCGACCCGGGCCTCTACACAGCTGGCACCACCTTCGATGCCTCTGCTCATCCTGTCTACAGCCGCCTGCTCGAGTTCGAGCCTGGCACGACGAAGCCGGTAGCCGCGCTTGCTGAGAGCTGGAAGGTTTCCGAGGACGGCAAGGAATATACGTTCAAGCTTCGTTCCGGCGTGAAGTTTCAGACCACCGAGTTCTTCAAGCCCACCCGTACGCTGAATGCGGACGACGTGGTATTTTCCATCGACCGTCAGATCAACAAGAGCAATCCGTGGAACCAGTATATCGCTGGCGCTTCCTGGGAATATGCCGCTGGCATGGGTTTCCCGGAACTGATCAAGTCGGTTGAGAAGGTCGATGACCTGACGGTGAAAATGGTGCTGAACCGTCCGGAAGCACCCTTCCTTGCCAACCTTGCGATGCCATTCGCTTCGATCATGTCCAAGGAATATGCCGACAGCCTGGACAAGGCTGGCAAGAAGGAGCAGCTGAACCAGATGCCGGTGGGCACGGGTCCGTTCACCTTCATCGGTTATCAGCAGGATGCCGTCATCCGCTTCCAGAAGAACGCCGACTACTGGGGTGGCGCACCGAAGATCGACGATCTGGTCTTCGCGATCACCACGGACGCCGCTGTTCGTTATCAGAAGCTCAAGGCTGGCGAATGCCACCTGATGCCTTATCCGAATGCTGCCGACGTGACGTCGATGAAGTCCGACAGCAACCTCAAGGTTATGGAGCAGGAAGGTCTCAACATCGCCTACCTCGCCTACAACACGACACAGGCGCCGTTCGACAAGCCTGAAGTTCGCAAGGCGCTGAACAAGGCGATCAACAAGAAGGCGATCGTCGAAGCAGTCTTCCAGGGCATGGCAACGCCTGCCAAGAACCCGATCCCGCCGACAATGTGGTCCTACAACGACAAGGTCCAGGACGACAGCTACGATCTCGAAGCAGCCAAGAAGATGCTGGCGGATGCAGGCGTCAAGAACCTTTCGATGAAGGTCTGGGCTATGCCGGTTTCGCGCCCGTACATGCTCAACGCTCGTCGCGCTGCCGAAATCATCCAGGATGATTTTGCAAAGATCGGCGTGAAGGTCGAGATCGTGTCCTACGAGTGGGCTGAATACCTGCAGCGTTCGAAGGCCAAGGATCGTGACGGCGCGGCTATGCTGGGCTGGACCGGTGATAATGGCGATCCGGACAACTTCCTCGATACGCTTCTCGGATGCGATGCTGTGGGCGGCAACAATCGCGCTCAGTGGTGCAACAAGGAGTTCGATGCCCTTGTGAAGAAGGCAAAGGTCACCTCCGACCAGGCAGAACGCACGAAGCTCTATGAAGAGGCGCAGGTCGTGTTCAAGCGCGAAGCGCCTTGGGCAACGCTCGACCACTCTTTGTCCATCGTGCCCATGCGCAAGAATGTGACCGGCTTCGTTCAGAGCCCGCTTGGCGATTTCACATTTGAAAATGTCGACATCACCGAGTAAGTTTTCGGTGTAATCCCAAACTGGGCCGCGGGATGAGAGCATTCCGCGGCCTTTCCTCAGCCTGGACGACCAGATTGTCGTCAGATGAAGGCTGGCACTTCCGACGGCCGACTCCGTGGAACCGCCAGACCCAAGAAAAATAAGCAGGTTTCATCCATGTTTGGCTTTCTTTTGAGACGGCTTGCCGTCTTGATCCCGACATTTATCGGGGTATCGATCATTGCCTTTGCGTTCATTCGTCTGCTGCCGGGTGATCCGGTTGCCCTTCTGTCGGGCGAACGCGTCATGTCGCCCGAGCGTCATGCGCAGATCAGTGCGCAACTCGGTCTGGATCGGCCTATGGTCATCCAATACCTTGATTATCTCGGCGGTGTGGTCACGGGCGACTTCGGCACCTCGATCGTTTCGAAAACGCCTATTCTGAAGCAGTTCCTGGCGCTATTTCCTGCAACCGTGGAGCTGTCATTTTGTGCGATCATCATTGCCGTCGCCCTGGGCATTCCAGCTGGCGTCATCGCGGCAATCAAGCGCGGCTCTGCTGTCGACCAATCCATGATGGGCATCGCCCTTGTCGGATATTCGATGCCGATCTTCTGGTGGGGCCTGCTGCTCATCATTTTGTTTTCCGGCATTCTTCAATGGACTCCGGTTTCTGGCCGCATATCGCTGATGTTCTATTTCAAGCCGGTGACAGGCTTCATGCTGATCGACTCCCTGCTTTCCGGTCAGAAAGGCGCATTTTCGTCGGCAGTCAGCCACCTCATTCTGCCGTCCATCGTTCTGGCAACCATTCCTCTCGCCGTCATTGCGCGTCAGACGCGCTCGGCAATGCTGGAAGTGCTGTCCGAGGATTATATTCGCACTGCGCGCGCCAAGGGTCTTTCCCCTTTCCGCGTCGTGGGCCTGCATGCCCTTCGCAACGCCATGATCCCCGTTATCACAACAATCGGTTTGCAGATCGGTGTGATGCTGGCCGGCGCCATTCTCACGGAAACGATCTTCTCCTGGCCGGGTATCGGCAAGTGGATGGTGGATAGTGTTTTCCGTCGCGATTATCCGGTTATCCAGGGTGGGCTGCTTCTGATCGCGGCTATCATCATGATCGTCAATCTCATCGTTGATCTGCTCTACGGGCTCGTCAACCCGCGTATCCGCCACTAAGAAGGAGAAAATCCCATGGCAGAAACGACCAAGACAGAAACAGTGAGCAGCGCGGCTTTGCGCCGCCAGATGCTCAGCGAATTCTGGTTCTATTTTTCCGAAAACCGCGGCGCGGTCATCGGCCTCGTTGTGTTTATTGCACTGGTCATCGTGGCTGTGTTTGCGCCTCTGATCGCGCCGCATTCGCCCTTCGAGCAGTACCGTGACGCCGTTCTGGTGCCGCCATCCTGGCTTCAGGGCGGACGTGCGACCTACCTGCTCGGCACTGATGCAGTCGGTAGAGACATTCTGTCTCGCCTGATCTACGGCGCCCAATATTCGCTGTTCATCGGTCTGTTCGTCACCACGCTTTCGCTGACCGGCGGCATTCTGGTGGGCCTTATTGCGGGCTACTACCGGGGTTGGGTCGATACGGTCATCATGCGCCTGATGGATATCATCCTGGCATTTCCCTCATTGCTGCTGGCGCTCGTGCTGGTCGCAATTCTTGGACCGAGTCTGACCAACGGCATGATCGCGATTGCATTGACCTTGCAGCCGCATTTCGTGCGCCTCACGCGCGCGGCCGTCATGGCTGAAAAGACACGTGACTACGTAACCGCTGCCCGGATTTCCGGAGCGGGTCCATTCCGGTTGATGTTCAGGACCATCCTGCCGAACTGCACGGCACCCCTGATCGTACAGGCAACGCTATCCTTCTCGAACGCTATTCTGGACGCGGCTGCACTTGGCTTCCTGGGAATGGGAGCCCAGCCCCCGGCGCCGGAATGGGGCACGATGCTGGCAGAAGCACGCGAGTTCATCCTGCGCGCATGGTGGGTGGTTACCTTCCCAGGCCTTGCGATCCTGATCACCGTTCTTGCAATCAATCTCATGGGTGATGGGCTGCGCGATGCGCTCGATCCCAAGATGAAGAGGTCCTGATCATGGCGCTCCTTGATATTCAGAACCTGACCGTTCAGTTCGAAACCGCTAGCGGCTGGTTCAAGGCCGTCGACGGTGTTTCACTGTCGGTCAATGAAGGTGAAGTTCTTGCGATTGTCGGAGAAAGCGGTTCCGGAAAATCCGTTTCCATGCTTGCTGTCATGGGCCTCCTGCCCTGGACAGCCAAGATCACGGCTGACAAGATCGAGTTCCAGGGTCGCGACATCAGCAAACTGCCCGATGCAGAACGGCGAAAGCTGATCGGTAAAGACATGGCGATGATTTTCCAGGAGCCGATCGCCAGCCTGAACCCGTGCTTTACCGTTGGCTTCCAGATCGAGGAAGTTCTGCGGATCCATATGGGCATGGGCAAGGCGCAGCGACGCGCGCATGCAATCGAGTTGTTCAAGCTGGTTGGTCTGCCGAACCCGGAAGAACGGCTCAATCACTTCCCGCATCAGATGTCTGGTGGTCAGTGCCAGCGCGTGATGATTGCCATGGCCATTGCCTGCAATCCTAAGCTTTTGATTGCAGATGAGCCCACGACGGCATTGGACGTCACCATCCAGAAGCAAATCCTCGATCTCCTCATGAATCTGCAAACCGAACATGGCATGGGCCTGATCATGATAACCCACGATATGGGTGTCGTCGCAGAAACAGCGGACCGGGTTATCGTGCAGTACAAAGGGCGGAAAATGGAGGAGGCCGATGTGCTGTCTCTGTTCGAGGCTCCGAAGAACGCCTACACCCGCGCGCTTCTGGCCGCTCTGCCGGAGAATGCCACCGGCGACCGGCTCAGCACCGTTTCCGACTTTGTTTCCACGGCTGAACTTGCGGGAGATGTTCGATGAGACCTTCCGATCTGAAACAGGCTGAAACAATGCTCGAGATCCGCAATATCAAGCAGGACTATCGTGTTCCTCAAGGCCTCTTCAAGCCGGAGAAGATCGTGCACGCCGTGAAAGGTGTGTCGTTCAAGCTGGAGAAGGGCAAGACATTGGCCATTGTCGGCGAAAGTGGTTGTGGAAAATCGACCCTCGCTCGTATTCTGACCTTCATTGACCAGCCGACCGCAGGTGAGCTTTTCATTGATGGGAAGCTTGTTGATACGAGACCTGGACATCTGACGGCTGACATGCGCCGGAAGGTGCAGATCGTTTTCCAGAACCCCTATGGCTCTTTGAACCCGCGCCAGAAGATTGGCGATGTGCTCGGCGAGCCCCTGGCTATCAACACGAAGATGTCGGCTGCCGAACGGCGTGATCGCGCAACGGAAATGCTCATCAAGGTCGGGCTTGGACCAGAGCACTACAATCGCTATCCGCATATGTTCTCAGGCGGCCAGCGCCAGCGTATCGCCATTGCTCGGGCTCTGATGCTTAATCCGAAGCTGCTTGTTCTCGACGAGCCTGTTTCGGCGCTCGATCTCTCGGTACAGGCTCAAGTTCTCAATCTGCTGGCTGACCTGCAGGACGAATTTGGCCTGACTTACGTTTTCATCAGCCATGATCTGTCTGTCGTGAAGTATATCGCAGATGAAGTCATGGTGATGTACTACGGAGAAGCAGTCGAATACGGCACGCGAGACGAGGTGTTTTCCAATCCAAGCCACGAATACACCAGAACGCTGTTTGCGGCGACTCCACGCGCGGATGTTGACTCTATTCGCCAGCGTATTGCTCGTAAGGCCGCTCGCGGCTGACGGGGCAGGGGCGTCGGAAACATCCGGCGCCTTTTGTCATCTGGATGACCAATATTCTTTTGTCGTTTATGTTATTAAATGCTTAATTAGCTGTGATTCTAGGGTCTTATTTCAGCTGACTGATGTTGTTTAATCAGCAGAGCGACAGGCATGCAAAAATACACGAGTAACCAGCGGATGCTGCTGGATGTTCTGCGGTGTCATCAACCGATCACCAGAGCGGATATTACGGATCTGACAGATCTGACCCAACAATCCGTCCACCGGATACTTGAGGGACTAATTGCAGATGGCCTGGTCGTTACCGAACGCGGAAAACCCAATGGCCGTGGCAAGCCCAGTCCCATGCTGCAATTGAATAATGCCGTGCGGTACTCTTTGGGCATAGCCATCGACGACGATAGCATGCGCATCAGTGTGGTAAACTTCAGCGGTATTCCGGTACTCGAAAAATGCGTGACCTCGGTCACTTTGACGGATAAGCGCTCATCGGCCGTGTTTGTTCAGATGCTCGAGAGCGTCCTGAGTGAACTGGGCATTCGACGTCAGCAACTCTGCGGCATTGGCATGGCCAGTGACATCAAGGCCAATTCGGAAGACGAGGGTTTTAATCTCCTGCGTTGTCCGCAAGTACTTGGTGATATGTGGAATGTGCCTGTTTTCTCGGAGACCCTTGCTGCCGCGTCGGCCATCGGGGAGAGCCTGACTGGCGTAGGCAAACGTATCGGAAACTTCGCCTTCATCAGCCTCGACAAAGATGTTTCCGGCGCACTCGTATCGAACGGAGCCTTGTTTAGGGGATCTCACGAAAATGCCGGAAACTATCGCTACCTACTCTCCGGCCTGGAGGAACTGGATCGGGTCTCGCTTCGCGGGCTTCACGCCTTTGTTCAACGAAACGGCGTCGATATCCCCAATGTAGAAGGCCTGCTTGACCGGTTCGACATGAGCCTGCCAGGTGTCCTCCAATGGATCGATGACGTCAGCAATACATACCTGCACCTCTTCAGGGCCATCTTCGGCATCTTTGATCCTGATGCCATCGTTCTCGGCGGGCGCGTTCCGCAGTCGCTGGTCGCCTATCTCCTGCAGGACATAGCGAGGAAACTTATACCGACAGGAATGCCTGCTCCTCGCGCTTTGCCCTCTCTCTTGCAAAGTGAAGTCGCCGGGGATGGCGCAGCGATTGGATCCGCCCTTCTGCCCCTGAAAAATCTGTTCTTTCGTTAGCGCTCTTAAAAGCCCTTGAGCGTCCCGGACGGTGCGCGGCCAAACCTGTCCCTATACTCTGCCGCAAATCGTCCCAAATGCGAGAAACCCCATTTGCGTCCAATATCACTGACTGAAACGCCTGGCGGCGCCCATTGAAGTTCTCTGTGGGCAGCCTGCAGTCTCAACTCTTTCAGGTAAGCCATAGGGGTTGTTTCGCGGAACTGTTTGAACCCCTGCTGTAATGATCGGGGGCTAACACTGACCGCCGCAGCAATGGCGTCAACCGTAAGCGGCTTGTGCAAATTCGCCTGCATGAAGGCAATGGCGTTCTCGATATATTTTGGCGTGAGAAGATTGGTAGCGCTATCAACGGACGGCGTATAGTTGTGCCATACCAGTTCCACGAGGCAGCTTGCGACTGCATCTGACAGGATTTGAAGCGTAGACGCGTTGGAGTTGATGTCCTGGTTCAAGCCTTCAGCCAGGGCACGCCCTATCAAGCTTAAAAGACGTCCAGGGCCTGTATCTATCTTCAACGTCAACTGAAACTGAAGACTTTCGTGTATTGTACGGCCTACCAGGTTACCTAGTTTGCTGCGCAGATCCGCCTGGGGTATCTCAAGCACAAGATGAGCGCGTGAGGCCGGAACGTCGAGTGCGGAGACCTGCCGCGTCGGAGCCAGGACTATGACATCGGGCGTCGCGTCGAGGCATTGCGTTCCCACTTGAATCTTTGCGGCGCCGTGTAGCGGAAGAAACACCAGCAGCCGATCGGCCGCATCCTGCCGGGATATCGTACAGCCCCCGTCGATACGTAAAGCAGTGATAGAGGTTGTGCCTATTTGAGCCTGTCGGTGATCAAACCGAAATGTATTGCAATTGGGGCGAATGGTTACCCGTCCGCCGGTCAACTGCATGGCCTTTTCCAACATTACTGGGTCGTCGCCAGTTGATAATCTTGCGCCGGCAGTAAATCCGTCTGTGTTTATATGCAGCATTACGACGTCCTCACCTGAGAATCCGGTCGACAGGATCAGCGATCAGATCCGTCGGTGTCGCAATCATCGGTGACAGGCATGCTATAGCCGGTGACAAAATTCGTTAAATTTGGAGCTATCTTGCGTTTTCCGGCTGAAAGGCGCGAGCATTATCCTTTTCATGAAGCAGAATGATTCATAACAAATATCAGTGAAATATAATATGGTATGTATATGGTTAACTTAACTATATGTTAACAATAAATATTTGACAAAGAATTACTAGAAAGTATCCTTCGAGCATCAAAAACAAGCACGGAGGTTTGGCTATGGAGATTTCAGGTAGTACGCCCCCCGCCGCGTCCGGCCTTGGCGAAATGGGCACAACTGACTTTAGTGCAGGCGCCGGAGCAGGCAAGATCAGCCCGGACGGCAAGGCATTCACCTCGATGATGATGCAAGGGATGATGGAGAACGCCGAGTTGCAGCGCAAACTCTTTGATCCCGTCAAGGAGGCGGTCGACGAAGGTAAGGAAGAATAGAAATAGCGATATGGCTTCTTGTTTGGAGTAATAAGCCATGAATACTGCCGAAGACGTTGCTAAACTTGCAGACGCCCTGGGAGGGCCTCCTGGCGGCAATTCGAAGCTTGAGGCATTGAAGGGTGAACTGATTGCGCGCTTCAGCGGAGCATCACCTGGAGGCCCCGCTCGGTTCACTGCTTCTGCCGCGCCGCTCGATCGCTACGCACGCCGTCGTATTTCGCCTTACGAGGCCAAGGACCCTGCGCCCTCAACCTATGTCGGCTCCGATGGTGCCAAGTCAGGTTCATCGACGTTTGCACCCTTTTTCGCTCAGTTGCCGCCGCAACTGATGGGCGCGCAGGGTCGATCGGGTGGACCGCTTCTCGTGGAGATTCGGGTCGAAGAAGAAGTAGAGCGCTCCGACGGGAGCGATATTGTCGATGCTGCCATCGATGAGTTCGAGGTCGCGCAACGCAATTCGGCAAGCCTCGGCGTTGCAAGTGCATTGGTGCAGACGGCGCTCGCTTCGTTCAAGCGTCTCACGCAAGGACAGTAGAATGAATATCCGCAGTTCGTTGCTTCGCAGTTCGTTCTTCCTGTCGCTCCTGCTTTTGACGGCTTGCTCGAAGGAAGTAATTGGCGGGTTGAGCCAGAAAGACATGCTGGATGCACAACTCATCCTCGATCGTGCCGGGCTTCAGGTCAGCACTCTCAAAGGAGAGGACGGACGCTACAGCTTGACGGGATCATCAGCAGATTCGGCGCGCATTTTGGCGATCCTGGCGGACCATGGTCTGCCACGAAATGAACATGCCTCTGTTGCGCAGATATTCCCGGGCACTGGTTTTGTGGTCACGCCTTTCGAACAGAAGGCAAGGATGGGTTACGCTCTTGAGCAACAATTGTCACAGACGCTGTCCGAAATTGAGGGCGTCGCGGAAGCGCGGGTTCATGTCGTGCTTCCCGAGGATAACGGCCGCGGTCTGGTGCGCGAGCAATCCCGCGCCTCCGTGCTCATCAGATACCGTGATGAGGCGGACTTGGCGACAATTGAGAGCAAGACGCGTTCATTGGTCGTGAACAGTGTGCGCGGCCTCTCCTATGAAGATGTTTCGGTTGTTTCCAGTCCCGTCATTCCTGTCGACCGCGAGAATTTCCGTCCTGCAGGGCAGGTCGCTGCTCCAGAAGAAGCAACGGATAGTAGCAGCAATTCTGCACCCTCGTCTCTCGGTCGGGTTCTGTTGATTGCACTTGCCGCCGCGCTTGCCGCTGTAGCCGCTGCAATTCTGGTTCTGCCACAGCAGCGTCAGGCCCATTGAAATGGCCGTACCGGGGGAGATTGCGGCAGGGAGACGTCGGCGGGAGATCCTGGCAAACGCAGCTCTGTCCAATCACCCGCTTTTTTCTTCCATTCCGCCGGATGTGTTGGAAAGACTTGTTAAGACTCAACGGCTGACCAATCGGTTGTATAGGAAGGTTATTGATGAGTTCGGCGCGATTCCTCCTGCAAACCGCCTCGTTGAAGCATTCCTATTAACATCAGAAAACGAAATTAAAGAAACAGCTAAAATATTAGGGGTAACTTTAAGCTTGCCTAGCCTCCGTACGCATCTCACTCGATCTGATATAGATGCCCTTGGGAGGAATTTTCATAAATCAAGCATGAAAAAAATTCTGACTTATGCCAACATTACTGTCGAGGTCCCGATTCGTAACTACAACGACCTCGAGGAATGTTTCGCGCACATGGAGGCGGATGGCTGGGTCATGATGGAAATTTGGGCTCGCCATAATCGCATCGATCCCCGTTGGCGGATCAGACCGGGAGCGACAGAGAACAGCGGTATAGCATCCATTCCGGGCTCTCAGGCGATAACACTCGTCAATCAGGCGATGCTCGATCTTGTCGACCGCGAGGCAGAGGTATGACTGCTGCGCCAACGTCGACCATCATCAGATCCGAGGATATGGGGCTTGTGCAAAGCGCGTCGGATCTGTTGGCAGCGGCTTCGAGGCGTAACGCTGATCTGGAATATGTAATCTCTGCTGCGATGCGCGAAGCTCAGGAGCGTGGTTACGCGCAGGGTCGAACTCAGGCTCTGCGTGAGATGGAACTTCGGTTGAAGGAAACGATGGCTCGAGCGGAGCGTGAGCTTTTCGATTTCGAGGATCGGATTGTAAAGATCGTTATCCAGGGCCTTGAAAAGATTTTGGGCGATATGCCCGAGAACGAGCGCGTCAGGCGCGTCGTGCATGCTGCCATTGAACAATCGACCGCTGCTACTGGCTTTAAGCTGCGCGTATCCCCCGACGAGTTCGATTTCGTTGTCGGGGCGTTGCGAAACCTGGAATCTCGCCTGACCGTTGTTGCGGACGCCTACGTCGGACGTAACGAACTGCTTCTTGAAGTTGACGGGACGCGACAGCAGATAGGACTGGCGGATCAGTTGGCGAATTTGCTGGAGGCGATCCGACGTGGCTGATGTGATTTCAAGGCTCGAACAGGCCTTGGAACGGACGGAAACGCGCCGTGTCGCCGGGCGTATCCGCAGTATCTCCGGGCTTATGGTTCGGGCGGAGATGCCCCTGGTTCGCATGGGTGAGTTGTGCGAATTGCGCGAGCCCGGCACGGGGTTGATTGGTCTCGCCGAAGTCGTGGGCATCGAGAGCGACAATGTGCTGTTGTCTCTGCACGGAGATACAGTGGGGTTGTCGCTCAGGACTGAAGTGATACCCACAGGAAGGCCTCCAAGCGTGGCTGTGGGGGACTTCATGATCGGGGCGATCATCGATGCGCACGGGCGGGTTATCCGTAAACCCTTTCAGCAGCAGCCAGACCAGTCTTCACGGTTGCAGCCATTGAATGGGGCTCCAGTCGATCCCTTGTCGCGTCGATCCATATCAAGACCCTTCGAAACCGGCGTGACGGCCATCGATGCGATGCTGACATGCGGTGAAGGCCAGCGGGTAGGGATATTCGGCCCCCCCGGCGCAGGCAAATCGACATTGATCTCGCGGATTCTTGAGGCAGGCGCATGGGATGTTGCCGTCTGCGCTCTCATTGGTGAACGTGGTCGCGAGGTCGCCGAATTCGTCGAACACAATCTTCCGGATGACAAACCGTCTCGCATGGTGCTTGTGGCGGCCACTTCTGATCGGCCTGCCCTGGAGCGTTACAAGGCGGTCCTGACAGCCACATCCATCGCGGAATACTTCCGTGATCGGGGCAAGCGTGTTCTGCTCGTTATCGACAGCATGACGCGTGTCGCTAGAGCTCTCCGTGAAGTTGGTCTCGCAGCAGGTGAGCCACCTGTTCGTCGCGGTTTCCCACCATCGGTCTTTGCCGCCCTACCTCAGATATTCGAGCGGACGGGCAATGCCGCGACTGGTTCGATCACATCATTTTACACGGTCCTTGTCGAAGGGAACGATACTGACGATCCGATCGCCGAGGAAACCCGTTCGCTTCTGGACGGCCATATCATCCTCTCGGAGCGTATAGCGAGAAGCGGGCGCTATCCCGCGATCGATGTTCTCCAAAGCAAGAGCCGTACGATGGGAGCCGTCGTCAGCAAAGACCATGCCAATGCTGCGAACAAAGTCCGATCCCTGATGTCGACATACATCGACGTCGAATTGTTGATCCGTGTCGGCGAGTACAAGGCTGGCAACGACCCTGAGGTGGATGAAGCCGTCCAGAAGCGGGATGCCATCAACGCTTTGCTTTACGACGGAAAGGGCCAGAACCGAAGCTTCGATGAAACGGTAAGAGCGCTTCAGGAGTTGGTCTGATGCAGCATCAACAGGCGCTTTCACTGCTGTCCTACGATTTGGGTGCAGGTCCGCTAAAACGAGCATTGCGGCGAAGGAAGGCCTACACGCTTGATACGGGCATTGCCACCTATTCCATACGTCCTGTAGCCAGAGCAGGTCAGGGCGATGTCGCAGTGAAGCGCTACCTCGTGGAAATCGTCGGCGGGGAAGAAACAACCGAACTGTATCTGGATGCGCAGGGGCTGGATCTGCTCATTGCTCGGCGCGAACCCACTCTTGAATGGGACGAGGTGCCCTCTGGTGCGCGCGCGCTGATTTTGGAGTTCATTTTCGAGGATCTGGTCCGGTACCTCGAGGCTGTTCTGCGAACACGGCAAAGCATCAGACTTTGCAAAATTCAAAAGCAACCACCTCTTGAAGCCAATGCCTACTTTGAGATCGAGGTGGATGACATCAAGTTCGACGTTGCCGGGTGCTTCAGTGGTTCGATCCTCGAGCGGATCTGGCATTGGTCCCTCTCGCTTCCGCGGGAAAAGCCGAAATATCTGAATTTGGAAATTGCATTTCGCCGCGGTGGGGCTGTTCTGACCGCCAGCCAAATCCGATCGCTGCGCCTGGGCGACGGTATCGTTTTGTCGGTTGGTGGATCACATGACTGGACTGCGGTCATAGGTGAGACAATCAAGGTGCCCGTCATTGAACGGCAAAACGGATTTGAATTGACTGCGCCACTCACCGTCGGGACGCAGCAATCAGTGAGGCAAATGATGGATAGTGTCGCGGATGACAACCTGGCATCTGAAGAAGAAGGAGCGCCTGGCAATATCGGAGATATTCCGATCAAGATTGCCTTCAACGCTGGCCGTTTGAGCCTGCCGATCTCCGAACTTGAAAACCTTGAGCCCGGCCATGTTTTCGAACTGGAACGACTGGAAGAAAGCGGTATCGAAATCGTTGCTCAAGGCGTGCTGATCGGCCGGGGCAAGTTGATTACCGTTGATGGGCTTACTGCCGTACAGATCACCACGCTGGCAGACCCATGAACCAGGATATGCTGCTCTACCAGAGCCTCGCGGCCCTCACAGCGGTTTCAATGCTGCCGGTTCTTGCCGTCGTTGCAAGTTCCTTCACCAAAATATCAGTCGTATTGCTGATCGTTCGAAATGCCATAGGCATTCAGCAGACCCCGCCGAATCTGCTGATATTCGTTGTCGCCATCGTTCTTACCGCATTCATCATGAATCCTGTTCTACAGGCCACCTGGGAACAATATCTCACACACAATGCCCTGTTTACGTCGTCTGCGACGTTTTTTTCTGGTTTCAATTACGTCAGCGAACCGCTTGTGCAATTTATGAAGAAGTATGCGGATCCGGAAGTCCGCACTTTCTTCATAGAAGCAGCACGTCGCATCTGGAACGATGCGCCCGGTGTGACCTTCAGCGAAGATGATCTGACAATTCTCGCGCCTGCCTTCCTGGTGACAGAACTCACGCGCGCATTCGAGATCGGCTTTCTGATCTACCTGCCTTTTCTGATGATCGATTTTGCCATTTCGGCCATTCTCGTCGCGCTTGGCATGTCGATGATGTCACCGACCGTCGTTTCCACCCCTGTGAAGCTGTTGCTCTTCGTATCCATCGATGGCTGGCGGCGTCTACTG
Organism: Rhizobium rhizoryzae; assembly: GCF_011046895.1. Taxonomy (NCBI): domain Bacteria; kingdom Pseudomonadati; phylum Pseudomonadota; class Alphaproteobacteria; order Hyphomicrobiales; family Rhizobiaceae; genus Affinirhizobium; species Affinirhizobium rhizoryzae. The sequence continues at coordinate 603,336 of NZ_CP049249.1, read as the reverse complement.
GAAGGATTGGTGCTGACCTATGCAAACTGATCGGCACCAGCTTCCAGAGACACCTTGGAGCGGCGAAGGCTTTGCTTTCTCGGATCATTCCCCCGATAGTCGCTTGCGGGGTCATTCGTAGTCATGGATCCGAACCTCGTCATCAGCGAAATCAATGCGGCATCCATGGCGACCTTCATATTTGCTGGTCCCTTGCTGATCGCAGCAGCCATTATCGGGCTCTTGATTGCCGTATTTCAGGCGGCGACGCAGATTCAGGAGCAGACCATTTCGCAGATCGTGAAAATTCTCGTTCTATCTGCCGGTCTGGTTGCAAGTGGCGGGGCGCTTGTTTCTCCTCTGGTTCAACATGCAGAACATATCCTGAATGATTTTCCGGATATGGTTCGCTAACGCAAGGATAAGACTCTGCAGGCCGACGAAAGGGTTCTTTTGGCGACCGCCCTGTTGCTAAGCGGATCGCGTGCGTTGGGAATTTTCGCGATCTTCCCAATCTTTACACTTTTCAACATCACCGGGATCGTTCGATTTGGTGCGGCCCTCGGGCTTTCTGCGCCAGTGATCCTCGTGACCCATGCGCAGTTGCAGATCGAATCCATCAGTTACGCCGATATAGCGTTACTGTCCGCAAAGGAGTTCTGTTTCGGTGTCTTGCTGGGAGCTGGGCTCGGCATACCCTTTTGGGCTGCCCAGGCTGCGGGCGATATGACGGATGTCTACCGAGGTGCCAACCAGGCGAACATATTTGACCAAGTCAATGCCTTGGAAACAACGACCCTTGGATCCGTGCTCCTGGCCCTCTCTTTGATGCTCTTTGTCAGTGCAGGCGGTCTCTATGATATGATATCGATTTTTTACCGGTCCTTTGTCTTCTGGCCGGTTCTGGAGGTTTCACCGAAAATAGAGATTGAGCCACTGACGGTGGTGGTGGAAATCTTCGTTACGCTGTTCAAGGTCGGAGCGGTTCTCGCGTCTCCTTACATGATCGTGGCATTCGCAGTCGAACTGTCATTTTCCTATATCGGCCGCGCGGCCAAGCAACTGCCGCTCAATGATGCACTTCCAGTTTTCAAGAATGTAGCAGTACTTGCTGTCTTTACAGTCTATACAGTGTTCATTGGGCACTATGTTGAAGATACGTGGACAAAAGGTTTCGGCCAGATCATCAAGATAATGCAGGTGGAAATTGTCGAAAAATGACGATACCGAAGAGAAGCAGTTACCGCCCAGCCAGATCAAGCTGAACAGGCTGAAGCGGGAGGGTCAGGTTGCTCATTCGAAAGATGTGCCAGCCGCTGCCTCCGTTATCGTGATCAGCGGCTTCCTGATTTTGGCACATAGCTGGATCTATCAAAGTGCAAGCAGCTTCTTCGATTTCCCGCTGACAATTCTGCCTGAGCATACCATCATCGTGCCGAAAGACCGATTGGCCGCGACGCTTTATGCTGCTGCCGATCAGGTTTCAAACCTGATCATGGCTCCCTTGCTCCTGGGTCTGGCTGCTGCCCTTGTGTCTGCGATCATTGATGGGGAAGGGCTGCTCATGTCGATGAAAAACATGGCTTTCAATCTCGGCAAGTTGAATCCTGCACAGGGGCTGAAAAACATCTTCTCCCTGTCGAGCCTCTCTGAGTTTCTGAAAGGTCTCGTTAAGTGTATCGTTATGCTGATTACAGGAGCGGCCACACTACTTTATTTCATGAATGCACTATTTTGGGCACCCTTATGCGGCGTTGCTGAATGTGCTCTCGGTCTTTCTGCAAGTGTCACAAATACGCTGATGGTGATCATCGCCATCATTCTGGTTGTCACGGCAGGTTTCGACATCAGGATATCGCGGGCGCTGTTTCGCCATGAGCATCGGATGACAAAGACCGAAGCGAAGCGAGAACAGAAGGAAATGTATGGCAGTCCGGAGGTCCGGTCAGCCCGTCATCGCATTGGTGCCGAAATCAGATCCGGCCCGCCGTCCAAGGTAACACCCGATAAGAAGTGAGGCTCCGCGCAAGGCTGTCTTCGCATCGAACCGAAGCAACGAGCCTTATCTTTTCATCCTATCGTAGGATGGGGACAGACTCGGTGAGTTCAAGTCTTTTTCGCGACCCCTTCTACACTCTGGCATCTTTCTCTGTTGCAGGCTCATCCGCCAGTTGCTCGAGGATGGCTTCAGTCTTGATGACCTTTCTCTGGCTTGCTTTATAAATCTCTTTCCAGACTGTCGCGTTCCAGGTTGCCTGTTCCCGCTGTTCATTCTTTACGATGACATCGGAGGCTGCATCTTGCAGTCGAGCCTTTGCCTCTCGCGCTGCCATTGCCCCCTCCTTCAACTCTCTGCCGGAGATTTGGCTGTTGTGAGCCGCGAAACGGTCCGAATCGATATCGCGGACCCGTTGCTTTGCTTCATCTTTGAGAGCTGTGGCATCATTATGCGCGATGACCGCCTGCATGCGCTGGCCTTCTGCAATCGCCATGCTCCGCTCCGCCCGGTCTGCGCGGATCGAGCGGATCTTGTGGATCAGTTCAAATTCCTTCCTGAATTTGGACATGCCTGAGTTCCTCGACAGGGGATTCCGACCAAGTTACCGCATCGATTTCGGGGAAATTTCTTGAAGTGCGCCGCCGCGGATGACTTTGATCGTTGAATTCTGAGGTTTGGCCAAGACTGCTGCGATTGTATCGTTGAACAATTGCGGCCCCCGGATTGTCAGCATTCCTGTAGCTTTGTCGAAGCGGAGCGTTCTCTCCGGAACGATTGGATACAACGTCTTGATTATGTTCTGGGCCGCTACCCAATCATAATTTCCGAGCGGCAGAACGGTGGTCTTCACCTCGCTGGACGCCGCGACGATCGCCTTGGTTCCGTCATAGGCGAAAAAGAGATTGGCATCTTGAGCCAGCTTCTGGAAAACAGCGATACCCTCCCCATGCGCACTCCATTTTTCCAGTCTCCCCGGCACGTCTCCGAGCTTCTGTACGGGAATGCCGGCTAAATCGGCTATAATATCGATGACCTGTGAGAGTGGCTGGCTTTTGACTTCAAACCGTACGGTTCGCGCCTCTACCGCAAAAAGAGGAAACAATGCTAGGCAAGCTGTCAGACACAGTCTTCTCACCCAGCTTTGCATCACATCTAATATCCTGCAGATGAATAATTATAATATTCGAAAATGCTTCGCAGATTCAGGATAAACATATCATCAACTCGTCGACAATCTATTAATGCTGTTTCATGCCGATCAGGGTCAATGGGCGGGCGTTGGCTCCACGACCTACTCCCGCCCAAGATGCACCAATCAGAACGCTTCCTTTTGGTCCAGATAACGGACCTTAGTCGCC